>NZ_CP007141.1:1521805-1843610 GCF_000816145.1 Pseudothermotoga hypogea DSM 11164 = NBRC 106472 | reverse complement strand
TTCAAAAGAGCGAAATGCCCAGGTTCAACTTCTTCGCCGCGAAGGAAAAGCTCGCAGAGTTGATAGAAAAAACTGTACGAATGAAGGAAAAGCTGATCTTGCTCATCGATGAGCTCGATAAAGAGAGAAAGGAGGACGTTTTGAGAACGCTGGATGCCATCAAATCACAGATCGTTTTCGAAGGCTTGGTCGTCATCTTAGCACTTCCATACTCCATCTACAGAGAGTACAGCGCCGACAGGATGAGATGGAACGAAGCGGGGAACCTCGAAAACATCTTCAAAGACATCGTGTTCTTGGAACCCCTCAGTAAAAGCGATATAAAGGAGTTACTGATCAGAAGGATTCGTGAGCATTTGGACCTCGTATCGCAAGAAGTCCTCGAGATCGCGAGTGATTTCGCCGATGGCAATCCAAGGGACGCGATATGGATATTGAACAAAACGGTCTTCGAGAACGTTGAAGAGAAAAGAATATCGAAAGAACACATCGTCAGAACCATAGAAAAGTTGGTCGGTGAGTACTTCGTTCACCAACTCACCCTGACCGAGAATCAGAGAAAAGCGTTGAGAACACTCAGGAATTTCACAGGCTCGAAAGAACAGCTGGTGTCGGAGCTTCAAAAAGTTGGCATCAAACGCACGACGGCATATTCGGTAATCGAACAGCTGGTGCAAAAGAAAATTTTGCTCTTCAGGAACGGAGTTTACCGCTTGTCAGGCAAGTTCAAGCACGTAGACATGAATTCGCTCTTTCAGATTCGATGAGCTGTCGAGTCTGTCCAGCGATTGTCGAGCTTGTCGACGGTGTCGAATGTTAAATTCAAACTCGTACCGTCGAATACCATACCTCGCGAGCAAGCGTTGCAGAAGACGCGTTTCCGAAAGCTCTCGGCTTTTCGATTGGTCTTGACTCACGGGCAATTCATCTTTTCGTTTTCGTACCGTTATCCTTCTTCAACTTGCTGCTTCGTATATATCTTAATGGGAGCGCTCCATGAGAAGCTGAACCGTCCAGACGGTGGATGTGTACATTGGTGTCGGTCTAAAAAGTCGGGTTCGTCGTGAGCAAAAGATATCGAAAAAGGATTAAAGCGCTCCCGAAGTTGAGAAAGATTTCTCGTTAGCACGAAGTGAAGAAGCGAGGTCCATGAAGATAGAGACGCGGCACGATGAGAACGAGATGAAGGAATAAAAAGTAGATAATGAAAACCACAGCCCCAAACATGGGGCTTTTTTGTTTTGGTACGATCCAGTGATTGACCAAAGAAGCTTTGTTTTGCACAAGAGCTATTATAATATTCGAAGAAAAGCGAGTAGTGAGGCATAAATCGCTGTGGGGGAGATGGCATGAGTCAGAAGGCATTTTCATTCCAAAAGAAGATCTTCATCTCTTCCTTCTTGATACTCCTTTCTTTGGTTCTTTTGAGTGGCATTCTCACGCGCGTTCTTCCCATGGGCAGATTCGAAAGGTACGTCGTGGATGGTAGAGTGGTGATCGATTTTGACTCTTACAGAAGAATCGAAGCTGAGAGGTTGCCAATCTACAGATGGTTCAGCGCTCCAATCGAAGTGCTCTTCAGCTCGGACGGACCGAGAATCCTCGCCCTTCTCATCTTGCTTCTGATAGTCGGCGGGAGTTTCAGTCTTCTGCACGAAAGCGTGGCACTGAAGTACACGATAGATGTTCTCGTATCAAGGTACGCGAGCAGAAAGAACTCTTTGCTCTTGCTCACGACGTTTTCCTTCATGCTGCTTGGATCGGCGCTGGGTCTGTTCGAAGAAGTGGTGCCTTTCGTCCCCATCGCTGTGAATCTGTCTTTGCAGATGGGTTGGGACGAGTTCACAGGCTTGGGCATGAGCATTCTCGCTGCTGGGTTCGGTTTTGCGAGCGCGACGTTCAACCCGTTCACGGTGTTGTTGGCACAGAGTCTCGCGGGTCTACCGATCTTTTCTGGCCTTTGGCTCAGATTGATCGTTTTTGGCGTGGTTTACGTGATACTCGTTCTCTTCCTGATGTCACACGTGAGGAAAATAGAAAAGGGTGGGCGGTCGTTTCCGATCAGTTCGAACGTCTCTAAAGAAGGTTCGAAGAAATCTTACCGAGTCTTTTTGATCTCTCTCACCTTGATGCTTTCCCTCGTAGTGCTCTCTTTCTTCCTTAAACCAATTCAAGAGTATCTGGTGATCTTGATGGTCTTGATCTACTTCTTCATGGGTATCTTGTGTGGTCTTGCGGCGAAATTTGGGCCTTCTAAGACCTTCAAGATCTTTCTGAGCGGTCTCTTGACCATTCTGCCCTCAACGATTCTCATACTTCTGGCCGCGAGCGTGAAACACATCGTCGAGCAAGGAATGGTTTTGGACACGATACTCAGAGGGTCGGTACAGCTTCTTGAAGGTCGTGGGCAGATCGGTGTGGCGATGACGATATATCTTTTCGTCTTGGCGCTCAACTTCTTCATACCGTCTGCATCCGCGAAAGCATTTTTGTTGATCCCAATTTTGACGCCTCTCACACAATTGTCTGGACTCTCTCGACAGACAATGGTGCTTGCCTGGACCTTCGGAGATGGTTTTTCGAACATGATCTTTCCCACCAACCCAGTTCTTCTCATTTCGCTCTCCCTCGCGAGCTACAGCTATGTTCGTTGGTTCAAGAAGACCATTCTGCTTCAACTACTCGTGTTTTTGATCAGTTGTGGCTTCATCTTGATCGCGGTCTGGACCAACTATGGTCCCTTCTGAAGGAGGCGCAGAGATATGGGCGAGATCGAAAGACTTTCAGAGTCGATCAAGTTTCGAACCGTTGCGGGCAACTGGGAAGAGTTTTCCAAACTTGAAAGATTCCTCGAAGAAGCGTTCCCGTTGACCCACTCGCGATTGAGAGTGAGCAAGATCAACGAACACGCGCTTCTGTACGAGTGGGACGTTGGTTCGCAAGAGACCGTGCTGTTCCTCGCGCACACGGACGTGGTACCGGCGAGCGAAGAAGGCTGGGCTCATCATCCTTTCTCTGGGGATGTTGCGGATGGATTCGTGTGGGGCCGTGGCACTCTCGATGACAAATCCAGCGTGATGGGTCTTTTGGAGGCTGTGGAAAGATTGCTCTCGGAAAATTTCAATCCTAGTCACAATTTCATGCTCGCCTTCGGCTTCGACGAAGAAACGAAAGGATATATGGGAGCCAAGAAGATCGTGGAACATTTGCAGGAAAGGAAAATCAAGATAAAGGCGATCTTGGACGAAGGTTCTGCGATAGTGAAAGGTGTGATTCCGAAGATAGACAGACCGATCGCATTGGTGGGCATCGCTGAGAAGGGCTATGCGAGCTTCGATCTGGTCGCGAAGGGAAAAGGGGGACATTCTTCAACTCCAACGAGGAACTCACCCGTGGAGAGGATGGCGGTCGCGGTCCAGCGCATTTCTCGTTACAAGTCCAAAACCGTTTTGACCAGATCCACAGAGGAGTTCTTGAAGACTCTCTCGCACCTCTGGGGCTTTCCCTTGAACGTTCTTTTGAGAAATCCAAGACTGACACTATCTTTGTTGGAACCGATCTTTTCGAAGATTCCAAGCTTGAACGCGATGCTCAGAACCACCATGTGTGTAACGATGCTCAACGCGGGTGTTGCGGACAACGTTGTACCGGAAAAGGTCGTCGCCACGGTGAACTGCAGAATTATCCCAGGTGAAACGTCAGAGCAAGTGTTCGAGAGATTGAAAGAGATCGTTAAGGACCTCGAGATAGAAGTTGTGAAGAACGAGAATTGGCAAGTTTCTGATCCTGTGCCAGACAGCGATTTGGAAGGAGAGTTCTACAGACTGTTGGTGGAGACGATCCAACAGATGTTCCCAGACTCGGTTGTGTCGCCATATCTCACCATAGGTGCGACGGATTCGAGGCATTACAGAGGCCTGTGCCAGAACATCTACAGGTTCTCACCCTTGATCATGGACAAGGAACTGCTCGAAACTGTGCACGGAAAGAACGAAAGACTATCGATCGAATCGTACAAGAAGATGTGCGAGTTCTACAGAGTCTTGATGACGAAACTGTGACCTTGATCGAGACCGTTCAAGCCCTTCCAGCGCTGTTGAGAAGGGATATTTTGTGTTTCACCATTTCCGTAACGGCCTTGGAGGCTTCTTCGAGCAACTTGATCTGGTCTTTGAGTTGCGGCTGTTCCTGCAGGATCTTTCTAATTCTCTCGACATAAACGGTTTTCAGCACCGTGCCGATGTTTATCTTTCCAAAATTCATCTTGCTGATCTTGGTCAGATCTTCGTCAGGCACGCCACTGGAGCCATGTAGGACCAACGGAACATCCACCGCGCTTTGTATCTGTTGAACTCTTTCGAAGTCGATCTGCGCTTCTTGTTTCTGCATACCGTGTGCCGTGCCGACGGCCACCGCCAAGGCGTCGACTTGGGTGAGTTCGAAGAACTTCCTCGCTACGTCTGGTTCGGTCAAAATCTGTGTGGCTTCTTCACCCTCTTCCGACCTGCCGACCCTGCCTATCTCCGCTTCGACAGAAATTCCGAAGGCTCTTGCCACCTTGACGACGAGCTTCGTCTTTTCAACGTTCTCGTCGAAGGGGAGGTTCGAACCGTCGAACATCACCGAGGTGAAACCTGCCTTCATGGCCTTGAAGATGACATCCAGGTCCGTCGCATGATCGAGGTGCGACACGACTGGGACCTTCGCGTTCTCGGCGAGCTCGTTCATGATACACGCAGCGATTCTTATGCCCAAATGTCTGATCGCACTCGGAGAAGCCATCAGTATCACTGGTGATCTCATCTCTTCGGCACCCTTCACGATCGCCACCGCGTCTTCGTAGGTGTGGATGTTGAAGGCTGGGATCGCGTAGTCTGACTTGTACGCAACTTGAACCAGTTCTTTCAAAGTCACGAGCATCTCACTGACCTCCTCGTCTTTGCAAGAGTTTCTCGTACTGTTCAGTCATTCTCTCATAAAGCCCGTTCATTCTCAGAACATCCTGTGGGTGTGGCTCGATTCTTTGAAAAGTGATCTTCTCTCTGAGCGAATTCAGCGTTTCTTCATCTTTGACGCCTGTGATCGCCGCGATCGCCGCTCCGAGCGCCGTCAGCTCGGTCGTGTTCAAATAGTACAGTGGTTCACCGAGCATGGATGCCTTGTACTTCATGAAAACTTGGTTTTGCACCAGAGCACCGCCGACGACTATGGGAAGCTTGCCAAGCAGGCGTCTGAGATTTTCAACAGTGATCCTGCTCGTGTAGCAGAGATACAGATAGACACTTTGAAGCATCTGTTCTTGAGAACAATCGGGTGGGATCTGCACGAAGTTGATACCGTCGATATCTTCTCCCACGATGTTGTCGCCGTTTGCGTAGATGTAGAAGGCAGGATCGGTCGGTGTCTGCGAGATGGATTCGTTCAACCGTTCGAACCTCTTTGACGAAAACTTCAAGCCAAACAGTTTCAAGGTCATCTCGATCAATTTGCCGTAAAACCTCATTCCCGAAGCCAAGTAGTATTGTCTGCCTTGGAACGCTATGCCCACGTTACCACCTGTTTTCATGAAAGGACCTTCCATGTGGAACTCGTTGGTTTTTTCGGTTGCGACAGCCACCGTGTACGAGGCGGTGCCCATCGAATCGTAGATCAACTCGCTGCCGAATAGAGAGATCAAACCGAAAGTTCCCGTCAGATGATCGTGACCCGCGAGGAACACTGGTATGTCATCGTGATAACCAACGAAGGAAGAGGTGTAATCCAGTTTTCCAAGCTGCTCGATTCGTATGTTGAAAGCTTTCAGCAGTTCTTCGTTCCAGCATCTTCGATGGATATCCACCATGTGACTACGATAGGCTTGGGTCATGTCCCACACGGCGTTGCCAGTCAGTCTGTAAGCGATGTAGGAAGATATGGGGAGCCAGCACTCCACTTCACCCAGGTCCACCAGACCTTTTTTCTGCATGTACAAGATCTTGTACAACGAATAATAGTAGATGTCTCGCGAGCCAGAAATTCTGTAGGGTGCCAACTGATTCACCAAGTCGTGGTACTCTTCGTACAGAGATTTGGTGCACGTGTCGTACCAAACGATCGGATCGTGTAGCTTCTTACCTGATGCAACTGGCACGACGGATTCACCGACGCTGGTGCACGCGATTCCAACGATTCGATACGATTTTCGTATTGTTTTGAGCGTCTTTCTCACAGCCTTCTCGATACTGTCCATATCGAAGAATTCGACATCGTCGATTTTCTTCTTGACTGTTTGAAGCTTGTAGATCTTATCGATGCCTTTTTTCGTGACGACGAGAATCTTGGTGTTCGTGGTCCCTACGTCAATACCAACGTAAGCATTCATAATCTTTCCTCCGCGATCTCTACGAGCGGTAACTGTTCGTTCAGGTCTTTCAAATCAAAGATCGCCGCACCGTACTTCAACGTGTTCGCCATACCGCAGGCTGTGGCGAAGATCAGTCTTTCTTCCATGGATTTGCCCATCGCTTCTTTGTAGAGATAGCCCGCAAAGAAGGAATCACCAGAACCAACGGAGAAGTCACAGTGGACCAGCTTCGGTTTGGCATGGAACACTCTGTCTTCTGTGAGAGTAATGGAGCCGTCTTTGCCCAGGGTCACACAAAGAACGTTGATCTTGTAGCGTTTCTTGACTTCGTAGAGCTTTTCGACGCTCAGGTTGCTGAGCTCGAACGCCATCTTGAACTCGTCTGCATTCACTTTGACCATCTCTGGCTCGAACTTCACCAACTTTCTCAGCCATTCTCCCGAAATGTCTATCATGAGCCTGCAACCTCTTTCCTTCACCATCTGCGCGATCCTTGACATGTGCTTGGCCTCGAATCCTCTCGGTGCACTTCCAGAGATGACCAGCGTACTCTTTTCCTCGATTACGGAATCAAGGTACTGAATGAACCTTTCGATCTCGTCTGGTGTCATGACTGGACCAGGCTCGTTGACCATGAGCATTCTTTTCTCGTACTCGTACACAACTGCGGTGTTGATCCTGTTCTCGTCGTTGATCCAGAACTCCGCCGTTTTGATGTTCTCCTCGCGACATTTCGATGAGATGATCTTTCCCACATCGCCACCGAGCACGTTGATGCAGAGATAATCATGGAAACCAAGAAGGTTGAAAACCCTCGCGATGTTCAATCCTTTCCCATCCACGAGCTTCACAACGTAGTCGCCTCTCAGGACGTTTGGGGTCTTCGGAACGTTCGAAATGATGACCCAGTGATCGTAGCAAGGATTCAAATTGAGTATTTGGACGCTCAACTTTTCGCTACCTCCAATCTCTCTCGGAGACGAACTCAGCTACGTTACGCGCCGTGTTTGTGTCTGTTATCAACACGTCCGCCAGCTTTCCTCTCAACAGTCCCGCGATGCTCCGTGTCGCCGATCCCGTGCACCAGTCTATGAGCAAGTATATACACCACAAAGCTGCCAGATCAATTCTCCTAAACCCATGACTCATCTGCCATAACCCTTATAATATTAGCCCGATACACGAACGATGCTGAGATACAAGGTGAACTGAAAAGGGGTAAGAGAATGGTATCAAAGACATCAACCAAACCCTCGCCGCGTTGTACTTGGCGAGAAAAGATGAGCGTGTACCCAGACGATCGAAGATTCTGATAGCACTCGCGCTCGGTTACGCACTGAGCCCGATCGATTTGGTGCCGGATTTTATACCCTTGCTCAGTCAGCTGGACGATCTACTGATAATCCCAGCGCTCATCGCCTTGGCACTCAAGTCGATCCCAAAAGAAGCCCTGGACGAGTACAGAGAGAAGGCGCAACAACTGCGAATGAAGAGGCGATTCGGAATGGTGAGTCTTTTCATCTTGGCGTTCTGGGCCGTCCTTGCCATCTGGCTGATGAAACTTTTGTCGAAGCTCTTTTAGAGACGATGCGATAAAAAGCGACTTTCAATTCACGAGTCCAGCGCCATCCAACGGACAACGCGGTCTATCTCATTTTGTGGTACGTGGATCTCTGGGTGCATCGATGGATCATGGCTTGCAATCTGTCGTGGGAAAGGAGCGTCCTTCCGTTTTTGATTTCCTTCAAAACAAAGAGCTCTCTCTAATCTCCTTCTAATCTCGTCATGCGAGAATCTTCCAAACGTCCGAGGGGGGATGTGGCATGCTCAGAAGGCTCATGTTCGTAGTGATGCTACTTCTTGTCGCTGTACTCTTCGCAACTCAGTACACCAGAACCATCACGGAAAAGATCGAAGTGTACCACGACGGTCTTGCGATCATCACCAGACAGGAGAAGATCACTGGGGAAGATCTGCCCAAGTTCTATTCGGAATACTACAAGCAACTGCTCCAGGATGAAAAGTCGTTTAACGCCTTCCTCTACGAAGCCACAAAGGAGTATTACTTCCTCTACGGAACGACGCCTGGTTTCTCGGTCAAGGACATCAAGTTCTCGGCTGATAAGACCTTCACGGCAACGATCGTCATGAAGGTCCCTGGTTTTGTCAGGTACGACAAGGACAAAAACAGATTCGTGATAGCGAGAAAAGGGTTCGAGAACAACGAAAAACTCGCTGACTTGCTGTTGCCAAAGTACTTTGAGGACCAGATCGAGCAAAACATCTTCATCGCATCGTTCTTGAAATCTGAAAAGAACTCACTTGTCACGGAGAGAACGGTCGAGTTGGTCCTTCCAGAGGGTTCGACGCTCGAATAGATCGCTCCAACCTTCGTTTCAAGGACCGAGCCGGTTTCCTGGTACGTGGACTTCGGCGGTGGTAACACCTACAAGGCTGTGCTGAAGAAAACGGACAAAGGTTTCATACTCAAGGAAACCATGGTGATCAACGGTGGGACTCCGAAGAACTTGCTGGACGAAAAGTCGAGTGAAAAGGTTCTCCAGAGTTTGAGAGACTACACTGCCTTTCAGATCGGATTCTTCAACGACAAGATGAAGCCAGATTCACTCACAAAGCCTATCGAACACAAAGTGAAGAACGATTTTTCTGGAAGCTGGACCTTCACAGCTTCACAGTCAGGTCAGAAGACTTTGACTTTCACCACTTCGACAACACCATCTGTACAAATGACCGCAACGCCGAGGATCGATACGAGTCTGACCATGCAAGTTTCGCTCCTGATAGACCACGGATGGGTCAAGACGGGATGGTGTAGTTGGAGCTGGCGACTCAGGAGGTTCGAAGCGTCCGTTTCTCCGACGATAACGATCAAACCGTCTTTGGATATCAATGTGACTGGTACTTTAGAAAAGACCTTGTCTGCCACTCTGTTCTCTTACAGACCAGCGCCGATATACTTTTCAATCAGCTTTGTGCCGGTGTGGATCCAGTTCGAGTTGGCAGTGAACGCGGAGGTGTACGAAAAGTTCAGCGCGGGACTTTCGTTCACCGTGTCCACCAACTACAGTCACTATGCGTCTCTCAGATTCACTTACGATGGCAAGTGGAATTACTCGGCTTCTCGGAATGCATCGTACAGCGGACCGAGCTTTTCCAAACCGAGTGTGAGGGCCGGTGCGCTGGCGAAGCTCAGCCTGCCGTTCACGGTGTCCGCTTACATTTACAGCGTCGCAGGACCGTTTGTGAGGCTTTCCCCTTGGTTGAAGGGTGAAACGACAATTGCCACTGGAAACAGGCTGGATGCCAAACTAAGCGGTGGATTGACACTTTCTGGAGGAGTTCAAATGGCAGGCTGGTTGAAGGCTTTCTGTGACAATCTACCATCCGTCGAGTACAACATTTGGACTTGGGAGACGGTTCTGTATCAAGGTAGCTTCACTTACTGAATTGAAGGGCGGGGGAACCCGCCCTTTTCGTTTTGAGCTGTCGATGAACCTTTCACTCGGATCGCTTGGCGTCTCATCGAGCGTACATTTGGTTCTCTATGTAGCCTATCTTTTCGATCTCTATCCTCACCACATCGTTCGGTTTGAGTAATTTTGGAGGATTGAATCCCATTCCCACTCCAGATGGTGTTCCGGTGGCCAGTATGTCTCCAGGTTCGAGCGTCATTCCCTGCGAAAGGATGCTTATCAACTTCGCGATGTCAAAGATCATGTGCTTGGTGTTCGAATGCTGTCTGAGCTCGCCGTTGACCCAGGTGCGAATTTCAAGTTCAACTGGATAACCTATTTCGTCTTTCGTCACGATCCAAGGTCCCATGGGACAAAAGCCATCCAAGCTCTTTCCCTTGAACCACTGAACATGGTTCTTCTGAAGATCTCTCGCGGTGATGTCGTTCAAGATGGTGTAGCCGAACACGTAGTCGATGGCTTTCTCTTCGGGAATGTTGATACCTCTCTTACCTATGACTACTGCCAACTCTCCCTCGTAATCCACTTGGGATGTGATTTCTGGATGCAAATAAATCTTCGAGTATGGGCCGTTCACCGTGTTCGTCGCCTTGGTGAAGAAGTGTGGGTGTGAGATTTCCGTTTCTTTTGAATGACCCACCTTCGCCATTTCAGAAACGTGATCTTTGTAGTTCTTCCCAACGCAGATGATGTTTCTCACTGGATTCGGTATGGGCGCTACGATCTGAACCTGTTCGAGTTTCAACCAGTGATCATCTGGCTCTGGCTCAACGAGATTCGAGATCCTGTCGTGGTACAGCTCGATGAACTGCAGCAGTGTCTTCGGAGCGTCTTCACCCAGCCAGAGCCTGGATGGGCAAACCAGATTGAGTTCAGGTCTGACAATACCCCAGTCTCTCTGTCCATCGAGCTCGAAACTCACCAGCCTCATTGAGAACCACTCCTTCAAAAGCGTTCGTCTGAGATTATATCAGCGCCGTATTCCCAGTTGTTCAGGCACCCGAGTCAAAGTTACCCAACAACGAGAAAATGATTGATAGGGAAACCAGCGAAAAACGAGCGGACCTTTTTCGTATAACAGGGCAGAACAAATATTTTCTCTGCAAGCAAGATTCGTACGATTTGACAATTTTGATCATATGAGAGTATGAGAGATTCTGCGCACACATCTATCAAAGACTTCTTCAGAAACACACAGACACGATCCTGGCTGCCGTCTTACGAAATTTCTTGGAAAATCATGCACTGGCAATTTTCAACTCCACGAGCTTCTTTTCCTGAGACACGATGCCGAGCGAGATACTCGAGCGTATCTTTTTGGTTATCCCGCCGCACAGTTTGCCAGGTCTAATCGTTTTTAGTAACCTTTTGGCAAATTCAAAAGTGGGGGGGTCTTTTCTGGACAACTTAGAAAACGCGACAAAGCTTTGTCTGTAAGTTCTCAAATACACCCGTCTTCGAGGACGGGTAAGCAGAGGGGGAGATGTTCAAAAGGATGGTTTTCGTGGTGGTCGCTGTTGTCGTAATAGTTTTTTCAGTCGGCGCAACCTTCAAGAACAGAACCTGGAAAGCTGATTTTCCCTACATTGGCGCCTTCTTTTGTCACAACGGCGACTACGTGAGATTCTACTGCACCCAGGACATGCATCGCTTCTACTACATGACCGCTAAAGACTCCAGCGCGTTCGTCGAATTCTACATCGATGGAGTGAGACAGGAAGTTGTGAACGAGCTTCCGGCAAACAAATGGAATTCGAGGCACTTCTCCATCGCGAACTGGACGCACTTTGACCTTGGACCAGGTTTCATCGGGCACGAGGTGGAGATTCATTTTCGTGAAAACGTCACCGTCAATGGTGTTAGATGCCCCGAAAACGACATCATGATCAAGCTCGAAGACAACAGTTTGGCAACCTTGTGGAAGAACGTTGATTCGACGACATACTGCGACCTGGACCTGTTCGCTAAGTGAAGATCATTGTTACAGGCTGCCGGGAGGCAGCCTTTTTTTTATGATCCTCCCATAGCCGAGTTTATCACCCGACATCGCCTTTAACCAGCTGTTGTTGGCCATGCTGTCTGCGAGCTGATTCTTGGCAGTGTCGAGTCTCCCGGAAATGTTAACAAACAGAGAGATCAGGAAAAAACAAGAGCAGGGCAAAGAATAAATGAGAATTCCAGACGTAATTAAAGGTGGCTCCTAATTCTGAGGTAGATTGCCATTTATCTGGCCTTGACATGTGTTACGTGCTCGGGCAAGATATCAGTGGTTGGTTGAAAACGTTTTCAAGAACGTTTTCAGAAACGTTTTCACAGCACATTGTGAGGGGGTCTCATGACGAAGCAAAGAAATAACTCCATCAACATAAGAAGCGTGGCTCAACTTGCTGGTGTCTCAATTTCCACAGTGTCAAGAGTCATAAATTCTCCGGAAAGTGTCAGCGAGGAACTGCGAGAGCGTGTCAGAAAAGCCATAGAACAGCTCGGGTACCGTCCAAATCAAATAGCGAGAAGTTTACGAACCGGGTCAACCAAGGTGGTTGGATTCATAATACCCGATATAACGAACCCCGCATTCCTGCTGATGGTTAAAGGCGCGGAGGATTATTTGAAACGGAAAGGTTACATGTTCATAGTTTGTGGAACAGACCACAACATCGAAGAAGAGACGAAGCTTTTGAAGACACTTCTTTCGCAGAGTGTGGAGGGGATCATTGTTACATGTTCTGGTGGTCGCAACTCCAGTTTTGCGAAGGTAATACAAAACTCAGGGGTCAAGATGGTGTTCATGGACCGACGTTACGAGGATATCGACCTTCCTTATGTCGGCGTTGATAACACTGCCGGCGTGGAAAAAATAACCGATTTCTTGGTAAAAACGGGCCACAGGTCGTTCGCTTATCTCAGCGGTGAAAGAAACACGTCGAGTGCCAAAGAACGCTTGCGAGGTTTCATGAAAAGCATGAAAAAACACGGCGTGGAAGATTACCAAGTTCTGTATGGAAGATTCACATTCGAGAGTGGTTACGAGCTGACCAAGAAGCTCAAGAAGATTCCAGACGCGGTGGTTGGTGGAAACGATCTGGTCGCCCTTGGTGCCATCGAAGCCCTAAACGAAATGGGCTACCACGTTCCGGACGATGTGAGCGTCGTTGGCTTCGATGACATGTTTTATAGCAAATACTCGAAACCCGCACTCACAACCGTGAGACAGCCAATATACGAAATGGGGTACATGGCCGGTAAGGTCCTTTGGCAGCTGCTTTCGGGGAAGAATATCAAAAAGCGCGTCACGATACTTCAGACGGACATCGTCGTGAGAGAAACCGTAAAAGAAAGAAATGCCCCCAACAGGGGGTTCACTGAGAAGGTGGAGGTGGTTTTATGAGAAGGTTGATCGTTCTGGTGGTCGTCGCGGCTATCTTCCTCGTAGGAGTCACCAGTGTCTTTGCTGAGTCTAAGGGGAAGGTTGCAGTCGTCATTTCTACGCTGAACAACCCGTGGTTCGTTGTGCTTGCTGACGCAGCAAAACAGAGGGCAGAAGAGCTTGGTTACGAAGTGACTGTCTTTGACTCTCAAAACGACACAGCAAAGGAATCTGCTCACTTCGACACGATCATCGCGGCTGGTTTCAACGCAATCCTTTTCAATCCAACAGATGCAGATGGTTCGATTGCTAATGTTCGGCGAGCAAAAGAAGCAGGTATCCCAGTGTTCTGCATCGACAGAGGTATCAACGCGAGAGGTTTGGCAGTAGCTCAGATTTATTCTGACAACTACTACGGTGGCGTGCTTATGGGCGAATACTTTGTCAAATTCATGAAGGAAAAGTTCAAGGACATGAAGACGATACCGTATGCGGAACTGTTGGGAATCCTCAGCGCTCAACCAACGTGGGACAGGTCGAACGGTTTCCACTCTGTCGTCGACAATTACAAAGAATTTGTGATGGTGGCTCAGCAGTGTGCAGAGTTCGACAGGGACACCGGATTCAAGGTGACGGAACAAATACTTCAGGCGCATCCAGAGATAAAGGCAATTTGGTGCGGTAACGACGCCATGGCTCTGGGTGCTCTGAAAGCTGTTGAGGCAGCTGGAAGGAAAGACATCTACATCTTCGGGTTCGACGGCGCAGAAGATGTGATTTACGCGATTCAGGAAGGCAAACAAATCGTCGCAACGATCATGCAATTTCCGAAACTGATGTCGAGACTCGCGGCTGAGTGGGCAGACCAGTATCTCAGAGGCGAAAGGCAGTTCCCAGAAATTGTCCCAGTCACTGTCGAACTCGTCACAACTGAGAACATCGAGAAGTACGCACCTTACGGACGCAAGTGAATTTGACACCCCGGGCCTCTTTGGCTCGGGGTGCTTTGGGGGAGCATTCATGAGAAAGAGAGTCATCCTGACGTCATTGATCGTGCTGGCAGCGTTTTTGATATACAGATCCTGTAAGGTGGTGCCGTTGAGCTCAATCAAAGCGAGCTTTGACCCAAAAGCTTATGCACAAACTGTTGTTTGGCCTAAATTGCAAAGTCAGCTGGCAGATCTTAAAAAAGCCGACGCTTACGAGGTGCTTGAAACCTTTGACATCAATCCTGAAGAAGCGCACGAGAAGTTCGCTAAGACCGTTGGTGTATCGAACTACAGGTACTACATAGTGGAGGGTTCAGGACAGATCGTTTCCGTCGATGAAGACGGCATTTTGGTGCAGGTGCGCCCTGACTCCGAAAGACCTGAATTTTACATCACATCCCGCGTGTTTGGCAACACGATCGTTATGGCAACGGGGATCATCAAGATGGAAGATTTTGATAGGATCATGGACTTCAATCTGGTTTCTACGGCGCTGAATCAAATCGTTCGCGATGAAGTGGCCCTACCACTTATCAATTCGCTGAAAGGAGCAAACGTTCAGGGGGCGGTCATCAAATTTCTGGGCCTTTTCAACGTTCTCAAGGACGATCCCATCAAATACCCGATCAACGTCATACCTTTAAGACTCGAGTTGAGCCAAGGAGGTTACTGATCCGACATGAATGGCACGATCGGTGATACTAAAGTCATCCTCGAGGCGAAAAACATAACGAAAACCTTTCCTGGTGTCGTGGCGGTGAACGATGTTTCTTTTGCCGTGAAGGAAGAGACCGTGACAGCTATAGTGGGGGAAAACGGTGCAGGTAAATCAACCCTGATGAAAATTCTCGCAGGAGTTTATTCTGATTACGTTGGGAAAATGTTCCTCAAAGGGAAAGAAGTTCACTTCAAGAATCCACGAGAAGCGATTGATGCTGGCATCGTGTTGATACCACAGGAGCTCGATCTTGTACCGAATTTGACCGTGATGGAGAATATCCACCTGGGCAGGGAACCACTTGATTTTTGGGGATTCGTGAATTACAGAAAAATGTACGCGGAGACTAAGGATCTGTTGTCGAGGGTACGCCTCAGGATTGATCCTAAGAAAAAAGTGGCAGATCTCAGCACCGGCCAACAGCAATTGGTCGCGATCGCCAAGGCTTTGGCAAGCCAGGCGATGATAATCATCATGGATGAGCCAACTTCAGCCATAAGTGAGAAAGAAATCGAGAATCTCTTTGAGATAGTGCGGGATCTGAGGCAGCAAGGCAAAGCCATTTTATATATATCACACAAGCTGGACGAGGTTTTCGCGATAGCCGACGAAATCATGATAATGAGAGACGGTAAACTTGTCGCTCGGGGCGATATCAAGGATTTCTCGTACGATGACGTTGTGCGACTCATGGTTGGTAGAAGCATCGAACAATTCTATGTGAAGGGACAGAGCGAGATAAGAGATGAAGTACTGCGCGTCGAAAACATGTCGGTATTGGATCCTGATAGGGAAGACCTGATAGTGGACAACGTGTCTTTCTCTGTCCGAAAGGGTGAAATCCTCGGTGTATACGGATTGATTGGAGCGGGAAGAACAGAGCTCATGGAAGCCATATTCGGCTTCCACCATCCGAGTAGAATCAGTGGAGATGTCTTCATCGAGGGAAAAAAGGTTTCGATCAGGACTCCCGCAGATGCGATAAAAGCCGGAATCGGTTATGTTCCAGAAGACAGAAAACTGTCGGGCTTGATTCTGCAACTGACGGTTCTTCTCAATTTCTCCCTTCCAAACTTGAAGAATCTCTCCAGATTCGGGTTCATCCGCATGAATCAAGAGAAAGATCTCGCACGTGAATACGTCAGGAAACTTGGTATAAAGACGACCTCGTTGAACCAACTCGTTGAGAACCTGAGTGGTGGGAACCAGCAGAAGGTCGTACTTGCGAAGTGGCTGGCTTTGAGACCAAAGGTACTACTGCTCGACGAACCTACAAGAGGCATCGATGTGAATGCAAAATCAGAGCTGTATTCACTGATCAGTGAGCTTGCCAAGGCCGGGCTCGGTATAGTGCTGGTGTCCTCAGAATTACCGGAGGTCCTGGCCATGTCTGACAGGATCATGGTCATGTCAGAAGGAAAGAAAACAGCAGAATTCACAAAAGAAGAGGCCAGCGAAGAGAAACTCTTGAAGGCGGCGATCCCAAGAAGTTTCAGATTGGTGTCAGCATCGTCTTAACCTCCCGGGAAGGAGCGTGCTGTGAGAATGCAGAAGAACGGCCAAAAGGTTGACAATCAAACACAAATGGTGCCTTCCGTTGAAGCACAGAAAAAAGCCTTTGACCTCAGGTCAATTTCCAGATACCAGTCACTGATCATTCTGGGCGGTCTCTTTGTAATCTTTGCGATACTCAGCAATCGTTTTGTAACGCCGGGAAACCTGTGGACCATACTGAGGCAGAGCTCGGTCAATCTATGTTTGGCGATCGGAATGACGTACGTGATACTCACCGGCGGTATCGATCTTTCTGTTGGATCTGTTCTTGGTTTCACCGGTGCCGTAGCAGCAAAGTTGCTCAAGTACGGCCTGTCTCTTACTGCTTTTGGGGTTGTTCTCCAATTCGGTGTCTTGGGCGCTTCCATTATAGCGCTGATAGTTGGTCTTGCCATAGGACTTCTCAATGGGTTGATCATAACGGTGTTCAGCGTTCCACCTTTCGTTGCGACCCTCGGTACCATGACGGCTGTGCGAGGCTTTATAATGCTCTGGACCAAGGGTTATCCCATAACGAAGCTTGGTGAAACATTCAACTTCATAGGTTCTGGCTGGATTCTCGGTGTACCCACCCCCGTTTGGATTGCCGCAGTCATAACGGTTGTAGCATCTGTTTTTCTAAGATTCACAAGGTTTGGAAGATACGTCTATGCGGTTGGCGGTAACGAGAGAGCCGCGGTTCTTTCTGGAGTGAATGCAAAGAGAACGAAGCTCATAACGTACATGATCTCGGGTTTCCTCGCAGCAGTTGCGGGGTTGATCGTTACGGCAAGACTCGATTCGGCGCAACCCAACGCGGGATTGATGTATGAACTGGATGCCATAGCGGCCGCCGTGATAGGTGGTGCTTCTCTGTCGGGAGGCAAAGGAACGATAGAAGGAACGATTATAGGAACGTTGATCATAGGTGTACTCAACAACGGTCTTGTTCTGACGGGTGTCTCACCCTTCTGGCAACAGGTTGCGAAAGGTTTCATAATCATAGCTGCGGTGATCGCTGAGAGGATTGGAAAAGGACGTGAATGAGTGATGGAACAGACCAAAATGTTGAAAAAGAAAGCAGTACAAATCAGAAAGATGGTCCTTGAAATGATCTACAGGGCGAAGAGTGGCCATACTGGTGGATCGCTTTCGTGTGTCGAGATCCTCCTCAGTCTCTTTTATGGGGTCATGCAAATAGATCCGAAGAACCCCAAACTGCCTGATAGAGACAGGTTCATTATGAGCAAAGGCCATAGTGTCGAAAGCTACTACGCTGTTCTCGCTGATCTCGGTTTCTTTCCGGTTAGTGACCTCGAGAGTTACTGTCAATTTGGATCCTATTTAACAGGGCATCCCACAACGAAGGTTCCCGGAGTGGAAGTGAATACCGGTGCTCTTGGACATGGTTTGGCGGTCGGAGTTGGCATGGCGATCGCTGCCAAGATTGAGTCTGCCGGTTACAAGGTTTACGTGTTAATGGGTGACGGTGAACTCGACGAAGGTTCTGTGTGGGAAGCCGCTCAAATAGCTGCTCATTATCGTCTGGACAACCTCATCGGGATTGTGGATAGAAACAGACTTCAAATAAGCGGTGACACGGAACAGATCCTGAAACTCGAGAACCTTGAGCAGAAATGGACAGCGTTTGGCTGGCATGTCATCCACGTCGATGGCCATGATATAGAACGCTTGATCGACACCTTCAAAGGTTTACCAGTTGAGAGGGGGAAACCACACCTTATCATTGCACATACTATAAAGGGCAAAGGTGTTTCCTTCATCGAGAACAACAAAGACTGGCACCACAAAGTTCCAAACGATGAGGAGTTGCGAATGGCGATGATGGAACTGGACGAAAGGCTGAAGGAGCTCGATGCCCATGAGTGAGAAATCAAAAATGGCATCAAGGCACATGGTTGCTCAAGCTCTAATGGAGTTGGCAAGGGAAGATGAAACGATCGTGGTTGTCACCTCCGATGCGCGTGGATCAGCGGCGATTACGAAATTCTTCGACACCTTCCCGGAAAGAGCGATAGAAGTTGGGATAGCTGAACAGTCCGCGGTTGGTATTGCAGCCGGACTCGCTCTCTGTGGTAAAAAAGTGTTCGTTCTTGGACCTGCATGCTTTTATTCGGCGAGGGCATTTGAGCAGGTCAAAAACGATGTGGCGTATACTGGGGCGAACGTGAAGATCATAGGCGTCAGCGGTGGTGTGAGCTATGGTCCTCTTGGCAGTACCCACCACGCATTGCACGACATAGCGGCTTTTCGTGCCATACCAAACATGGACGTGATATTACCCTCCGATGCAAATCAGGCCTACGCCGTTGTCAAACACATCGTCAACAGAGAAAGGCCCGCTTACATAAGGATCGGTAGGAACCCGATACCATTCGTTTACGATCAACCGTCCTTCGAGATCGCTAAAGGGTATGTTCTGAGAAACGGATCTGACGTGACCATCATTGCTTGTGGTGAAGTTGTCTGGCATGCGCTGAAGGCTTGTGAAATCTTATCTAAAGAGGGCGTCGAGGCTACTTTGATAGATATGCCGAGCATAAAGCCAATCGACGAGGAGATAATAATAAAATCTGCTCGGAAGACCGGTAAGGTCGTTACAGTTGAAGAACACAGCGTTCACGGAGGTTTAGGTGAAGCGGTCTCGGCCGTTCTTGGGAACAACTTTCCTGTACCCGTAGAAATCATAGCTATACCTGACGAATTTCCCGTAACTGGAAGACAGGAGGAAGTCTTCTCACACTACGGTCTCGATTCAGTGGGCATTGCCACGAGGGTCCAGGCATTTTTGAGGAGGCTTTCGCATGGAAGATAAGGGGTTCATTCTCTCAGTCGATCAGAGTACTGCAGGGACAAAAGCGTTTCTTTTCGATACGAAGTTGAATTTGGTAGCGAAAGCAACGAAGAATCATAAGCAGTACTATCCTATGCCAGGTTGGGTTGAACACGATCCAATCGAGATAGTGAAAAGAACGTACGAGGCTTGTCACGAGGTTCTTCATAGCGTTCCAAAAGGCAAGGTACTGGCTGTTTCAGTAACCAATCAGCGCGAGACCATCGTGGTCTGGGATGGTGGCGGCACACCACTTTACAACGCAGTTGTATGGCAGTGTCAAAGGGGAAAAGAAATATGCGAATCACTGAGAAACAAAGGATACGCCGACATCGTGAGGGATAAAACAGGGTTGTTGATCGACCCATACTTCTCAGCGAGTAAAATAACATGGCTCGTGAAGAACGTGAAGGAAGTCAAGGAAAAGCTGCTCGAAGGCGATTCGTACGTCGGCACGGTAGACAGCTGGCTGGTGTGGAACCTAACAAAAGGAAAGGCGCACGTCACCGACTACTCAAACGCGAGTAGGACACTCCTTTTGAATATAAACACACTGAAGTGGGATGAAGAATTGATCGATATTTTCGAAATCTCCGGAATAAGATTGCCCGCTCTGGTCGATTCCGATTATGTCGTTGGCTATACAGATCTTGATGGAATCCTGCCCCACGCGGTTCCAATATTGGGTATAATGGGAGATTCGAGTGCATCTCTCTATGGACAGCTCGGGTTCGATTTAGGAAATACGAAAGCGACCTATGGCACGGGCACATCCATCATGATAAATGTCAAAGACACCAAACCGAGGCTAAAATCTGGGGTTCTTTCAGTCGGTTGGTCCCAGGAAGGCAAAGTCGATTTCGTTGTCGAAGGTAACATACACAGTTCCGGTGACACGATCAAATGGCTCGTTGAGCAGATGGGGCTGGCAAGTTCAGCCGAAGAAATTGAAAGACTCGCAGTATCGGTCGAAGACAACGACGGTGTTTACCTTGTCCCAGCTTTCGTTGGTTTGGGCGCACCATACTGGGAAAACGATGCGCGCGCGCTGATATGTGGTATGAGTCGTCGAACAAACAAATCTCACATTGCGAGGGCCGCCATTGAATCAATTGCCTATCAGGTTTATGATCTCTTCACCGCGTTGTGCGAAGAGGCAGGTGTTACACCGCGAGAACTGAGAGCTGACGGGGGCGCCACAAAGAACACGTTCTTGATGCAGTTTCAAGCTGACATCTTGAACGTGCCCGTCGCTGTGAACAAATTCGAAGACTGCTCCGCCTTGGGAGTTGCACTGTTGGCAGCGAAGAAAATGGGAGTGATCGATCCAAGGAACTTTGAAGTTGAGCGCACGTATTACTATCCCAAAATGAGGGAAGTAGATAGAGAAAAATGTATAAGAGGTTGGAAAGAAGCTGTTCAGAGGGCCATTCTTAGAGTGTGAGGTGAAGGACATGAAGAAGATGTGTTTCGGTTTGATCGTGGGAAACAGGGACTTCTTTCCAGATTCTCTGGTTGCTTCCGGTAGAGAGAAGATCATGAAAAAGCTCGAAGAAATGGGCTTCGATGTCGTCTGCCTATCACCAGCGGACACAAAATTGGGAGCAGTGGAGACTTTTGCGGATGCAAAAAAATGTGCGAAATTGTTTGCTGAAAACGCGAGTAACATCCACGGGATCATAGTGACCCTACCGAATTTTGGTGATGAAAAATCGATCGCACAGGCGATAAAGATGAGTGGTCTGAACGTTCCGGTGCTTGTTCATGCCTTCAATGACGATCCTGAAAAGCTTGATTTAGCCCACAGGCGGGATAGTTTCTGCGGAAAGATATCTGTCTGCAATAACCTCAAGCAGTTTGGTATTCCTTTCTCTCTGACTTCAAAACACACTGAGGACATCGATTCGATGTTCTTCGAGCAAGATATAAAATGGTTTGCCAGCGTCTGCAACATTGTGAGATCCTTAAAGAGAGTAAGAATTGGAGCAGTTGGGGCCCGTCCGAACGCGTTCAACACTGTTAGGTTCTCAGAGAAGTTGCTTGAAGCTATTGGAGTGAGCGTGGAAACTATAGACCTGTCCGAGATACTTTTCAAAATCCAACAGATCAACGATCAAGAGAAGATCGATCAGTGGATCGAGGATGTCAAGAAAAAGTATGTGGTTCGGATCGTTCCAAGAGAAGCTTTGGAGACGATGGCGAAATTGTCCATAGTCCTGGAAAGGTGGTTAGAGGAGAATGAAATAGATGCCGTTTCGATACAGTGCTGGACGATCCTGGAAAAACAGTTGCACATCACTCCGTGCACAGTTATGAGTTTGTTGAGCGAAAGATTGAAGCCGAGCGCTTGCGAAGTCGACGTGATGGGAGCTCTCTCCATGTACATATTACAAGCGGCTTCAGGCAAGCCATCAGCGATCGTCGATTGGAACAACAATTACACTTCAGACGATGAAGCAATTCTGTTCCACTGTGGGAATTTCCCAATCTCCGTGTATGAGAGCGCTGAGATAAAGTTTGCCGATGTGATAGGTACAACCGTCGGTAGTCAGAACGCGTATGGAGCTTGTGCGGGAAAAATCAAGTCTGGTCCGTTCACGTTCTTCAGATTGTCCAGTAACGATCTTGAAGGTAAGCTCATAGGATACGTTGGGGAAGGTGAAATAGTTCCTGAGGATCCAAAAACTTTTGGTTCGAGGGGTATCGCTCGTGTTGAGAATTTGCAGGAGCTCATGAATTACATATGTTCAAACGGTTTTGAACACCATGTGGCGATCAATCTCTCACGAGCGGCCAAAGCTATCAAAGAAGCCCTGGAGAAATACAAAGGTATCGAGATTTACTGGCACAGGGGGTAAATGACCTGGTGTGAAAGTGCTCTCTGCAGGATCAGCCCACAAAAGCCCGTGGGCCGTCTCGTACGACAATAGGTGTTGCCTTCCACAATTGCCTCCACAATGAAGAGTAAGGTGTCTGAACTCTTTTACCTATGACGAGATGATACAATATCGATCAGGAGTGGTGAGCGTGAGAAAGCTGCTCCTGATCTTTTTTCTTTTTCTCCCGATCTCAGTAGCTGTATCGTTGAGCTTTCAAGGTGAATTCACCGATCTGATCGAGCTGAAGATCTTGGAAAAGAGGTTCGAAAACGAACTGATCAAGGTGGATCTTCGAATACCTTGGTTGAAAATTGCCAAGGATGTGGAGTTTTCGAAGAGTTTCAACGGGGAGATCGAAGAAAGGTTCACGTTGCTCGTGAATCGCGTGCTCGAGGATGCGAAATGGGTACAAAACGATCCGATACTGTCTTCGAGCCTGCCTTACAGCTTGTGGTCCAGAACGATCGTGACGTACCTGTCAGGCGAGCTCTTGAGTTGCGTCATCTACGTTTCTCACTACACGGGTGGAGCACACGAGCATTTGAACGTTTTCAGCTACACGGTCGATCTCGTTGAACGCAAGATTTTGAAACTGAAGGATCTCTTCAACGACTCTTTCGACTACGAAGGACTCATGAAACAATATTTGATTGAACAGTTCAAGAGCCAACCAGAACTGTTCCTTCCGAACGCCGTGGATGAACTGCGACGGTTGAACGTGGAACAGCTCGCTTTCACCGTTTCTAAAGTCGGTTTGACGCTGTACTTTCCACCATACGTTGTTAGCCCTTTCGCGCTTGGAATCTTGGACATCACGATTCCTTGGTCGAAGTTTCAAGATGGTCTGAAGCTCTCGTTTTGACATCTAAAGATACTTTAAGCCGATAATAATTAAAAACCGGCCGCGAGGGACTATGAGATGCGTGTGTGCATCCTGGTGGAGGGAACCTATCCCTACATAACAGGTGGCGTTTCTTCTTGGGTTCAAATGCTCATCGAAAACATGCCAGACATCGAGTTCGACGTGGTCCATCTGGCACCTTGGCGTTGGAACAGGCCTTTCAGCTACAAAATGCCGAAGAATTTGAAACGCATTTATGAGTATCTCCTCTTCTCGTGTGACTTTTCGAGGTCGAAAGATTCGTTGAACGAGCAGGAGATTGTCGACAACGTGAGGCAGTTGATAGCACTCAAAGAAGACAGGTCACACTTCTTCGCGCGCGTGCTCCGTTCAGTTGCGGGGAAACACTTGGATTGGGTGCTGCAAGAAAGATCGTTTTGGAATTTCATTACGGAGATCTACGAGAAGTACTTTCCTCAGGAGGGTTTCACGGGTTTTTACTGGACCGTGATAGGTTTCATGGTCCCCATACTCAGCGCCATCCAGTCGCTCCCACCGAAAGCCGACGTGTACCACGCGACCACGACGGGTTACGCATCACTCAGCGCTCTGAGTGGAAAGTACGTTCACGGAGGAAAACTGATCGTGACGGAGCACGGAATCTACCACAGGGAGAGGGAGATCGAGATAACGAAGTCGTCAAGCGTGCCAGAGGTGTACAAGAAACCCTGGATAGAAATCTTCAGACTCATAAGCGAGACGGTCTATATGGAGTGCGATGTTTTGACAACCCTTTTCGAGAAGAATCAACTCTTCCAGCTGGAATTGAACGCGGATTTCGGCAAGATGCGCGTGATACCCAACGGCATCGACGTGGAGAAGTTTTCGAAGATACAGAGAACCGAGCACGACGGATTCAACATCGCGATCGTCGGACGGGTCGTGCCGATCAAAGGGATAACGACGGGTATCAAAGCGTTCGACATAGTGATCAAGGAAGTGCCGAATTCGAAACTCTACATCATAGGTCCCACCGACGAAGACGAAGACTATTACAGCAAATGTGTTGGACTGGTGAGACGACTCGGCCTGGAAGACAAGGTCGTTTTCACATCTCGAGCCGATGTGTCGAAGTATTACGGTATGATGGACGTTCTGCTCATAAGCAGCGTCTCCGAAGGTCAACCCTTGGTTCAACTCGAGGCCATGGCGTGTGGATTGCCCACCGTCGTAACCAACGTCGGAAACTGTGCCGAGATCGCGCTCGATCCTGATGGTCAATCGGGTTTCGTGGTTGAACCTGGTGATTACGTGTCCATGGCCGAAAAACTCATCTTGCTTGCCAAGGATAAATCGTTGTGGAAGACCTTTTCTGAGAATGGAAAAAGGATCGTCAAGGAAAAATACACGCTTCAGCGGATGATAGAAGCGTACAGAGAATTGTACACGGAGGTCGTCAAGGGTGGCTGGAATAGGTTTTGAGCTCAACAAGCTTCTGAAGAAAAACTCTTTTTTGATGGACATCGTCAGCATCTTCTATTCAGCCAACGTGAGCGCGGGACCTTGGATCATGTGTTCACTCACACTGTTTTTGTTGATAGTCCTTCTGCCGAGGAACGAAACTCTCTTCTTCACCTCAGCCGTGGTGTACAGCTTCATCTTTTCGACGCTGCTCTTTGGAGGCGTGTCGATCTCTGTGACCAGGTACCTCGCAGATCTCATATACAGGAAAGAATTTTCGAAAATGTACGAACTCTACTCCTCGACCGTGCTGTACGCGGTCCTCTCCAGTGGCGTCTTCTTGACGATTTTCTCACTTATCAGTCGGATCGACGATTGGTTCAAACTCTTGCTTTTTTCTTACTCTCTGGTCGTTCTGACAGTGGTGTGGGTTCAGACGATCTTCGTCACGACGATGATGGTCTTCACCCCCGTCTTGGTGGGATTCGGGGTGGGTAACGTGCTCGGGTTGGTCATGGGCGTGCAACTCTTCAAGATCAAAGGCGAGAACTTCGCTTATCTTGGCTACAATTTCGGACTCATGTTCATACTCTTCTTCCTGCACGTGTTCGTGAAGAGATACCTGTACACTGGAAGAAAACCAACGAGAAGCTTACTTTTCTGGCAGGCGATCCGTAGGTTCAAATCACAAGCCATCACCGGGGTCTTGACCTATCTGGGCGCTTGGGTGGATGACTTCGTTGCGTGGATCTACATAGGAAAACCCATCGTCAAGGGGTTCGTCTTCGCTCCATCCTACGACATTCCCATGTTTCTGTCCTATCTGTTCATAATCCCCACTCTTACCCTCTTCGTGCTCAGCTTGGAGACCAACTTCTACTTGAAGTACAGAATGTTCTACCAGTCGTTGGAGGAGAACAGGACACTCAATTACGTGAAAATCAACAAGCGCATCTTGGACGACAACATCTCTTCAACGACGAAAACCATCTTTGCTGTTCAGTTTGTGTTCGTGCTCTTGGGTCTCACTCTCTCTGGCTACATCGCCAGGACACTTCAGTTCGACGAGTACAGCTTGAAGGCGTTGCGCTTTGGCATCCTCGGAGCGGCCGCCAATGGGGCATTCTTGTACGTCTCTCTGCTGGCGTACTATTTCGACTTGGCCGAGATACCCATGCGCTCGGCGATGATGGCTTCTGTTGTGAACCTCGTGGTGTCGCTGTTCTACCTGAGAACCTTCCCGGCGTTGGGTTTCCTTGTTGGCTTTTCCGTTGCCACACTGTACGGGTGGCTGAGTTTCAAGAGGGTGTACAAAGATCTTCTGCACTTCGAGTTCATTCGTAGAGAGATAGGGATCGCAAATCGGCAGGTGATCGTGCATGAGAACGTTGAGGAGTGAACGAAAGAAGGTTCGAGAACTGAGAGATTGGCAGAAGATGATCTTTCAAGTCGTTGAGTTTTTGATCTTTCTGGGCTCTGTTTGGTTGGCTCAGAAGGGCTTTCATTTCGACGTGAAAATCGCAGTGTACATCTCAATCGCACTCGTTTTCCTCTGGTCTGCGAGATACGGTCTTTTGATCTTTATCTCGTGTCTTTTGATCTTCGAAGTTTTCCCCCTGATTGCGAAGGAGATCGTTATCGAAAGCGAGTTGAGGATCTTCACCATTGCGGTGGGTGCGATGGTGGGGATCATTGGCGAAACCTTCAACAGACAGATCAGGGACCTGAGAAACGAGATCAAAAAAATCGAGTTGGAAAAGAACGACTTGATCCAAGGCATCGAGAGAATGAAGGTGATTATCACCCAACTGCAGTCGAGGATATACTTCGAAGGCGAAGGTTTGATCGTCCTCTTGGAAAGGTTGAGAGAACTCGAGATACTGGATTTCGACGAGATGCTGACGAGGGCCGTGGAGGTCATCGCGCAGTTCTTCGAGCTGGACTCTCTGAACTTGTACAGGTACGAAGAGAAGCGGTTTCTGAGGTTCGTCGCTGGAGTCGGTGCGAAGAAATTGCCGAATGCATTGGAGGTGAGCCATTCCAAAGTGATCGAAGATGCGCTCGAGAATGGTTATTCAACGCTTCCAAGGGTCTTGCTGAAGAAAGAGATAACTTCGTATGAGCCTTTCTTCGCAATCGTGATGGGTGAGGGGTCGAACCCGTTCGGGGTACTGGTGGTGGAGGATGTCCCTTACGAGAAGTTTTCCGAAGTGCTTGTGAGGTACATCAAAGCCGTCGCAGATTGGATGTACGCCAATGCGAAGATCATCTTTGAACAAGAGAAGATCGCACGGATGAAACACAAAAAAGACGATGGCACTTGGGATGAAACATATTACATCAAGAAGAGGGAAGTGTTGCAGAAAAGGAAGGATCGGTTCGGCATACCATTCGAGGAGATTTGCTTGAAGTACAGCTCAGAGCTGCACAACGAAGTAATTGGCAAATTCAGGAAGACCGACGTTCTGTTCGCAGAAAGGCAGGACGGTTTCGTCGTTTTGAGGGCGCTGTTGCCCGTGTGTGATCGTAACGGAAAAGCCAGAGTGCTCGAGAGGTTGGTGAAAATCAGTGGTTTGGAGGTTTGTTGATCGTCCCGACGAAAAATCGACGAACGAGCCGAAGGTGAGGAAGTTCTTGGTCGCGCTGAACTTGTTCACCGTGATCTCGTCGTTGATTCTGTTGGTCTATGAGCTCATCCCGCTCAGCGTTGGTCTGATCGTTGTTTCAACTGTTTTGTTCTACTTCAATTTCGAGAGCTTGTCCGAAACGGCGCTGCTCGCGCTGGTTTATCCCTTCTCGTGGTTCTTCCTCGTGGTGCCGTTGAGGAATAAACGTTTGGAGGGTTTCTTTAAGCTTGAGCTTCCGAGCGAAATTCGCACAACCGTTGAAGAGGACGTTTTATCAACACTCCCCATCAAGGCGATCTTGGCCGTGGGGAGCATTGAGGAGAAGAAGAAGGTCGTGAGGGACATCGTCAGGAACGTGATTTCGGGATTGAATGTGGAACAGAACATGAAATATCTTAGAACTTTGCTGAGAGATCCACATATGGATGTGGCGCTGCGGGCTACTATGGCACTCGAAGAGATCGAGAACCATTTCGATCGAACGATCGCACTGTGCGCAAATCCAAAAGATTTCTGTGCACATTTGTACTTCTATCTCAAGACCGACATACCCAAGGGGACTTTGAGAGAGGATCTCGAGAGGATACTCAGACAGTCTCTTGAACGCGTGAGCGAGCATGAGCCAGTGCGCTACGAAGTGTTGCACTATCTGACAAAAGATGAACAAGAGCTCTTGCTAGGTTACGAAAAAACTCACGACAGAGAGCTCTTAGCAAGGTATCTGTTCGAAAAACTGAGAAAGAGGGATTATCAGACCCTTGCAAGATACTTGAGCGAGGTGAGCGATCTAAAGCTCTTCCTGCCTTGACACGGTGGGCGCGGTTGAGTGTTTCGTTTGAAGAACGATACACCGGGTTTATGAAAAATTTCGAATATACTGATATATTTAAAACGGAGGATTGATTGCGTTGGATCTTCAAAGGATGGCGGAGATATTCAAAGTTCTGTCTCACCCAACGCGACTGAAGGTTGTGTTGCTTTTGAAAGAACACGGGCGAATGTGCGTGTGTGAGCTCATGTCGCATCTGAACACGACCCAGTCGAACCTTTCTCAACACCTCGCGGTCCTGAGGCTGACTGGATTAGTTGAATCACAGAAGACTGGAAACACGATTCATTACAGACTCGCAGAGAACGAATTTCTGCTACATCTTTTGAACGACGTTGAGAGTTTCTTAACCAAGGAGATGACGCTGAGTGAGTGAACTGAAGATCTTTCTGCTCATCGCACTGGTTTTTGTACTTTTCTACTTTGTACCTTTCGACTCTCCGATCGTCGCTCAAAGCATCCTCAACGGCTTTAAAATGCTCAACGACTATGCCAGACAGCACGTTCTGTTGTGCTTGGTCCCTGCGTTCTTCATCGCCGGTACGATATCTGCGATGCTTAGAAAAGATGCTGTTCTCAAACTTCTTGGTCCGAACGCGAAAAGATTCGTATCCTATCCAGTTGCGGCGGTGAGTGGAGCAATCTTGGCGGTCTGTTCCTGCACGATTCTTCCGCTTTTTGGAGGTATATACAAGAAAGGTGCTGGGATAGGACCGGCCACCACGTTCCTCTTCGCTGGTCCTGCCATAAACGTCGCGGCGATATTTCTGACTGCGCGCGTGCTTGGATGGGATTTGGGAATCGCAAGAATGCTTGCCACGATCACGGCTGCCGTTTTTATCGGATTGACCATGGAGCTTCTGTTCAGAGAGAAGGGAAGTGGTGGGTTCGTTACTGCTCAAGGGAATGAAGGTGATCTTCGCGGTGTGGTCTTCTTTCTCTTGCAACTGTCTTTCATGATCCTTGCGGGTTTGAGGATCAACAACAACGTGAAGAACGTTGGCTTGGGCTTGATAGGAGCTTCCACACTGATGATGGCAACGTTTGGTTTTGAAAGAGAAAAAACTAAGCTCTGGCTTTCTGAAACTTGGGACTTTGCCAAGAAGATCTTACCCTATCTCTTCGTTGGAGTGTTTCTTGCGGGTGTGATCACCAAGCTCTTACCAGAGGAGATCGTCGTCCGTCTGCTTGGAAGAAACGATCTTTGGTCGACTTTAGTGGCCTCGGTGATAGGTGCATTCATGTACTTCGCAACCTTGACAGAAGTTCCCATCGTTCAAGCACTCAGAGAACTTGGAATGGCGAAAGGTCCAACGCTCGCTCTGCTCATGGCTGGAAACTCGTTGAGTCTGCCGAGCATGATCGTGATAACGAAGTTGCTCGGAAAGAAGAAGGCGTTCACGTACTTCGCCTTGGTGGTGCTGTTCTCCACAATTTTTGGAATGTTGTACGGAGTCGTGGATTGAAAAACTCGAAGGAGGGATCTCGAATGGCTAAAAAAGTGGAAGTGTTCGGCAAAGGGTGCGCGAGGTGCAAGCAGACTATCAAGATCATGGAGACGGCGATTAAGGAACTCGGTGTGGATGCCGTAGTGGAGAAAGTGGAGGATATCAACGAGATCGTAAGCCGCGGGATCGTCGCAACACCCGCCATAGCGGTGGATGGAAAAATCGTGCTCACCGGTAAGATACCCACATTGGAGGAAGCAAAGGAGATTTTGATGCAAAACTGAGAGTTTTGTGAAAAGTCATATCGGGCGGCTATCTTGTCAGCCGCCTTTTTATTTGTGCTTAAGTGTGCTCGCGACAGCTCATTTCAGACGAGCGCTTTGACAAATCTTATAGAATAGGCGACGTCCGTTAGGTAGGCAGATTTTTATTGGCGTGGTGCCTCAGGAAAATCTTGGCTAACGGCAACACTGCAAAGAGCATCTTCATCTTCGCCATTCTGTTTGTGGGATGAGGGTGAGTGATAATTTTCTCACCGCCTCATGCTGGTTGCTTACGAAAGGGATGTGATGAGTGTGAGGTAGCTTTTTGGTGGAATCAGTTGTTCTAAGTGAGTGTGGCGAACGCAATATAATGTACCTTATATTGCACACAGCAACGGTGAGTGTTACCCTGCTGCGGGCCCTCTCAGGTGTAGTCGTTTTCTCACTTAGGCTCTCATTGCTCAGGGACTAAACCAGCGAGTCAAGTTGATCTACAAAAGACGAGGTTGAGCAGCTGTGATAGAAATGGGGTGAGTAAAGGTGTGAGTCAGAAATGATTAAGACTGGAATGTTTTTATATATAACAGAATAGATCTTAGTAGGTGTGCCGGCAGGTATAGATATATTATGATTACAATAAGTACATGACAGGTCACGCTCTTAGATACAGCATTAAAGGATGACGTATTGACTATCTTGTCTTTACGGTTAAGAATCAGGCTACCTATACTGGCTTAAGAACATATAGTCTTATCATCATATGATTATTTCATAATATGTTCTATTTCTTGCCGGCCGTTGGCTTGATGAAGATCCTCGACGTTCGTTGATCTACGTATTGAGCATGTAGCAGCTCTTTCACGATGTTTGCTGCCGCTTTCACATACTTGGGACAGATTGTTTTGAATCTGTTTTCTTCTCTTGCTCTTTTCAACTCTTGTTCTTTGCTTATGTCGCATCCGAGCAATTCGGCACAGAGTATGGATCCATGTTCTGATCTGAAACGCTCGACAAACTCTTTCGATATCGCGTAAAGTTGTTCTCTGGCATCCTTGTCTGCGCTGTTCATTGATATACCAAGGACCATGAGAGCTCCTGAGACCACACCGCACACGCCGTTACATCGCGACATACCACCTCCAAAAGCTGCGGCAACTCTGAGCGCAATCGATTCTTCCAGACCGAAACTTGGCGCGAACGCTGCAAAAACAGACTGAGCACAATTGAAGCCCTGATCGAACAATTCCAGTGCTCTATCCGTCATACATAAACATCTCCTTTCTTGTCCTTTCTTGAAGTTTGGGACCAACACGATGAATTATTCTTCAACCCCAACGAGTTCCAGGAACACCGTCGTTCCAACGTTTAGTTTTGAGTGTATGGCCCATGTGACGTTCAGTCTCCGAAGGATGTGCTTGACGATCGCAAGTCCAAGCCCTGAACCAGAGATGCCTCTCACGTTCTTAGCCCGGTAGAAGCGGGCTGTGACGTTCTTGAGTTCCTGCTCCGGTATGCCAAGACCTTCGTCACGGACCGAGAGCAGATCCCCGATTGTCTTGATCTCCACGTGACTTGATTCCTTCGCATACTTCACGGCGTTCGAAATGAGGTTTCTGAGAACTATTTTTAACGCTTCTTCATCAGCCTCGATCATCATGTTGGTTTTTTCAAGCGATAGCGAGAGCCTTTTCTGAGCTATTCTCTGTTCGTACTCATGTACGACTTCTTTGAGGACCTGTCCAAGATCGATCTTGCGAACGAATGGTTGGTAGTTCTCCTGTTCTATCTTCGAAAGGAGTATGAGCTGTTCCAAGATGCGTTGCATCCTGTTCAAGTGTCGTTCCATTTTCAACAGATTTTCCTGAACACGGTCTCCTTCCTTGGCGAGTTCCAGAAGACCCATCACCGCGCTCAGTGGAGAGAACAGCTCGTGGGCGACTGCGTTCACAAAAAACGTTTTTGAGTCCGACAGGATCTGTTTTTCAGTCCACGGATCGCCCTCAGATGGATAGAAAACCAGCACGTCTGGTCTGATGAGAAGAACTGGTCTGTGCTCTTTGATGATCTCACCCCAACTTGTAGCCGACACCCCGTACCGTCACCAACCTTTCCTTGCCGATCTTCTTTCTCAGCGTGCTCATGTACACGTCCACGATTCGATCGCTCCTCTCAGATCCACGCCACACGTACTCGAGTATTTCGTACCGGCTGAAGACTCTCTTGGGATTTTGAAACATCAAAAGCAGTATGTCAAACTCTTTGCCGGAAAGACTGATCGCTTCTTCGCCTATCTGTAGAGCCCTCTGGTGCACGATGAGTTTCATGTCCTTGTAAGTCAAAACCTTCTCGAGACTGCCCTTTCGCCTCATCACCGCCCTCACCCTCGCAACGAGTTCTCTCGGGTTGAAAGGTTTGGTCACATAGTCGTCTGCGCCGAGCTCGAGACCCAAAATCCTGTTACGGTCCTCGCGTAACGCCGTCAGAACGATGATGAACGTTTCTGGGCACATGATCTTGATCGAAGAGATCTCATCCATGGCATCACCGTCGGGCAACAGTAGATCGAGCACGATCAGATCGACACAACTTTTTTCAAGTACTTCGTACATTTCTTCCAAACTCTTTGCGGTGAGGACCTCGTGTGAATCGAGCTTCAAATACCGACTGACCACTTCAAGTATGTCTTCTTCATCCTCTACAACCAACACACGCGCCACTTTCTCGATGCCTCCCGACCCAGATCATGCCACGAGTATGTTAAAGAATTTTGATACTACTACACACCCACTAAAACTTCTTCATTTTGAATGTCTTTGGACGAATTCGAAGGAGGTGTAGTTATGAAGAAGTGGTTGTTCGTTTTACTCATTGGTGTCGTGACTCTCATTGTGAACGCTCAAACTCTCGTGATCAAAGGCTCCAACACGGTTTATCCCATCGCACAGCTCTGGGTCGAGGAATTTCAAAAGATCCATCCGAATGTGGTCGTCACTCTGGAAGGAGCAGGTTCGACCACGGGAATCAAGGCGTTGTTCAACGAAACAACGGACATAGCGAACGCCAGTAGGTTCCTCAAACCGAGTGAGATCGAAGAGATGCAGAAAGCCGGCGGGTACTTCGTGCCCATCCTGATCGCTTACGACGCGCTCTCTGCCATAGTCCATCCAAGTCTGCCACTGGAAGACATATCTATAGAAACGCTGAAGAAGATCTACACCGGCGAGATCACCGAGTGGAACCAGGTTGATCCCAAGCTTCCGAAGAGACCAATCGTTGTTTACTCGAGGAACACCGCGAGTGGAACCTTCGAAACTTGGGTGGAAAAAGTTCTCGGTGGCGCCAAACTGAGCCCGAGAGTGCAGATGCTCGAATCCAGCCAAGCTGAGATCGAAAGCGTTGCGAAAAACCCCAACGCGATAGCTTACACGGGCATGGGTTACGTCACATCACAAGTTAAGGCTCTCAAGGTCAACGGTGTTGCAGCAAGTGTGGAGAACGTCATCAACGGAACGTACCCCATAAGTAGACCTCTGTTCGTCTTCATCGATCTGAAGCGTTTCAACTTTAGCTGGCCAACGGAAGGCGTGGTGGCCGATTACATCAGGTTCATTCTCTCACCCAAAGGGCAGAAAATAGTGAGAGAAGCAGGTTACGTTCCGGCGTACGGAACGGGTGAATGATGAGAAAAACGGTTTCTTTCATATTCGTTTCGCTCACGAGTTTGGCTGCCGTCGTCGTTGCGGCAGCTCTTTTCGCGATAGTGTTTTTCATCTTCAGCGAATCCGTCCCGGCGATCAAAGAAGTTGGGCTTGGTTTGTTCTCTCCCAACTGGTATCCCGTCTGGGAAGTGGAACCGGAGTTTGGGATCGGCACGATGCTTTTGAACTCTCTGATCCTTTCTGTCTGGACAAGCGTGTGGGTTTGGACCATCGGTCTCGGCGTGGCGATCTACCTACACAAGTACGCTTTGAACAAAGAGCGTGAGTTGATTCTGAGGGTTTTGGAATATGTGAGTGGTATTCCGTCAGTTGTTCTTGGGCTTTTCGGAGTATTGATCCTTGGAAACTGGTTCCTGCGTCTTGGCGCATGGTCGGCACAGAACTTCCTGAATGCATCCATCGTGCTCAGCGTATTGACGTTGCCGTTTATGGTGAGCTTGACGTTCCAATCTCTCGAAAAGGTACCAAGACAGCTCACAGAAGGTGCCATTGCGCTTGGGGCAAAGGATTTGGCGGTGACGTGGATCGAACTGAAACATGCAGCAGCAGGCATAGTCAACGCTATGCTCACTGTTTTCAACAGAATCTTTGGAGAAACCATGATCGTGCTTATGGTAGCTGGGGGTGCAAACATGTTGTTGAAGTCGCTTTTGGATCCAGTGAGGCCTTTAACTGCGACTCTGGGCAGTGAGATCGGTGAAGTTGCTGTCGGAAGCTTGCACTACAGCGTTCTATTCTTCATAGCTTTTCTTGTGCTCACTGGGTGCTTGATATTGAACGTACTCAGCAACATGATCACCAGAAAACTCGAACGATGGATCAAGGGCTGATCGTATGAGATGGACTTTGAGAATCCTAAGCTATGCAGTCTTTCTCGCAATGTTGTTTGTTCTGGTGAGCATCGTTGTTTCGGGTCTGCCGTACCTTTTCAGGCCAGGTTTCTTCACAGCGTGGCCGAGACGCGCGATGAGCGAGGGAGGAATATTCCCGATGCTTGTCGGTTCATTGATGCTCATGGCTTTAGTATTCGCAATCTCGATACCTGTCGGATTGGTTGGAACGATATTCTTGAGCGAGATAGCGCCAAGGAAGTTTTCGCTCTTCCTTCAGTCACTTGCGGCTACGATGAACAGTGTACCGTCGATAGTTTATGGTGTCTTTGGCCTCGCTCTCTTCTGCATCAAGCTCAATTTTGGAACTTCCTTGATCTCCGCTTCTCTGACACTCTCCACCATGTCCATACCGTTCTTCATGAACAGCGCCGTGGAGTTTTTAAGGGCCGTACCAAAGGAGCTGAGAGAAGGTGTGATATCTCTCGGTGCGAACAAACTCCAAGCAACGTTGATGGTTTTGAGAGCCAGCAGAAACGGTATCTTGACGAGCCTGATGCTCACGCTTGGGAGAGCTTTCAGCGAGACTGCTCCTATTTTGGTTACGGGAGCCGTTTTCTACTCTACAAGATTGCTGGGCAAACTGACAGATCCAGTTATGACGCTTCCCACGAGCATCTATGCGATCGTGATGAATCTGGGAGAGAGTTCGCAGTGGATGGCAAAGGGCATGGCCAGTTTGATGGTATTGATCATGATGTTTATCTATTCCGTAGTGCAGATAACAAGGAGGAATAAACGTGAGTGAAGTTGTGTTTGAGATAAAAAACCTATACGCTTTCTACAACGATCACTGTGCGTTGCAAAATGTGAACTTGAAAATAAGAGAGAAAGGCATAACTGCGATCATGGGGCCTTCTGGATGCGGAAAAAGCACGTTGCTCAGATGTTTGAACAGGCTCAACGATCTGATCGTTGGTTTCTCTCTGAAGGGACAGATTCTGTTCAGAGGACAGGACATATACCGGATCAAAGATCTCACAGAATACAGGAGAAGAGTTACCATGGTTTTTCAAAAACCAAACCCTTTCCCAATGTCGATCTTCGATAACATCGCGTACGGTTTGAGAATACACGGCGTTACAAAGAAAAGCATCTTGAGAGAGAAGGTTGAGCAAGCCTTGCGCATGGCGGCTCTGTGGGATGAAGTGAAGGATAAACTGAAAAAGCCTGCGGTTCAACTTTCGGGAGGTCAGCAACAGAGACTGTGCATCGCAAGGGCGTTGGCTGTGGAACCTGAAGTCTTGTTGCTGGATGAGCCCACCAGTGCGCTCGATCCGATAGCCACGACGAAGATCGAAAGGTTGCTCGAAGAACTCGCCCAGCAATACACTGTGGTCATAGTCACACACAGCATGGGACAGGCACTCAGGATAAGCGACGAGGTAGTGTTCCTCTACGAGGGTCGACTCATAGAAAACGGAGAGACGTCCGCCATCGTGAAGATGCCAAGGCACGAAGTCACGAAGCAATTCCTGACGGGTAAAATAGGCTGAGGAGGAAAACGACGTGACAGAGAGGACTTTACATTACGAAAAAGAAATGCTCTTTCTGAACAGCAAACTCATGGAATTCGTCGACGGTGTAGAAGATTTCTTTGAAAAAACTCTCTACGCTGTTAAATCGGGCGATGAGAGGATCATTGCTGAGATAGAACAGATGGACGATTACTTCGATGAACTCGATGTGCAGATTCAGTTGACGGCCTTTGACGTGATCGCGAAGTATCAACCGCTCGCGGAAGATTTGAGGTTCGTCGTTGCGATGATAGGTCTCTCAATAGATTTGGAGAGGATTGCGGACGAATGTGTCAACATCGCGCGGTTGAGCCGACAGGTTCAAAGGAGTCTGGAAAGTTTCTCGAGTTGGGAGACCCTGAATCAGATGATGAGGATCATCAGCGTCATGCTTCAGCAGACAGTCGATGCGGTGAAACACAAGGATCTTGACCTTGCCATCAAGGTCTGGAAGAGAGACGATGAGGTTGACAAACTCCACAACGAAGGACACGACAACCTCATCGATTTGGCTTGCCACGAAACCAATCCAAGAATGATGAGAGTCTATCTGGAAGAAGCCTTCCTGATAAGACACCTCGAACGCATCGCGGACCATTTAACGAACATCTGCGAAAAGCTTTATTTCATGCAGACTGGAGAGCAACTCAAGAAAATCATGAGGCCCCAGCATTGAACAATCTTTCCTCCTTGGGATTCCTGCCGTCCTTAACTTGTCATAGTTGCCAAATCGTAACGTTCACTCAAGCCAAAGTAAAACAAATGGATTTAGCATTTAGTTGGCGATTGATACTTTTTTCACAAACAGGAGGTGGATCAAATGGCGAAGTATCAGGTGAGCAAATCCATCGATGTTCGAGGAGAAGTCTGCCCAATACCGGACGTTGAGACGAAGAGAGCCCTCAAGGACATGAAGCCTGGAGAGATACTCGAGGTGTGGATCGACTATCCCCTCTCTAAGGAAAGGATCCCGGAGACAGTGAAGAAACTCGGCCATGAGGTTCTCGAGATCGAGGAAGTCGGCAAGAGTGAATGGAAGATATACATCAAAGTTAAGTGAGAGCTGAGAGGAGGTAGAGATCGTGATCTGGACCGGACTCTTGATAGGGATCATCTTCGGCGTGATCCTTCAAAGAGGTAGAATCTGTTTCAATTCAGCCTTCAGGGACGTTCTCATCTTCAAAGACAACTATCTCATGAAACTCGCCGCCTTGGCGATCGCTCTGCAGTCGATCACACTGTTGCTCTTCGCTCAGATGGGTGTTATAAAGCTTGCACCAATGCCTCTGAACTGGGTCGGTAACATCGTTGGTGGTTATATCTTCGGCCTTGGAATGGTCCTTGCCGGTGGTTGTGCCTCGGGTGTAACTTACAGAATCGGTGAGGGCATGACGACATCTTGGTTGGCAGGACTGATCTTCGGTCTGACCGCGCAGGCTACCAGTAGTGGCTTGTTCTCGAATTGGAGGAACTGGCTCACAAACTTCAGCGTGACGGTGACGCCCAACAGCACTGTTTATGCACCAAAAGTTGGGCCCAGTTTGGCCACGATCTTCAACGTGAATCCGTGGATCGTAACATTGATCTTTGCCGCAATCTTACTGTGGTATGCCTTTGGAACAAAGACGTCCCAGCGCGAGACAAAATTGAACTGGATTTGGGCCGCGATCTTGATCGCGATTCTTCAACCCATAGCTTGGTGGGCGAGTGCTGCGACTGGCAGAAACTACGGCTTGGGCATCACAGGTGGTTGGACAAACATACTGTCCGTCTACACCACCAACAAGCAAGTGAACTGGATCGGCGCCGAAGTGTTGGGTATCATCATTGGTGCGATGATTTCTGCTATCGCAGCGAAGGAGTTCAAGCTCCGCATGCCAAGAGATCCGAAGACTTATCTACAAGTCATGGTGGGCGGGGCACTCATGGGATTCGGCGCAGTAACCGCGGGTGGATGCAATATAGGCCATTTCTTGACTGGTGTTCCTACGCTTGCAATCTCGTCAATCTTGACCTCGATCTTCTTCATCCTTGGGAACTGGACAATGGCTTGGCTCTTGTTCGGTAGGGAGAGATGAGTTATGAAGATAACGATCCAAGTGATGGTACCTCCTTACACGTACGAAGATTTGGACACGGCACTCAAGATAGCCGAAGCGGCAGTAGAAAAGGGACACGAAGTGAATCTGTTTCTTTTCGCGGACTCAGTGCTGTGCATCAACAAGAACATCAAACCATTGCGGGTAGATAGAAACATCCCCAGCAAGATCAAAGATATGATAGCTGCGGGTAAAATCAAAGTTGACATCTGCGGTATATGCATGGATTACAGGGGCATCACAGCAGAGATGATCGTGGACGGTGCAAATCCCAGCGGCTTACCAGAGCTCGCAGAGTTGCTCGCGACCAGCGATCGTTTCATAAACCTCATGGCTTGAGGTGATAGATGATGAAGAAGCTGTTGTTCGTGGCGTATCAATCTCCCGTGGGTAGTATATGGGTGAACGAAGCCTTCAGAACCGCATTTGGTATGTACGGTGAAGATTTGGAGCCCGCCGTGCTCTTGTTGGACGAGGCGTGCGTTGCGGTTTCTAAGAACACGAAGCCAGAAATGCTTGGTCTACTTCCACTTTCCATTTGCCACAGATACATAAGGAATTACGGCACGCCTGTTTATGTTGTGAAAGAAGATCTCGAAAAATTCAGGGTGAAAGAGATCGATGAAAACTTTGCACCAAAGATCATCAACAAAGATCAACTTACTGAGCTCTTCCAACAGTTCGATCACGTCATTTTCATGTGAGAGGTGATGAACGTGGCTTTGATCATTGTGAAGTATGGCCCAAACAACCCAGCAGAGAAAATAAAACTTGAAACTGCCACAGAAAACGACGACGTCGTGCTGCTGCAGAATGGTGTATACTGGATCTTGCAGGACGTAAAGAAATACACCAAAGCGAACGTTTACGCCTTGAGGGATGATTTCTTGGCTCGCGGCTATGATGAGTCAGATTCGAGCGTTCCACTGATAAGCTATGCACAATTAGTCGAGCTTATTGAAAAGCATCCCAAATCGATCGGTTAAAATTCATTCGATAGTGGGCGCGCGGGCCAAAGAGCCCGCGCTTTTTTGAAACGGAGTGAAGGATCTTGAATAACAACGAGTTGGTAGAATTCTTCAAACTGCTTGCAAATCAGAGACGACTCGAAATACAGATGCTCTTGAACGAAAGTTGCATGACAGCTAACGAGGTCGCGAAGAGTTTGAAGATGGACATCTCAACGGCTTTCAGATATCTCGATCAGATGGCTCGTAAGGGCCTTTTGAGGGTGATCCACACTAAGGACGGTGACAGATTTGACCTCGCCTCTGAACACATCATGCACATTCTCGAAGAAGCGTCGATGCTCTTGAAAAAACCCGGAATATTCAGCGGAAACGCAGTTTTTCATTACAGCGTCGATACGAAAGAACTGCCAAAACCAGACATCGTTTTAGACGTGCGTGGAGAAATGTGTCCTATACCCGATCTACAGACAAGGAACCAACTGACGAAAATGCAGCCAGGCCAGATACTCATGGTAATCCTGGATTATCCCATATCGAAAGAACGAATCTTGAATCACTGTAAAAAACAAGCTTACACAGTGTGGATTGCTGAAAAAGGTGCCGACTGCGTGCTCTGCATACAAAAACCTATCGAATATCGAAAAGATTGAAGGATCATCGTACACGTGTTTTCAACAGCTTTCCAGCAAGCTTCATTCCGATCTGAGAAAACTCAGTATCTCGCCAACATCGGGAAGTTGTTTGATCGGATACACTTTCATCCAGATAACCTTGCCCTCTTCGTCTATCAGCACGTTTGCCCTCTCGGAAAAGCCATCCTTGTCTCGAAATATGCCGAAGGCTTTGGCAACTTCTCCGTGTGGCCAGAAATCTGAAAGGATTCGCAGCTTTTTCAGTCCCAGCGCGTCAGCCCAAGCCTTCTTACTTGGAACAGGATCGACACTGATGCCAAGCGGTACGACCTTCAAACTCTCAAATTCTTCGTACGCGAGCTCCAAAGATTTCATCTGATCCGCACAGACTGATGTCCAGGCCAAAGGATGAAAAGACAGAAGCACCTTCCTGCCTTTCAAACTCGAGAGCTGAATCAGATTGCCATCCTGGTCTTTCAGAGTGAAGTCGGGTGCTGTCGAACCAACCATCAACATGGTTTCACCTCCACTGTTTGGGTGAGAAGTTGCTGACACGTTCGCGAAGATTTTTTCAACATGGGCCACATGAATTGCATTCACGATTACAGTATAACACATTTTATGAGGTAATGAAATTAGAAATTCATCCACTTTGGGTTTGAACTTAGAAGATTTGACCTTGGTCTCGCAGCGCAGGTGAAAACGATTGGCGTCGATGTTAGAATAGTTCCGTTCACGAACTGGTGTGTTAGATCCGGAGGTGTTTTTGATGGAAACGACGCACAAAAGTGTCGCAACTCTGCTCGGAGATCCAAAGAAGGCCATACTGAGAATGTCAGGCCCCATGATGCTGGCCATGCTTATGCAAACTCTCTACAACCTTGTAGATGCGATCTGGGTTGCGGGGCTTGGACCGAACGCGCTCGCGGCGGTCGGAGGTTTCTTTCCGATCTTCATGATCATTATCTCTCTCGCAGCGGGTCTGGGAATAGGTGCGAACGCTGTGGTCGCCCAAAGGATCGGCGCCCGGGATAAAGCCGGGGCAGAAAATGCGGCGAAGACAGCCGTGGTGCTTGTGATCCTGCTTGGAGCAACCATGACTCTACTTTCCCTGATATTCATAAAACCTGCTCTGATTCTGATGGGGCAATCGGACGACGTACTTCAGCTCTGTTTAGAGTATTCCTACATAATACTGCCCTTCACGATCGTATTCATGCTGACGAACCTGGCCAACGCGATCCTCCGAGCCGAGGGCGACGCCAAGCGTGCCATGGTTGTGATCGTCGTCGGATCCATTCTGAACATGGTACTCGATCCGGTACTCATCTACTCTTTCAAACTGCACGTTGCTGGTGCAGCGTATGCGACTGTGATCTCTGCTTCGGTGGGGCTTTTCATGAGCATCTACTGGTTTCTGATTCGGAAAAGCACGTATTTGAGTCTCAGTTTTGACAAGCGTCACCTCGATCTGTCCTTCTTGTGGAAGATTCTCTCGATTGGAATTCCTGCATCTCTTGCTCAATTATCCATGTCCGTGGCGATCTTCATACTCAACAGATTTGCGTCCATCGCCGCTGGAGCGAAAGGGCTCGCCGTCTTCACGAGCGCCTGGAGGATCATCAACTTCGGTACCATTCCAATGCTTGGAATAGCTGCCGCCGTAACGTCCGTGGTTGGAGCAGCTTACGGAGCAAGAGACATCGACAAACTTGAAAAAGCGCAGATGTACGCAATCAAGCTTGGCTTGATCATAGGCATCTGTGTCATGGCGATAATACAGATTTTTTCAAAACAAATAGCCTTTCTGTTTGCCTATTCGAGCGAAGGTGGTGTCATATTCCACGACATTGTCAGTGCATTGAGAGCTCTCAGTCTTTTCTTACCGGGTACACCTTTCGGTATGTTCACATCGGCGATGTTTCAAGGTATTGGTCATGGAGTGAAGAGTCTGGTCGTTACCATATTCAGAACTCTCATAATGCAGGTGTTCTTCTGCTGGCTCTTCGTCAACGTCATGAAGATTGGATTGGAAGGCGTCTGGTGGGGCATCGTGATAGGAAATCTTACGAACGCTGTGGTCGCCTTCAGCTGGGGCAAGAGTATTGTTCGAAATCTCAAGCGAAACAAATCGCTATAATAAACTGGGTGAAAGCGTTGACAAAGCAAAGCAGATACACTCTCCTTCTTTACGTGTTGATCAATGTGAAGCTCTTTCTGTTCTACCTTTTTACGGTGGGCATCACGCGCGCGCAGAGTTACATCGTAAGTATTCTATGGTGTTCTATGCTGTGGGTGATCTTCATCACCTTCATCGAAAAGAAGCAGTTTGTGCTGTACTCTGTTCTCTCAGCTACGTTCATTGTGGATTATCTTTACTTTCAAAACTTTGGAACCTTGCCTTCGATCAAGCAGTTACTCTTGCTTCCACAACTTCCGAAGGTTGGTTCCAGCATAAAGTACTTCCTGAACCCTGTTTCCCTATCCTTCGTTGGGGATATACCTTTTTTGATATTGCTGGACAGAAAATTTCTGAAGAGCCTTTCAGATCGGGAAAAACCGTCACAGAAAATCGTGGTCGTGCTTGTGACACTTTGTCTGGCCTTCGCTTTTTTTCCGGCCTTCCTTCAAAATTTGAAGCCCATGCAGTTTTTCAACAGATACGGCTTGGTCGCTTACCACCTCTACGATCCTGTGTATCTGCTGGCGTTCGAAAAACAAGACTTCTTGGCGCCCCCTGCGTCCACGCAGTCCAAACCCGAATCGAACAAGAAGGCTTTCTCGGCCATAGCCAAGGACAGGAACGTGATCGTGATTCAGTTCGAATCGCTTCAAAATATCTTTCTTCAAAGATCCTACGATGGTCAAGCCATAACGCCAAACTTGAACGCCCTGCTCGAGAAGGATTCCATCTATTTCAGCAATTACTTTCAGCAGACTGGGACGGGGAACACTGCGGACGCAGAGTTCGTCACTTTGACATCCTTGCACGTGCCGGGGAATCATCCTGCGTACGAAACCTACAGCGATATCGAGCTGGATGGACTAATTCGCTTGCTCAAGAGAGCCGGATATTATACGGTTGCGTTTCATGGGAACGCTGAAAGTTTTTGGAACAGGGTGCAAGCGTACACGCACTTAGGATTCGACGATTTCGTGAGTTTGGAGGACCTGCATCAGGATGAGATCGTGGGCATGGGATTGAGTGATTTTTCTTTATACAGGCAAGCGGTCGAAGTGCTGAAGAAGTTGCCTCAACCATTCTTTGCTTTCGTCGTAACTCTGTCGAGCCACACACCGTTTATACTGCCGCAAGAGCTGAAGACACTAATGCTGGAACCAAAACATGTAAACACACTGTTCGGAAACTACCTTCAGGCGATTAACTACGCAGACCGCGCGTTTGGATATTTTTTGCAACTCTTGAAAGAATCAGGACTGTACGAAAAATCAATCATCGTGGTGTACGGCGATCACGCCGGATTGTACCCCTTCCACAAGGAAACGAAGATGCTGGTCAGTGAGTGGCTGAACGAGGAATACGATTTTCTCAAGGCGTTGAACGTGCCCTTGATCGTTCATGTACCGGGACTCGGCAAGAGTTACGAAGTGAAAAACGTTGGCGGACAGGTGGATTTCACTCCCACCATTCTCAACATGCTCGGACTGAAGTGTGATTTGGAGCTGTACGTCGGCAAGGACCTGTGCAATGACGAAAGCTTTGTCGCGTTCAGACACCACCTTCCGGATGGTTCCTTCTTCGATGGAGAAAGGCTTTTTGTGGTGTCCGAGGAAGGCACGATAAGAAAGAGCGTTGGAATCGACGTCAAAAGGAACGAACCGATGCCTTACTACGAATTCCTCGATGGATACCAGCGGGCTATCAAACAGATCGAAGTTTCAAGACATTTCTTGGAAAACTTGAAATCGAAAGGACCGGGTAACCTTGAGGCTCGATAGGTACCTCGCGAACAGTGGTGTTGGGACAAGGAACCAGGTGAAAAAGCTCATAAGGAATGGACACGTTTCAGTGAACGGTAAGATCGTGCGAGATCCATCGTTCAAAGTGAAAGAGAACGATGCTGTGGAGTGTCTGAATCAGCGTGTGGAACCACCCACACATATCTATCTGGCGCTGTATAAACCGACCGGATACGTTTGCGACAGAGTGGACGACGCGAACATTTTCGACTTGATCGTTCATGCCAAATTTCGAGAGCTCCACGTGGCCGGAAGGTTGGATAGAGACGTCGAAGGTCTGGTTATCCTGACCACGGACGGTTCGTTTACTCACCTGTTGATCGATCCAAAGTCACGCTTAGAGCGAGAGTATCTAGTGTGGGTGGAGGGAAAGATCGACGATGAAATGAAGCACAGGGTGGAGCTCGGGCTCGAATTGAAACAAGAACGCTTTGCGCCTGCGAAGATCGAAGAGGTGGAAGAAGGACTCGTCAGACTTGTCCTTACCGAGGGAAAATACCACGAGGTGAAAAGAATCATCACAGCGATTGGTTTGAGGTACAAAAGGATCGTACGAACCAGGTTCGAAAACATCACCCTTCAGGGCCTCACACCCGGTGAATACAGACAACTAAAGGACGAGGAAATCAAAGCGATCGTTCAAGTCGCAACGAAGAACAGGCTCAAATCACGACAGCTGAAAGGGCTATGAAAAGCTGACCAAGAAAGTACGCGGAGAGCACCACGAAGTTTCTCATTGGAAGCTTTTTGACGAACTTGTCCCAAGCCAGATACGAATCAGAGAACGCGAAGAGTATCGCACCGATCGGAATCAAGGTTCGTGCGTAGTATATCTCATGCTTCAACACGGCAAAACTCAAAGAAAGCATCGTCGCTATCATGACTGTGTAGAGCAGAACGGGGACCTTCATTTTTCCGAGATGGTTTTTTAGAAAGACGTACTGGAACAGAACGACAGCGTAAATGAGGACGAAAATCCACCAGGCGCTCGCTCCAAAGAGCTTAAAGAAGGCGATGGAATAGAGTAGGTGTGTCGTGAAAAACGCGAGCATGCCTTGAAAGAAAAGAGAATCGAACTCCAGAAAGACGTCTCCCATCAAGCTGAAGATCAATCCTGCGAAGATGAGCCATTCTGGTCCTTGTGCGTTGAGCATGGCGATGGTTGCAATTAGAGTCGTTGTGAGGCCTTTGACAACGATGCACAATTTGGAACGACCCTTCAGTAAGATCGTGGTCAACATCGAACCCAGAGAAGCAAAGAACAACCACAGAGTTAGCTTGAGTTTCACGTTCTTCCTCCAACTGTACTTTCGTTCAGCATCGTTCCTCGTCCCGAAAGCAGTCTTCTCAACCTTGTAACTGAGATAGCTCACACCCCTCAAGGGTTTGTTTGAAAACATGTGGTTCCATGTGCTGATGTAAACCACAGGCTTGCCGTTGAAATGTTCAAACTGATCCAACGACAGTTCCGCCTGATTGTGTAAGTTTTCAAGCTGGAAGTAAGTTTCACTGTCACAAAAGTCGTCGGGAAAATGAATTCGATCTGGGTAGAGGAAGAAGGTCTCTATATCGTAGAACCTGCCCCACTTGTAGAACCGATAGAGATCGTACAGCAAATCCGTCAAGGTATGAGGATGGTCTTCATCCCAGAAAACGATCGTGTATTCGATCCTATCACCGTGATCGTGGAGGAAAACTTCCTTGATGCCGTTCTTTCTGTCGAACTCTGGCAAGCGTAGTACAAGAGCCAGTCCGTAGATCGACAGCAAGCATAACATGACGATCAATTTTCTCAAAACCATGACTTCACCCCCAAACACAGTATGTAAGAGATGAGCCCAGCGACCAGAGGTGTTGCGACCCAGGCCAGCACAATGTTCACGACCGTTCGGCGATTGGACAACTTCGCACCCTTTGCGTATCCCAAACCTATCACCGCTCCCACGATCGCCTGCGAGGAGGAAACAGGAATGCCAACGAGACTGTAGATCCAGACAGTGATCGCCTGCGCCAGAACAGCGATCATGCCAGAGAAATGATCCAGCGCGACGATGTTTTTGCCCACAGTCATGACGACACCTTTGCTGAAAGTGATCATGCCCAAACCGATACACAGACCTCCAATCAAGGCAGCCTGAGTCACACTCAACATGTTACCAACCAAGGCACCTGTCACGTTGGCCACGTTGTTCGCTCCGAGCGCATAACAACCATAGAAACCGACAAGCCAGGAACCAACCGTTATGAATCTGTCCTGGATCTGGACCGACTTGATGCGGCGAAACACGATGGCCAAAAACTTGTACAGGAAAAAACTTATTACAGCTGCACCGGTCGGTGTGAGCACCCACACAACAACGAACTTCGACATGGCCATCCAGTTGACGTTCTCAAAGCCGAATCTCAGAATGTTGGTTCCCACGATACCTCCGAACACAGCCTGAGAAGTAGAAACGGGAAATTTGAGAAGCGTCATGATGGTGACCGTCAAGGCTGCGGAGAAGACAGCCAAAGCGCTGTCGAGCACCAGTCCAGTAGTGATGCTTGAGACGTTCAGAAGGCCTTCCGATCCACCCACGACGGCTCCGAGGACCACGAAGAGGGAACCAAAGATCATGGCGGGTTTGTGAGGTATCAACCCAGAAGCGATCGTTGGACCAAACACGTTAGCCGCATCGTTCGCCCCGAGCGACCAACCCAAGAAAATCGATGGAAGAAGGTACCACACGTGCCAACACTCCCGCCTCGGTTTTACGATACTGTGATAGATTTTACAGAAAAACGGCATTGATTGCAACATGTGAGCTTCTTCTATAATACCTTGGAGGGGAACGAAAATTGATCTATGGGATCGTTCTCGCTGGGGGAAATTCACAGAGGTTCGGAAGTGATATTCCAAAGCAGTTCATCGATTTAGCTGGGAAACCTCTTGTACTTTGGAGCGTTTCGACGTTTTCAAGGGTCAGAGATTTCAGAAAGCTCATCGTCGTGTTGCCAGAAAAATGGTTTGAATTCGGAAAAATGACTGTGCTCTCATATCTTCAAGATGAAAGATTGCAGTTTGTTGCGGGCGGTTCCACAAGGACCGATTCACTGGTGAAAGCTCTTGCGTTTGTGAAAGAGAAATACGGTGTGAAAGATGAAGACATAGCAGTGACACACGATGCTGCCAGGCCTTTCGTGAAGAGCGAGCATATCGTGTCGAGCATCAAAATGTGTGAGAACAGCTCGGCCGTAACGCTTGCTTTACCGGTGATCGACACCATTGCGATATGCGAAAGAGACAGAATCGTCAGTCTCACCGATAGAAAACGTACCTTTGCTGTTCAGACACCTCAGACGTTCAAAATAAAAACCTTTCTTGAACTTTTTGAACGACTCACGGAAGAACAAAGATCAGCTTTGACCGATGCAACAGGGGTCTTCGTCGTGAACGATGTGCCCGTATCAATCCTTGAAGGTGATCCGCGGAACATCAAGGTTACAACACAGCTCGATATGGTGATGGCAGAAGCGATCGCCAGATCGCTTTCAGAGTGAAGCGTGGACGAAGCCTCCATCCACTTTCAGCGTCGTACCGGTTATGTAAGAAGCTCGTTCGCTCGCAAGGAAAACGACCGCGGCTGCGATTTCTTCAGGTTTTGCAAAACGTTTCACATCGTTCTCTTCGGCCATCTGTTTTATGACTTCCTCCTCGCTCTTTTGCATCCTGACAGCCGCTTCTTTAATCAAATGCTCCAGCCTCTCGGTCATGGTGTGGCCTGGCGCAACGCAGTTAAAGGTTATGTTGTATCTGGCGTACTCTTTGGACAGAGATTTCATCAATCCTGCTATGGCCATTCTGAGAGAGTTCGAAAGTAGTAGTCTCGGAAGCGGTTCAAATACCGAGACCGACGTTATGGCGATGACTCTGCCCCACTTTCTTTCGATCATATCCGGCAAGAAGGCGTTGATCAGCCTCACAGTACTCATGATCAAAAGATCGAAGGCAAGGTACCAATCTTCATCGCGCAAATCGAAAAAATCACCGACTTTCGGGCCTCCAGAATTGATTATCAACACATCCACCTGACCTACGGCCTTTTTCACCTGCTGTATGTCCTCGGCTTTCGAAAGGTCTGCATCGAAGCCGAAAACCTTCGCAGAGTATTGGACCTCGATCTGTTTGGCGATCTCCTTTGACTGATGACGTGCGACGATGAAAACTGTTGAGCCTTCCTTGGAAAACTCCTCTGCAATGGCTCTACCAATGCCTCGGGTACCACCACAAACCAGCACCCTTTTGCCCGACAACTTGAGATCCATTCGATTCACCCCAAGACTATTTTCTCACATTCCAGACAGACTTCCTGATAACAGACCTCTCATGAAGAGCTTTCCAAGAAAGATGTAGACGATGAGCGTCGGGAGAGCTGTTATTAGCGCTCCAGCCATCTGAACGTTCCACTCGACGAAATAGCTACCGGCCAAATTGTTGAGCGCCACAGTTATCGGCTGGACGGACGGGTTGGGCGTGACGACAAGGCCAAAAAGGAAATCGTTCCAGATCGATGTGAACTGCCAGATCGCCGTCACTGCGAATGCCGGACCAGACAGTGGAAGAATGACTTTAGCGAATATCTTCACAAAACCAGCTCCATCGATCTTTGCTGCTTCGACGATGTCTGTTGGAATGGTGGAATAATAATTCCTGAAAATCAAAGTTGTGATGGGTATTCCATAAACGCAGTGGACGAGAATCAAACCGGGTATACTGCCATAGAGTTTCGTCTTCTGCAGAACTTGCACGAGCGGTATTAGCACGCTTTGATATGGAATGAACATGCCGAAGAGTATGAGAGCAAAAACCAAATTGGCCTTTCTGAACTTCCATTTCGTCAGGACATAACCGTTCATAGAACCGAGCACCGAAGAGATCAGTGTCGCCGGGACGGTCAAATAGATGCTGTTCATGAAGTTTCCCGAAAGACCCCTCAAACCTATCGATCTGTCGCCGTACCATGCTCTTAAGAAACTCCTGAAACTCACTTCCTTCGGCGGAATCCACATCGTGCTCAAACTTATTTCCCTGAAGCTCTTCAAGCTCGTCATGAGAAGGACGTATATGGGCATGAGGTAGAAAGCGACAAAAACGATCAACACCAGATACAGTAATACCCTGCTCGCTTTCATTTTCTAACCTCCGATCTGATGCTGTACACCAGATAGGGGATTATCAGAGCGGCAACACACAAAAGAAGTATCATCGCTATCGCTGCTCCTTGAGAAAAGTAGTTGCCCCTGAAGGTCGTGTCGTACATGAACAGTGCAGGAACATCGCATGAGAAACCTATTCCACTTCCAGTCATGGCAAACACCAGATCGAAAATTTTCAAAGAGATATGACCGAGTATGATGACAGCGCTCAGCGTGACGGGCCTGAGGAGTGGCAGAACGATGTATCGGTACAGCTGAAAGACGTTTGCACCGTCCAATTGGGCCGCCTCGTAGAGTTCGTTGGGGACTGATCTAATGCCAGAAAGATAAAGGGCCATCACGTAGCCCGACATCTGCCAAACCGCAGCAATCACCACAGCCTTGATTCCTATGTTCGGATCGGTGTACCATCCACTTTTCAAGAACCCAAGGCCTATCTTCTCCAATAACCAGTTCAATCCAACGCTCTCCCCACCCGTGCCAGGATTCAGTATCCATCGCCACACGACACCGGTGACGACGAACGACACAGCCATGGGGAACAAATAAACCGTTCTGAAGAAACCCTCGAAGCGAACCTTTCTGTCGAGTAAAATGGCAAGCAACAGCCCTATGCCTATACTCGCGATCAGAAACAAGATCGTGAAAACGAGAGTGTTCTTCATGGATATAGCAAATCGAAAGTGCTGGAAAAGTCTGCTGTAGTTACGAAGACCGACGAAAGTAAAATCCGGGAACACATCCCGCCAGTTCACCATGGAGACCCAGCCTGTCCAACCAATGAATCCGTAGATGAAGATTCCAATCAGGATCAAAGAAGGAAGAATAAAAAGAAGCGCAACGATTCTGTCTGTTTTCACTGTTCACCATCCCTCCAGAAAAGAAGGGTGGGGAGCGAGCCCCCACCCTCACAAATCATCACTGAGGAACACCCTGAGCTTTGGCTATACTGACAAGAGCTTTCTGGGTTGTCTTCACGTCCGGGCGAGCAACGAACAACGAGATGACATCCTTGAATTCGGTGACCCAGCTTTCAGATGCCGCTGCTCCGTGCATAACACTCGGTACGATCTCGTGTTTGAGCCAATCTTCCATCGCGGACCTCTGATACTCTGGGAACAGGTTCTTGTCTATGTCCGTCCTGGCAGGGATGGAACCCTTCTTGATGTTGAACGCGAGCTGTCCTTCTTTGGAACCCAAGACTCTCAGGAAGTTGATCACATTTTCTCTGTTCTTTGCACCCTTTGGCAGGCCGAAACTGTCAGACAGTGCGTCGAATATTCCCTCGTTGCCAGGTGCGAGGACCCAACCAAAATCGTAGAAGTTCTTCGCGTAGAAGTACCCGACCGCCCAGTCACCCATGATGTTCATCGCCGCTTTGCCTTCAACGATCAAAGCACAAGCCTCATCCCACGTTCGAGCAGCGTGGTCGGAGTTCACATATTGAAGCATCCTGGCAAAGGTTTCAAGCGCATCCGTGACCCTTGGATCCGACCATTTGGTCTTGCCGTTCCAGAGTCCCCTGTAACCCTCTGCTCCAAGTTTTCCGATCAGAACTGTTTCGAAAGCGTGCGCTGCTTCCCATCCATCTTTGGTACCAAGGGCCAACGGAATGATGCCGTGGGATTTGAGAACCTCGGCAACTTGGAAGAACTCCTCGAACGTCTTTGGTGGTTTCAGGCCATACTTCTCGAAAATCTTCTTGTTGTACCAGAGCACGTTGGCCCTGTGGATGTTGACTGGCACAGACCAATACTCACCGTTGTAAGACACGATGTCCAAGATGCCCTTGGGCATCACCTTGTCCCATCCTTCTTCTTTGTACAGGAACGTGATTGGTTCCATGAACCCCGTCTTGACCCACGTATCGATGAGCTCGTGTCCCGCATGGACCTGGAACGTGTCGGGTGGATCTCCTCCGAGCATTCTGGTCTTCAGCACTGCTTTTGCCTGCGCGCCTGCGCCACCAGCCACGGTCGCATTGATGATCTCCACACCTGGATACAGTTTGCTGTAAATGTTAAAGAGTTCCTGGAGACCTTCCGCCTCTCCACCTGCAGTCCACCAGCTGAAGATCTCGATCTTAGCCGCGAACACTGTTACAAGCAGGCTCATTGCTACGAGAAGAACCAGCTTACGCCACATAACCACACCTCCCCTTGAGTGTTGTGTGTTTCACCCCGATAGATTTTCAGTGAGTTTGTTTATCGCCATGAGATTGCAGTCGAATCGTACCTTCAATGAAGCCATATTCATCAAACCGCATCCGCTGCTCGATCAATCTCTCCTTCACCAGATCATCGATCATATGTCAAACGACATCACTTACAGGATCTGTCTTTGCGACCAGAACTGTCCTGCTGGATGGTCCATGTTCCAGGAAATACTTGAATCATATGTTCGTTCGAAGTTTTCTTGGCTTTTGAGACGGCGTTTTGATGTTTTTCACCCGATCTTTCTGAGAGACGTGCGTAAATCTTTCTGGAAAAGATAATCCTTTATATAGTGAAGCAGATTTAACCAAATCATGCAACCCTCTTCATACCCAATTCTGGAACGGTAGGGATGAATTTTGCTCTTTTCACTTCATTGTCTGAACTTTTTCGCTTTGTTGCTTCTGATTTCTCACGTTTACTAAGTCTTGTGAAATCTTTTCGATAGCTAATCGAAAGGGAAGGTTCGTAGCATGATAGAATGAACTTGAGAATCTTTCGTTGGAGGGTTTTCTGCATGGACAAGACCGCTTTTGTGGTGGATAGTACTGCTGATTTTCCGACGGATTGGAAGCCACCGCTGGATCTGTACAGGTTGCCGCTGCGTGTAATCGTTGATGGGAAAGAATTCCGTGATGGCGTGGACATTGATGTAGACAAGCTATGCTCACTCATGAAAGAACATCACAACATCTCAACTTCGCTGCCGAGCATGGAGGACATAATCAAGTTGTTCGAAGACATAAAAAGCAAGTACCAACAAATCTTTGTCGTAACGCTTTCACAGAAACTGAGTGGCACCTACAACGCGGTCAAAATGGTCATTGAGAATTTTGGTCTGAGAAACTTTCTCCTCTTCGACTCGAAAGCCGTCAGCGGAAAGATCTTCTACATCGTGGCGAGACTCATGAGAGACGTTTTGAACGGCAAGAGAATCTCTCAGCAAAGCGTTATCGAGTATGGGCGAGACTGTGAGATGTTTTTCTTGCTCGAATCTCTCGAGTATCTCAAAAAAGGAGGAAGGATCGGAAAGTTGTCGCTTTTCCTTGGAAAGTTGTTGCATCTAAAGCCCGTTCTGAAGATAAACAGGGAGGGAGAAGTGTCCAAAGCAAGCCTTGCGATGAGCCAAGAAGACGCCATAGCGAAACTTGTAAACATGGTAACGTCCTTCGTTGAGAAGGTTCCCAACTATGTCCTGTATGGTGGCTACGGTGCGATCCACATGAAAGAAAAGCTTGAGCAGATCCTGTCGAAGTTCAACAGGTGCGACGGTATCGCGAGGGTTGGCGCAACCGTATTGGCACACACGGGTCCGGAAGTGCTCGGCGTTCTCGTGGGCAAAGCGTTTTGAGGTTGGAGAGTGTGATCAGGCTTCCGAGAAACACGTCGCTTCCACGTATCAAGGCGATTGAGATCGTGGCGCTTGTTTGTATGATGATCGAAAGACTGTTCCTCAGGCACCGTTCTCCAAACCTAAGGAACACAAAAATAAGTCTTTGTTCGAGCGCTGGTATATGTTTTGTAGGCGAGATAGCGTCATTGGGTGTCTTTTGTAGTTTTAGCCGTCGAGACGTCGAGTACTCACTCAAGAGAATCTTCTCAGGATGTACTCTTCAAATATGGGATCGATGATTTCGTAGTTTCCACGCGAGAGCTTTTCGACAAATCCAAGCTCGATGAGTTTTTTCACGGTCTTGTTCGCGATGCTCGGATTTGGGATCTCAAACTCTCGGAGTGCCTCAATACTGAAGATATCTTTGTTGGAAGCGATCATGATCAAGACCTTGCGTACGTATTTCTGCCCGAGTACATCGAGTGCCATATCGTAGGTGTGTCTTTCGCGAAATATGAGTTGATTCAGTGCCTCTGTCAAATCCTTTTCCGTCGCTTCCTTCAAGCACGTGTTCCAAAGTTCATAAGCCATGATTTGAACATAGTACGGATGACCTTTGGTGATTTCATAGAATCTTCCGGCAACGCTGGATGAAATACGTTTGCCAGAAGCTTCGAACTTCCTCACCAGGTAATCGGTTACCTCTTCTTTTGGCAGGAAGGAGCTCAGATCAAGTTTGATTCCGCAATGATACATGAGACCTTTTGACTGGAAAAAGAGCTCTTCTATCATGTGTCGCATCGAACCTGAGAACACAAAGATCACATTTGGTGTGGTTTGGAAAAATCCTCTGATCGAGCCTGGGAGTTTTTCAGAAACCGTTCTGTAAGCTTGAAATTCATCGATACAGACGATCAAAGGCGCCATGGGGTCCCCGAGTTTTTCGAGTAATCTATAACTCTCTGACAGAAGTGATTCTTCGTCAATATCTTTTCCAAGAGTGAAGTTCACTCCGTCTGCACCGATCGAAAAGCTCACATGCCTTGAGAGATTCTTTAGATACTCTCTTATGAACTTCACAGGGTCGTTCAATTTGAGCAGCTCGAAAGATTTCGAAATCATCTTTGCGCAAAGATCTCTCAGCGAAATCACGCTCAGAAGATCGAGATAGATGCACTGAAAACCGCTTTCAGCAACGAATTTTTGAAGCAGCCATGTCTTGCCGAATCTCCGCGGTGCAACCACAACAACATTGTTTCCACTTTGAACAGCGCTCAAAAGCTGTGAGTACTCTCTTTCTCTATCTACGAAACAATCTGGATCGTAGTGCCTTCCGAATCTGAAAGGGTTCACAACAACACCTCCCGGAAACATTATACCTCACGGGTATAATAACTTTTGCCCCATTTGGTTAGTAACTTTTTGGTACAAAGGTTGATAGATGAGAACGTCTTTCGCCGCGAGGAACTAAGCACATAAGTAATTAGGAAATCTTTTTCCGAGGGCTCGTATATGCTTCTGTATGGTGAGACGTCAACATATTGCGCAATTTTTACAGTTTTGGATCTGGGGCGGCCCAGTTGTTCGTCAGGATGTGGTTCTTTCAATATTTGACGAGATTCACACAACGCATCTTTGGCTTGAGAATTGTTGACAGAAAATAGTGTTCCGCAACCCCTTCTCCTTCAGGGGAATGGGTAAAAAGCTTGTTCGTTATTAGCATGTGTTATAAATTGTATAGGGCGAAACAATGTCAAGATATATAGTCAGAACTTACAAAGTGCCTGTTCCGAGAGAATTGTATCCTCTGTGTTCTGAGCTGAACAGGCTCGCTGGTCGAATCTACAACAAAACCATGTCGCTGGTCAAGAAAGTAAAAAGCAAGAAAGGTTTCTGGCTTTCACCAGGAGCAGCACAAAAATATATCCTGCGTTGGAGTAGCACCATCGATATCCATACCCATTCCAAACAGGCTATAGTTCAGCAATACTTTCAGGCGCTTAACAGTTACTTTACTGCAGACAGTCTGTTGAAGTTATGTCTGTAGACCTTGGCATAATCCGTCCAATAACTTGCTTTGATGGCTCTGAAGTGATTTCGTATCACGGTGGTATTCTCAACAGTCTAATCAGATATCGCAATAAGAAGCTGGCAGACTTTCAGCGGACGTTAAGCAAATGCAAGAAAGGTTCCAAGAGGTATAGAAAACTGTTGAAAGCAAAGCAGCGAATGCTGAAACGAACAAAACATCAAATAACGGACATACTGCACAAGATAACAAGCAACTTTCTTAAGATGTGTTTACAGAAAGGGTATGGGACTATTGTAATTGGTGATATCACAAATATTCGAGAGCGTGTAGAAGGGAACGATAACTTTAATCAAAAAGTTCATCAGTGGTGTTTCAGAAAGATGGTGGACATGACAACCTACAAAGCACAGCTACTGGGAATTGAAGTGAAACTTGCTTCAGAAGAATATACGAGTCAGGTCTGTCCTGTATGTGGTAGCAAGAATCATGCGGTTGGTCGCAACTATGAGTGTAAAAGTTGTGGATTTAGTTATCACAGGGACGGAGTAGGAGCGATAAACATCTGGCAGAGGTATCTTGGGAAGAAGTTCCAAGTAGTAGCGGGATTGGCACCCGTCAGAGGTGTGAGGTTTAAACCACACCTCTGTGGCCATGGAGTATCAAATGCTCCGTGGAAGGCAGCCTAAGGAGCTGCTAAGAATCCCATCTCCTTCAGGGAATTGGGAGTGTCAAGCAGGTATCTTTCGCTTCTACAAAGTTTAGAACCGTCGTCTTTCCTACACCCGTCTCTCCCGCGACGCCGTAAACACCGTAGCTTTGAAACTCTGCGAACCTGTTGAGAATCTGAATCTCCTTCTCACGATTGACGAGCAAGTTTCTGGTCTCAAGGTCCAAAGGCTTATCCACAAGATGCCTGACCAGATCCTTCAGCGACACGTCGCATCACCTGAGTCGAGTATAACACGAAGGATATTAATCTAACATTCGACACAGTCGACAAGCTCGACACTCTTTGGACAGACTCGACAGTGTATGAACCTTCACTTCGTTTCACTCAATATCTTCTCGATCTGTTCTATTGTGGGGACTCCTTCGAAAACCTTCTTGCCGTTGTACACCCAGGTCGCCCTTCCACCTTTGACCTTGTGCTTCAGCACTTGGAAAGTGAACAGAGGGTTCCTCGGATCCACCGTCTCGACCTCGACGTCTGGATGCTTCTCTCTGATGTACTTCAACACTTCGCTGAGCTTCGCTGGATCGTCGAAGAAAGAAGGAGCCTTGAAATCGTTTATCTCTTTCAGATCCAGCGGGGTGCAACTGACCAAACTTGAAGCCTGTTCCACAAAAACTATCAGACGTTTCTTGAAGCCTTTTTCAGCCACACGCATCCCTCCCAATGTTTTAATGACATCATTTTTTAATATTTTACCACACCTTGAAACAGTGGTACAATCTTTCCAACAAGGGGGGGAAATCCAATGCTAAGGGTGCTGAGCCTTTTCTTCGCTTTTTTCCTCTGCCTCCTGTTCGCCACTCAACTTCAACTCACACACCACGAAGTCTGGTGGCCAGACGGGTTGTGGAACGCCCTGTGGTGTTCTGTCGCGGTGAAGGACAATGCGGGAAACTTCGTGAGAAACCTCAAACTTGAAGATTTCAAGATAACGGAGAAAGCCTACGGGAGGAGCGGAGAACTGCTCGGCGAAATGCTCGTCAAGTTCGATCGGTCCGATTATCAGTTCAAGGGTCGCGGTTTCTGGGAAAAGTCCATCAACTCAGACAAACTCGACATCGCCTTTTTCATCGACGGAACTGGCTCGATGGAAAAGCACATCGATTCGATCAAAGAGCAACTGAGAAATTTTCTGAACAGGTTGATCGAAACGGGCACCGACTTCAGAATCTTCATAAGCATGTACGACACCGAGAACGAGCCAGAATGGACCGTTCCGAACTACGTCACCAGGTTCTTCGGCCCCACCATGCTCGAAGAGATCGAAGAGGCTATAGAGGAGATCGAGACGGAGGGTGAATGGTGGAACCTCACGTGGGGTTACGATGCCTATCTGTGGTCTTTGAACTTGGATTGGCGCGAAGACGCGAGAAAGATTGTCGTAATCATCACGGACGTTTACACAGATTCCGTCTATGGTCCGAACTGGTACTTCGCTTCGGGTTGTGTCACGTCGATGTACGCGGTGGACATGGCGATCAGAGACACGAAGATCCAACTCTACTACTGTCAGCCAGACGAAGAGCACATGGCGAAGACAGAACTTTCGGAGAACTACTCACCGCAGGTGAATATCGCGGTGAAGGAGAACAACTTTGACAAACTCGCTGAGAGGAACCCTTTGGTCAGGAGGCTCTCTTGGCCGTTCAACCAGGAAGAAATCGAACTAAAACAGCTTCCCATCGTCGACTCGAAGTACTACTTCGCCTGGGTGAGCGATTGGAGAAAGTACAGTTTCGTCAGCAGAGTTGAGGTGGAGATAGCTCTTGTTGCAACAAACGAATCTGTTCATTTCGTGTTCTACCCACTTGAAAAACCAGACGGCACGAAGACGAACGTCTGGGCAAAGAATCCCGTCGTCGTTGTGAAAGACGAAAGAGGCCTTTCTCTGTCTTTCAGGCGCAACGTCGCGGTCCATCTTTACAAGGTCATGGGAGATCTTGATAGGATCGCGGAGCGAAAGATAGAGAAGGATGAAAGCGGAGCCGTAAATTTCGGAGGAATCAGACCAGGAAGGTATTATTACATCCTCTACGCGAACTACGGTTCGTATCTTTTACACAGATACCACCATCTGGGTTACACCTCGAGCGGATGGATAGACATCACAGTAGATTCGATCACTCCCAGCGAGATCTTCGCATACACCTACGGCAAAGCCATGGAACTGTACCGCACGAAGGGTTTACTGTACGAACTTGAGAACTCGAAGATCGCAACGGCAGAGATGAAATCGTTCGTGAAAGATGCGTCAAAATGGCTCGAAGAGATAACTCAAGACGGCATAACACTCATGGAGATGGAAACGATCAAGAGATTCTACGTCGGCCTTGGCTCTTTCGTCAACATGATCGGCTACGCGTCCACAACACAAGAAAGAGTGACGCAGGATCTGGAACAGATCGTTCAGAAAGCCACAGACATGGTGAGAAAGGCACGCGAGGTGATCGGGAAACTCGAATCTGCGAAGAATTTGATTTTGAACGTGACGAACATGTTCATAGACGTAGTCACGACCAACTGGAGTGGCATCGCGGCGAACGTGACGATCGAACAACTCATAGATCGATTGGTGAGATACGTTCGAGACGAACTGGTCGACGACACCATGAACACTGTCTACAACAAACTGCTCGAAGTCGTCGCACAACCTGAAAGGATCCTTTCTTTCTTCAAGAGCAACGTCAAAACTTGGGTCAAGCAGATGCTCAGTCCGAGCCAAATAGGCGAAGTCGTGGAAAGTTTCGTGCTCAACGACTTGATCTACCCGCAGTTCACATCCCACTTGGAAGAAGAATTGCATGAGCTTTTGAACACGTCGAAAACTTTTGTGCAAGAGAATTATGAAAAATACTGGGACTTCTACAAGCGCTCCGAGCTGATGAGAAAGAGCTTCGAAGAGATGAGAAAATCTTTGATGGGAAATCTCTTTGACGTTTCCTACAAAGCCTTGACAGACAAAGGACCGATCGACAATTGGCAGAGCGTTCTTTTGGTCTTTCAAGAAACCATACCTTTCGTGATCGATCTTCTGAAGCTATTCGAAGTTCGCTATCCTGAGTTCAGAGAGATCAAAGAAGCGCTGAGCACGCTGTACCAAGCCTTGGACGCCATAGGCACACTGACGAAGACCTACGAAGTGGCGTTGAAGGTCGATTATTTGAACAGAGAATTCCATCAAAGGGTAGGATCAATGAGCGAAGCAGTTTATCAGTTCAAGTGATTCATCTTTTGCCGTGCGTTGGCTCCAAGTGAGCACGTTTTTTGTTGCACTCTTTGGCTACTCTGAATTTGTAATCACATACTATCAGTTCGAGCATATGTTATGATATTTTTAGATGGCCATCTTCACCATTTCTGAAAGCTCTTCGGGCTCCAAGAATTTGAACGAAACGATTCTGCGAGCGCACTCTCAATCAAGCATTGAAACGCGTTCTTGCAGGGTCAAAATTCTGAAAGGAGGTGCTTGTATGAGGAAGTTGTTGGTAGCTTTTCTGGTAACACTCTTAACCTTGGCAATCTTCGCGCAGAAGCTCGGAGGCAGACTGATCATCGCCATGGAGACCGAACCTGTCGGCTTGGATCCCCACCTCGTTACGGCGTTCGCTTCACACAGGGTGCTCGAAAACGTCTACGACGGTCTACTTCGCTACGGTGAGAACCTGCAGTTGATTCCAAACATCGCCGAAGAATTCCAAGTGGTCGATCCCTACACAATCGTCTTTAAGATTCGAGAAGATGTCAAGTTCCACGACGGCACACCTTTGACAGTCGAAGACGTGCTCTTCTCCTTCGAAAGAATACTGAACCCAGACACCAAATCCCCCGCCGCGGCGTTCTACCAAGATGTGGAATCCATCAAAGCGATCGGTGACAACAAGATCGAGTTCAAACTCAAAAAACCCATGGCCAGCGCACTCCTGCCGAACTTCGCAGGTGTGAACAGCTCGATAGTCAGCAAGAAGTTCGTCGAGTCTGGAAAAAATCTTCAACTCGAGACGAACGGAACTGGCCCGTTCTATCTGGCGGAGTACGTTCAGGGCAACTACATCGTTCTGAAGAAGAGCCCGCACTACTTCGTGAAAGACCAACCCTACCTGGACGAGATCAAGATCGTCTTCATGCCCGAGGAAGTTTCAAGAGTGTCAGCGTTGAGGAATGGCGATGTGGACATAGCGAAAATCAATGAACCCCTCAACGTGAGACAGTTTCCCGAGGGTAGGTTCAAAATCTACAGATCCCCCGTGCTCAGCTACTACTTGATAGGCATCAACACCACCAGAAAACCGTTCGACGATCCACGGGTTAGAAACGCTTTGAACTACGCCATCAACAGAGAAGCCATCATAAAGACGGTCGCGTTCGGTGAAGGTGTCGTCACAGGCCCACTGAGCCCGATGGTCCAGCCTTGGGCACTTTTGCCGAAAGACTTCGACGAGTACACTTACAACCCCGCGAAGGCGAAGCAACTCTTGGCGCAGGCAGGATACCCCAACGGCTTTGAATTCGAAATAGTGACCTCTCAGCGCTACAACTTCGACAAGGTCGCCCAGGTGATTCAGGCGCAACTCGCAGAAGTCGGGGTCAGAGCGAAGATCAACCTGGTCGAATGGGGCATATTCATAAAGAGATGGCGCGAGAGCGACTTCGACGCCTTCATCTCCATGAACAGTGGTTCAATCGAGCCAGACATTCAGTTCTACAGGACCTTCCACAGCAAAGGTTCGACCAACGTTTTCCGCTATTCCAACCCACGAGTGGATGAGCTGCTCGAACTCGGTAGGAGTACGGTCGATACCACGAAGAGGAAGGAGATCTACGATGAGCTCCAGAGATTACTCGTCAAGGAATCACCAATCATCTTTTTGTACAGTGCCAATCAGATCTTCGTCAGCAACGCGTCCGTTGAAGGCTTCAAGCTCTTGCCGAACGAGAGTCTCATTTTCTTGAGGGAGACTTACAAGAAATGAGCTTTGCTTATCTTCTGCGTCGCATTCTCACTTCGATACCGACGGTGTTCTTCGTCGTGTTCGTGGTGTTCATCGCGATACACCTCGTCCCTGGTGACGTTGTGGACATGATGCTTGGTACTCAGAATTATTTGACAGAAGAGCAGATAGACCAATTGTACAAACAGTACGGCTTGGACAAACCTTTGATCGTCCAGTTCGGTGTTTGGTTGAAGAACCTCTTCACGCTGAACTTCGGAACGTCTCTGAGAACCGGAAGAAGAGTCATAGACCTCATCCTCGATCGCTTTCCAGTGACGCTGGAGCTCTCCGTTCTGTCCATGTTCTTCGCGACTGTGATCGGCATACCCCTCGGCATCGTCGCCGCGATCAAGAAGAACTCCTTCGTGGATGGTTTGGTGAGAGTGATAGGTTTGATCGGACTGTCGTCCCCATCCTTCTGGGTGGGGGCGATTTTGATTGTTATTTTCTCCGGAACCTTCAAAGGTTTCAACATCTTCGGTTACGTGCAGCTACGTGAAGATTTCTTAAGAAACCTTCAAGTGATGTTTCTGCCCTCCCTCACGCTCGGTCTCATGCTCTCGGCGCAGATCATGAGGATGACCAGATCCTCGATGCTCGACGTACTGCAGCAGGAGTACATAAGAACGGCGAAGGCGAAAGGTGTGAGTTATTCAAGGTTGATAAGCAAACACGCGCTCAAAAACGCGCTCATACCCATCATCACACTCTCTGGAATTCAGCTGGGTTATCTCTTGGCAGGAACGATCGTCATCGAGAACATGTTCGCCCTACCTGGCCTTGGAAGATTGCTCCTTCAAGCGGTGAACGAGAGGGACTATCCAGTGATCCAGTTCGTGGTGATGTTCATTGCCATACTCATAGTCGTGCTCAACATCTTGATCGACTTCGTCTACACCTTGATAGATCCTCGCGTCGAACTGAGGTGAGCGCTCTCGATGAACAGGACGTTGAAGAAGTTCTTGAAAAGACCACTGAACTTGGTATCGCTCTCGTTGATAGTTTTGTTCCTTATCGTCGCCATTCTTCCTTCCACCTTCGCACCGCACAGTCCCTACGCGATGGACTACGACGCGATCCTCGAAGGACCATCTCTGAAGCATCCCTTCGGAACAGACCAGTTCGGCAGGGACATATTCTCAAGGTGCGTCCACGGTCTTCAAAAGAGCGTCGTCATAGCCTTCAGCGCGATCCTGTTCGCATCCTTCGTTGGAACGATCCTCGGACTCACGGCGGGTTACTACGGCGGAATCTGGGACCTGCTCATCATGAGGCTCTGCGATGGTCTGTTCGCCTTCCCATCGTTGATCCTCGCTCTCTTCATCGTGGCCCTCTTCGGCTCCAACCTCGTCAATTTGATAGTTGCCATAGGCGTGGTCTACGTTCCGATCTTCGCCAGGACCGTGCGTGGTGCGGCACTCTCTGTAAAGGAGACTCTCTTCGTGAAGGCGTCCAAAGCGATAGGAAAGAGCGATTTGAAGATAATGCTCACCGACGTGTTGCCCAATCTTTCATCTGTACTCATTGTGACCTTCACCACCAATCTCTCAACCGCCTTCTTGACCGAAGCTTCGCTGGGCTTTCTGGGTTTGAGCGTTCCACCACCCGAGCCGACGCTCGGAGGCCTGGTGAGCCAAGGCACCGCGTTCTTGTTGAGCGCACCGTGGATCTCTCTCTTTCCTGGCTTCGTCATAGCCCTCGTGGTGTTCGCCTTGAACGTGCTCGGCGATGGGCTGAGAGACGTTCTCGATCCGAGGAACAAGTGAGAATGACAGCCCACACGTTTTCGAGACGATCGCGTTTCAAAAACTCCCGTGGTTTTTTCAGTGTCAAAAAACCTGTATAATCTTCGTCGGTGATGGTGGAGGGTGAGCGTTTGAGCTTCTTCGATCCGATCGCGAACGTGTACGATCTTTGGTACGAAAAGCCACTTGGAAGATTCGTCGACGAAATCGAAACACGAGTCGCACTTGAGTTCTTCCACCCAAAGCCTGGCACCTGTGTGCTCGATGCTGGCTGTGGCACGGGCAATTTCAGCATCAAGTTGGCGAAGCTCGGTGTGAAGGTCGTTGGAATAGACATCTCAGAAGAGATGCTGAAGATCGCGAAGGACAAAGCCGATAAACTGGGTCTCGATATAGAGTTCAAAAAGATGAACGTCTACTCTCTGGAATTTCCTTCAGATCACTTCGACGGCGTCTTCTCCATGGCCACGTTCGAATTCATCCACGAGCCCAAAAGAGCCTTCGACGAGATGATGAGAGTTTTGAAACCTTCAGGTTATCTCTTGATCGGCACCATAAACAAAGACAGTCCCTGGGGAGAACTGTACGAACAACAGGCGAAGCAAGATCCAGCCTCTGTGTTCAGACATGCGAGTTTCAAAACTCAAAAAGACCTCGAAGAACTCGATCCAAAGAACTTGGTCAGAATAGCGCAGTGTGTCTTCATCCCACCGAACGCGTCCGAAGAACAGCTCAACTGGGAAGAAGAAAAAAGGCTTTCGAAAACCCAAAGGGGAGGCTTCATCGTCGCGCTGTGGAGAAAACCGAGTTGAGTTGCCAGATGAGTTTTTATCCGCTCGGAACAGAAAGGATCGATGAAACGGTCAACGAGGTTTTGAAGATCATAGAATCGTCTGGTTTGAAACACCAGATCAACCACATGAGCACAACGCTGTGGGGAAGACCATCCCAGATAGCTCAGCTGATCGAAAGAATAATCACATCGATGGACCAAACGAGGTTCGTCCTACAGATCACCATTTCGAACCACTGTGGCTGCACATTTGGTGGTTGGGGAGATGGTGATATAATACAAAACGCAAGCTAAGTTAACAGAAAAATCAACATGAGGGGGCTTTGATACAAGTGTTTCTGGTGTTCTTGAATTTCGTTAGCCTCTTTTTACTCTACAAACTCTTTGAAAGCACAGTTTATTCAATCGTTTTTTCACTTCTCGCAATTCTTTTCCTTTATACTTTCAGAGCTTACGATCTTGAAAATCTGGAAAGTTACACCGAACAACTCATCAGAACTCTTCTGAGCACCGCTACTTCTTTTGTACCGATACTGATCTTCAATGCTCTAATCGACGATCATGTACCAAAGCATGCATTCTTATTGAATCTGATGATAAACACATTAGTCCTACCGATCTTGAATGTATCCTTTTACAGGCTCACGCGGAAGGACAAGCCGATCACGTACCTCGTCGTCGGAAAGAGAGAAGATTTTGAGGGTTTCCTCCAAGTGATCGAAAAAGAAACGAACCACAGATACATCTTCGCTGAGTATGTCAACCCATCTGTCGATCTGTTGTCACAGAAAGCGAAGTATTACGACGCCGTACTCGTCGCAGACCAGCGGCTCTCTGATGTCGTTAAAAAGGCGTCTTTGAAAAACATCGAGTACCTTCCCACCTTCGTTGAGAAGGTCCTTCAGAGAATACCCGTGGAGATCGTGCAACGCTATAGAGAGTTTTACGAACTCAGCCTTCAAACTGTTAAAACTCGTTCTCCGGCGAAGAGGGTCATCGACGTCGTCGTTTCTATCGTTGCGCTCGTTCTGACTTCACCCATCATGTTGATCATAGCCTTGTGTATTCTAATCGAAGATGGTCGACCTATCATCTTCAAACAACGAAGAATTGGAAAAGATGGGAAACCCTTCACGGTCTACAAATTCAGAACGATGAGAAATTCTCAAACAAGTCAAGCGAAGTATGCAACGCACGAACAGGACAGAATCTTGAAAATAGGCCACATCATCCGCCCGTACCGGCTCGACGAACTACCGCAGTTCATCAACGTTTTGAAGGGAGACATGAGCGTCGTTGGTCCAAGACCAGAGTGGATCGACCTTGCAAACGAATATAGTCAAAAGATTCCGTACTATGACTTCAGGCACATCGTCAAACCAGGCATAACGGGTTGGGCACAGATAAAGTACAAATACTCGTCCTCGGTTGAAGAGGCAAAAGAAAAGCTTTCATACGATTTGTACTATGTCAAAAACCGAACGATCTTTCTGGATCTGAAGATAATGTTGCACACCCTCGAAGCGATCATCTTCCGAAGGGGCGCCAAATGACACGCTGTATAATTTGATTGTGCTGGGAGGAATGACGATGAGACGCTCGTTGCTGATACTCGCGCTTTTGGTCTGTGTTCTGTCTTTCTCCTACACCGTTCGGGTGGGTGACACGATCGCCATAGAGGTGTTTCAGCAACCTTCTTTCAGTCGCACGGTCAAGGTCGCCTTCGACGGGACCATTCCCTATCCCTACCTCGGCAACGTCAGAGTGGCCGGGCTAACGGTCGATCAAATAAAGGAGATGATCGAACAGATCGTCGGGAGGTTCATAAGAGAACCGGAAGTGACGGTCTACGTCCTCGAGTACGCTCCAATGTATGTCTACCTTCAAGGAGCTCTGAACCGTGCGATCGACATTTCCAACCATCCAGATCTCACGCTCACGAAACTTTTCTCCTTACTGAATCTAACATTGGACTCCGGCATTGACTTCGAGAATGTCCAGTTGGTGAGGGACGCGAAGGTTCAAAGGTTCAACGTTCTTTCGTTCTTCTTCGAAGGCAAGATCGAAAACGATGTACTCTTGAAAGAAGGCGACAAGATACACCTGCCACCTCTCAAGTACGAAAAGACCGTTCAAGTTGCTGGTGCTCACAGTCTCATCGAGAAGTACGTTCCTGGATTGACCTTGAGAACACTACTTTTGAAGCTCGACGCGCTCGATGAGGAAAAAGCAGTCATCGAGAGCGCTCAACTTTCGATCGACGGCGAAACGAGAACGATCGATCTGAGAAAGGTCCTCGATGGTTCCTTCGATGTCCCCTTGAAACCTGGCGCCTTCCTCTACATACCCAAAAGGCAAGAAAGGTACGTCTACGTGGTTGGTTTCGTTCCTGAACCAGGTTTGAAGACCTTCACCTCACAGGAAAGACAAACCCTCGCGCTCGCTCTGGCCAAAGCCGGTGGTATCTCGAAAGACGATGAGAAATGGGTTGAAAAGATCTTGATCAAAATGCCAGATGGGACCGTCCAAGAGCTGCCGTCTTCCGTTCTTGCAAAGGCGCACGAAATCGAGGTGCCGAACCGCTCGATCGTCGAGATCGTGAAACATCCAGAGTTCTACGTCTACATCCAGGGTGCGGTCAACAGGAAAGGCAGGATAGACTTCGAACCGGGCGAGAAGAGAACTTTGAAGACCTTGATCGACAAAGTCGGACTCGAGAATCCCAATGTTGAATGGGAAGGAAAGATCAGGATCAACAACACGCTCGAGATCGATCTGAAAGACGTCGTTCATGGAGACAAAGACATCGCGTTGTCACTCGGCGACTCGATTTTGGTAAGCTACGAACCTTTCATCGTTAACGTCGTTGGGGCGCAGACTGGAGTTCTTCAACTGAACCACTACGAACCCAAGACGCTGAACTATGTGGTGAAAAGATTGTCAGTTCAGCCCGAGTCGATCGAAAGCGTTCTGTTGATAAGAGGAAAAATCACATCGACCCACGATCCTTCTCAACTGGTAAAAGACCAGATCGAAGTGCCCCTACAACGATTCGACACCGTCTTGGTCAAAGAACTCGGTGCGAATGCGGTGTATTTGATCGGAGACGTGTCATCCTACGTGGAATTCAAACTCAACGAACCCATAACGCTTCAAAGAGTCCTCGCCAAGGTTGGTTTGAACGATCTGAGGAGAATAGAGAAGATCATCCTGGACGAAAAGCCGCTCGATCACTCCCAGGACCTTCCAATCGAAAGGGGAACCATACTGAAAGTCGAGCTCAAAAAGCCCATCCAGGTGACCGCCATGGGTTATCTGAAGAACACCGGAAGAGTTGAGTTTAACTATCACGAAACAGCTGATCTGAAAACGCTCTTTGCCAAACTGGGCGGTCTCATCATTGGTCCAGAACTTCACTACGTGTCTGACAAGATCTTCATCATGCGCGACAACACCATCGTAGCCCAGTACGACGCTCAGAAAGTCTTCATGGGTGTGGAAAATGCGATGCTTGAAGACAACGATTTCGTCTACGTGACCGTTAAAGAACCAAACCAAGTCTACGTCTTTGGAAAAGGTGTACCAAACGGCTTGGTGAAGTTCACTCATGCCGAGGAGTTCGACTTGAGAACACTCGTGGGAAAGATCGGAGGTATAAAAGAAGGCATCAGCAGGAAGATAACCATCGTCACCGAGAAAAGTGTTGAAACCTTTGTTTGGGACGAGTACGCCAACAGGGCCTTGACCAACAACAGCATAATCTTGTTCGACGTTGACAGAGAAAACTACGTCTATCTCATCAAAGCCGATGGAACACCAGACATGGTCTACATCGACCAGAACACCACGCTCTACGAAGTTTTGATGAAAGCCGGCGTCGACAAGAACTACAGAAAAATCGAGCTCACGAGGGGAATCGAAAAGTACTCCCTCGAACTGAAAGATCTCGCCCAGGCCAGATCTTACGTTGTGAAAGCCGGCGACGTGGTCAAGATACTCGACGTTCCGCAGAACTTCGCGTACGTGCTGGGAGAGGTGAACAAACCAGGAATAATCAAATTGACCGAGGGAACGACTGTGCTTCAAGCGATCATTCAATCTGGCTATTTCACCAACAAGGCCGCAGCTTCGAGCGTGTGGCTCTACAAGGGTGGTATCGATGGTAAACCTATCCGTGTCAACTTGGCAGGTGCGATCGGTGGTGGTAGAATTGAATACGATCCGATCCTCGAGAACGGTGACATAGTCTTCGTGCCTTCCGACATCTTCAAGACCGCGCTCGAGTGGATCCCAGTGATAAACAATCTCATCGTCTTCTACAACAACATCTCTGAGCTGTTCAAGTGATCTTTAGGGGAGGAAGTTCGTGTGGAGAAGTATCACGACGAAGAAATAACCTTGAGTGATATTCTTCGAATCCTCAAACGCAGAAAAAACTGGATCATTGGAATAACTTTTCTCACCATCTGTGTGACATTCGTCTATCTCCTTTACTTCGCAAAACCTGTTTATGAAATAACGGCAGTTATTAAATTGCCAAGAGGTGCATCATCGCAGATCGCTCTGTCTCCTCAACTTAGTTTCCTTGGCGTGAGCCAATCTCCCGCATTAACAGAACAAATGGAGATCATGAAGAGCAGAAGGGTTTTGATAAGCGTGGTCAACGATCTTAAACTTACCGAGTATTTTTCAAAGAAGAGCAAAGACGAAGTTTCCCAAGAGAGCGTTGTTTCGGCCCTTCTGAAAAACGTCGTGAACGTGTCTTCGGTCAAAGATACATCGCTCATCAAGCTGACCGTTTCTTTGGATGATAGGGAAATGGCCTACAAGATCGCTCGATCCATCATCGACAACTACATAAGGGTGGCGAGGGAGCTTAACAAAGACGAAAATACTTACCTCCTTGAATTTGTGGAAAGACAGCTCCCAACTGTTGAGAGAGAACTCACAGAGATCGAGAACAAGCTGTTGAACTTCCAAAAGACGAAATCCATCTTGCCCTCGGAAGAACTCAACGCGCTGATTCGAAAATTCTACGATCTGGACGGCAAGATAGTCGAAGCACAACTGAATTATCAAAATCTGCAGTCGCAGCTGAGCGTACTCAAACAAAACATCTCTCAACTGAAGGGCATGATCAAGATCTTGGAGTACGTTCCTGACAGCGCGAAGTTGCAAGAACTTCGAAAGCGTTTGCTCGATTTACAAATACGCTACAACACGCTCGAACTTCAATACACGGAGAATTCACCCGAGATGAGACAAATCGAACAGCAAATCAGCGTCGTTCAGCAGATGATCAACGAAGAAATATCACGTATCCTATCGTCTCAGTTCGAAACGGAAGATCCCATCCTCAGAGGTTACTATCTGCAACTGATAAACCTCCAAACCAACTTGGAGGTGTCTAAATCCCATATCTCGTCTCTGGAACAAGTGAGAATCCAGTTGGAGAAAGAACTGCAAAAATTTCCAGATCTACAGAGAGAGTACGCCACACTCTTGAGAGACTACAACCTCAAGCAGCAAACCTACACTCTTCTCAGATCAAGGAGAGAAGAGCTCAGACTCTCAACCGCAGGTATGTCGTTCAACGTGCCGATCGTGCTGGACGAACCTTATTTACCTGAAAGACCCGCCAAACCCAACAGGAGACTCATCTTGGCCGTCGCTTTCGTGCTCGGCGTTTTCCTCGGTGTGTTGATCGCCTTTCTCAGGGAAGCTTTTGATCAAAAGATTAGAGACGAATACGACGTTCTGAAAACAATTGGTGAAGAGCCAATCCTGTATCAACCTTCGAAAGATGGGAAGAAAGATTTGGAAGCGTTGAAACACATCGTCGTTCAAACTCTGAATTCAACCGGAGCCGAACCCTCACACGTACACCTATTGGTTTCCTCGACGAACAGTTCTTGGAAGATCCCGATAATCGAAGGAATGATAGAACTTTTATCGAAGAGTGGCAAAAAAACTGTGCTCGTCAATCTGGACGGCAACTCGAGCCTTCCACCTATTCCGAAAGAAGCCAAAGTTTTGTCCTTCGATGGTGAACCGCTTTCATTCTCTGATGAAGGTCTCAAAAAGATCTTGAAAGATGTCTCTCACGAAAACACCGTGGTGATCCTGTCGGCCCCAACTTTCACGAGCGCGGAAACAAAAGTACTCTCCTACGATGCGAATCAAACTGTATTGGTTTTGAAAGCCAACGACTCGAAGAGATCTGACCTTCTGTACGCTATGAAGAACTTGAAGAACCCAAAGTTCATTCTTGTGAGGGAAAAATCCAAGAAGAACTTGTGAATCAGCGGTGATTTGAATGAACAAGAAGAGAGTTCTTCAAATCATAACCCGTTCTGATTGGACTGGTGCACAAAAGGTTTTGTACAGTTTGGTCTACGGGTTGAAACAGTTTCATCCCGATGAATTCGAGGTTGAAGTTGCCTGCGGTCCACACAACGGGATGTTGATACCAGAGCTTGAGAAGTTGAACGTGAAAGTGCACGTCGTGAAAGACTTGGTCCGCGAGATAGACCCATGGAAGGATCTGAAAGCATATTTTCAGCTGAAGCAATTGATAAGACAAGGAAAATACGACGTGGTTCACTTGCATTCCTCCAAAGCCGGTTTTCTTGGAAGGATAGCAGCGAAAAGATGCAAAGTTCCAATGGTTGTCTACACGGTGCACGGTTGGTGGCCAATAGAACAATACAAAGGTCTGAAGCGCAGATTCTTCATTCTTCTGGAAAGGTTCGCTGCCAAGCACTCCGACAAGATAGTGTTTCTTTGTCAAAGAGATCTTCAGAAGGCCAAAGGATGGAAAATAGGAAAAGACCATCAATACGTTGTTATACCCAATGCGATAATTCCAGAAGCACCCGCACAAAAAGGCGCCTTGAGAAAAGAGCTTGGCATACCTGAAAGCGTGAAAATCGTTGGCAACGTTGCAAGACTCGACCCACCGAAGAATCCCATCAGGTTTTTGGAAGTCGCAAAGTCTGTGCTTCGAGAAAGAAGCGATGTTGTGTTCGTTTGGATAGGCGCGAGCGTGGTCGATGATGTCTACGGTGAGAAGGTGCGAAGGTGGCTCAAAGAGAACCCGCAGGTGAAAGAAAAAGTTCACTTTTTACCCTTCAGAAAGGACGCGGTGAAGTTGATGGCGGACTTCGACGTCTTGCTCTTGACATCTGACGCAGAAGGAATGCCCTTGGTGGTGTTGGAAGCGCTCAATCAGGGCGTGCCGGTCGTGAGCACGGACGTAGGGTGTGTGGGAGAGATGATTGGTGACGAACTGGTTGCTAAGGGACAGGACGACTTGTCATTGATTTTGCTGAACGCCTTACGTTTCGAGAAGAATACAAGGTCAGCATTCAAGAAGGACTATCAGATTTTCGTGAGTGCCTACAAGGCATTGTACACAAGGGTGTGAAACAAAGTGTTGAAGGAAGTATCAGTCGATATCACCAACAGTCGCGAGGTAATTCGGTATCGTAATTACGTTGTTTTTATGTGCATATATGTCTTTCTGTCTGGCTTTGTTTTCGTCGAGCCATCACCAGCGGAAATCTGGTTCACTGTGGCATTGCCGTTCTTGATATTAGGTCTCAAGACGAACAGATCGATCATCTTTGCCTTCAGTGCCCTTTTTTTGCCAATGCTGTTATCTGCCTTCATCGGTTTGATCTCTTTCGGTGTCTTAAATTTTAGGTTCGTCATCATAGACACTTATCTGTTCGTGTTTTTCTTTGTACTCGCATCTTACGCTAAATCCTTGACCAAGAACCCTTATCAAGAGAGGTTCTTAGATCGATTGATGATTCCATGGTCTTTGGCGGGTGCAGTGAACATAATCGTGGGCGGTTTTGGCTACTTGACAGGCAGAACGATGTTCTACGGTGCATGGATTTTGAAATATGGTAGACTGACCGGTTTCTTCAAGGATCCGAACGTCTTGGGACCGTTTTTGGTACCAGTATCGGCTTACTTCCTAATGCGATTCTTGAAAGGTCGAGGAAATGAATTTCTGAATCTTGCTTTTTTTCTATTCTTCAGTTTTGGGGTTCTGCTGACCTTTTCGAGAGCAGCGTGGCTGAACTACGCAGTGACAATCGTCTTGTTGGTTGGAACAGCTTTTTTAAACCGTGGCACGTGCTTAAAAGCCCTCGGTTTCTTTGTCATCGCAGCATTGATCTTCTTCGTGTTTTGGTATTATTTTGCGGATAAAGTCAATTTGCTCGGCGTAAGCCTTAAGGACTTTACTTTAGGTCGCCTTCGTTTTCAGAGTTACGATGTGGCACGTTTTGAAGCTCAACGCATGTTCATCGACATCCTAAGTTCCGCGAACGCTTTCTTCGGCATCGGTCCTGGCAACTACGAGCTTTACTCGCGAATGGCTACGCACTCTTTGTATGCCCGATACATAGGGGAGAGAGGACTGTTTGGTTTCTGTCTTTTTGTAATGTTCTGGGTTATAGTACTGAAGAAACTTTTCAAATCCCGCAGCAGAGGTTTTCTAATCCCAGTCCTTTTTGGGCAGTTAATAAATTCTTTGTTCATAGACAGTCTTCACTGGAGACATTTGTGGTTGTTGATCGAGCTTGCGTTTCTGGGTTGAGAAAAAGATCGATAAGTGTTGTGGGAGTTGGAGAGGGGAAAGACTCGTGAAGATAGTGATCGTTTCACCATATTCACCGAGATGGAATAACATAGCGTCCGTGAGATGGGAAAAGTTTGCCAAGTATTTGTCCGTAGGTCATTCGGTCTATTTCATAACAAGTTGCTTTCCAAGCAAACAGAGTTTCAGAAGCTTCGATTTGGGTCAAACCAAGTTGGTGGAGATCCCGTTGAAATACTTCAAGTACGATCCACACGTTGTGGTCAATAGTAAGTTTGCGAAAAAACAAACCATGTTCTCAAAACTACTTCGAATAATAAAACGTGAGATCAGGCCTGTCTTAGAAAAGTTTCTACCAGTATCATCTGGAGGTATGCTCCTTCATGATTATCAAGCTTATGTTACTGAACTGAGTAAGATTATCAGTGACCATGAAAGAACGGTCTTGATAACCACTTATGATCCTTGGTTTTCATTGAAGCTGGGTAAGTTATTTAAGAAACGGTTCCCCAAAACTGTCGTTTGGCTGGCTGACTTTAGAGACCCTTCGTTCAACTTACACGAATCTGTTTTGACGAAATTACCGGTTTTTGCTTACGCAACTAGACGAATCTTAGCCATGGCCGATGTAGTACTCGTTGTCTCAAAAAAGATGGTCGAAGATTATAAAAGGCTTTGTGGTGACAAGGTTTTCTTTTTGCCAAACGGTTATGATGGAGAGTTGTTTTTAGGAGAATGTTCAGATGATACACGTGAGAATTTCGAAATAGCTTACACTGGAAGTTTTCACCCTGGGACACGTGAACTTAGCTCGTTTATTTTGGCTCTCTCGAGGATCAAGGAGGAGAAAAGAGATATTTACTCCAAGCTCAAATTCATCTACGCTGGTAAGGACTATGAATACGTTCAGAGTTTATTTGACAAATTCTCCATGCTCGACATCTTAGAGAATCGTGGTTTTGTTTCAAGGGACGAGGCTTTGAGGTTGCAAGCTCAGGCTGATCTGCTTTTGCTGATCGTTTACACCGGTGAAGATCCACAAGAGGGTAGATCCATAAGGACTGGAAAAGTGTACGAGTATCTTGCTACGGGCAGACCCATATTGGTAATAGCTCCCAGGGACTGGGAAATGCGTGAAGAGATTGAATGCGATGGGATTTCGAAGGTGTTTGAGAAATCACAAACCGAAATGATGGCAGACTATATTGAACAGTTGTTTAGAAAGAGAAGTCCTGTGGATCGGAAAAGCCGCGAACAAGTTATTCAATCGTACCTCTACGAAAGCCTATCGAAAAAGCTTGAAGGAATAATAGAAAAAATAACGCTCGATGAATCAAGTGGAAAGAATGCTTAGGACTTGAGAATCCTGATTCTCACAAATCTGTTCCCCTTCGTGAATCAATTGTCAAGTGTTATATTCACAACTAAAAGACTCAAGCGACAAAGCTTGGCACTGACTACACAGCGGCACCAGTTTGGTTCCAAGACGATTTATTCGTGCGACTCGCAAGATATTTGCTCAGGAAAAGCTCATTCACTCCAGCCACGAACTTTAGCGGTGTTGATTATTCGCTCTTGAAATGTGGAAAAACGACCAGTTAGCTTCTGTGGGAAGTATTGAAAAGAATAAGCAAAGCTTTTGACGAGCGTACGATTTCAATCTACGCTCAATGCTTCGCCAGATGTGCCGAGAAAGGCTTTGATCTTTCCAAATTCAATTTGATCCACGCCCATGGGATGTACACACCATGAGCAGATTTACTTGTGCAGATTCTACTCAAAAGTATTCAAAACCGTACGTCTTGACAGTGCACGGAAGCGATGTCAATATCCTAAAAAAGAGAGAAGATCTATTTGAAAGTTTTCGAATTGGCTCAAGTAGTGATTTTTGTCAGCGATGAGCTTCTTGAGAAAGCAAAATCTTTCGGTTATTCAGCTAAAATGTGTTTGTGATTCCGAACGGGGAACGATCAACAGACTTTTAGACCACTCGACAAAGACCGAGTGAGAAAACAACTCGGTATACACGGCGAAGGCTACAAATAGGTTGGATTCGTCGGGAATCTGATAGAGATGAAACGAACAGATAGGCTGATCAAAATATTCGAAAAGGTGAGGAATCATATCGAGAGAGCGACTTTGTTTTGATAACTGGTGGAAAGATGAATCGTGACAAAAACTCATACGTGCCGATTCGCGCTTTCAGAAGTGTTGAATCTTTGGATCTACGTTTGATAATCTTTGCCGATACAGCGGAAGACGTCAAGAGAGTTGTTGGCAAGGCTATCGACCAAGACGAAAGGATCAAATACATAGGCTGGATAGACAGCAAAGAGATCTAAGAGTATTTTCTGGCATCCAACGTTGCCGTTTTTCCAGGAAGCATCAGTGTTCTTTGGCCGCAAGCCGTGGGATGTGGTCTTCCTTTGGTTTACAAATATTGGCCAGGCTCGGTGGAACATCTGGACCTTGGAGGTAACGTTGTCTTCTTGAAGGGTTAGTGCGGATGAAGAGTTAGAAAGAGAACTGACGGAGGTTATTCAAAGGTTGCTTTCGAGATCCGACATGAACGCACAAATGAAGAACATTGCTTCAGTGCTGGTGCCTAAGGTTTCTCATATGAGGGCATCGCCAAACGTTCTATCTTGGTTGTGGTGTTCTACAGAAACAGTCTAGGATCAGAAGCATCTTCAAGAAGTGACTGAACAGGTGAAAGGTACATCTGAGGAGAGCTGAACCCACAAGCGGATGACTTTTTAGATGTTTTCGTTATAAAATCAGGGATTGAAGAATTGGAGGACCGATCTTGGAATTTCGACGTCCGGTAGGGATATGTATAGTCGGAGGTGAGGAGGTGCACACACCAAATGTGTGGTATAGCTGGCATCATCAACGAAGACGGAGCGCCCGTCTTAGAGGAAGAAATCAAAGCCATGACAAGGCTTATAGCTCACCGAGGTCCTGACCACGAGGGTTTCTACTTCGGCAAGGACTTCGCCTTGGGTCACAGAAGACTGCGCATCATAGACCTGTCGGATTTGTCGAACCAGCCCATGAAGTACGTTGGTCAGAACGGAGAGTACGTCATCGTGTACAACGGGGAGATTTACAACTACATTGAGATCAGAGATGAACTGATCGCCGCTGGGTATCGTTTTTCTACACAATCAGACACCGAGGTGATCTTAGCTAGCTACGACAGATGGGGCTTGGACTGCGTGAACAAATTCAATGGTATTTGGGCCTTCGCTATCTATGACCAACGCAAGAATCTCATGTTTCTGTCTCGTGATCGATTCGGTGTGAAACCACTCTACTACACCAAGATAGGGAGCAAGTTCTGCTTTGGATCGGAGATAAAGCAGTTCACAACCGTCAAGGGTTGGAGAGCGAGAATGAACCACCGCAGGGTGTACGACTATCTGACGTTCAATCTCATAGACCACACAAACGAAACGATGTTCGAAGGAGTCTACCAGCTCAGAGGAGGAGAGTACCTTCTTTACGATTTGACCACGAAGAGGTTCACAGTGCAAAGATGGTACGACATCAAGATTGAGAAGATCGACATCCCTTACGAGGAAGCACAGAAGAAATTTCGAGAGCTCGTGTTCGATTCTGTGAGGTTACAACTTCGAAGCGATGTGAAGGTCGGTTCGTGTCTCTCTGGTGGTTTGGACAGTTCGACTTTGGTTAGTGTCATGAGGAGACTGCTCGGGGCGAATGGGAAGATCGAGACGGTATCGTTCTGTTCGGAGTTTGAGAAATATAACGAAGAAAAGTACGTGGACGAAGTTGTCAAGCATACAAATGTTGTTTCACACAAAGTCTCTCCGAAGTTCGAAGATTTCTTCGCCGAACTGAACTCCAACGGTTCCAACGAGATTGAATCGCTCGTCTGGCACCAAGACGAACCGTTCGGTTCAGCTTCGATCTTTGCACAATACAGCGTTTTCAAAGAAGCCAGAAAGAACGGAATAATTGTGATGCTCGATGGACAGGGTGCTGACGAAATCTTAGCTGGATATCATTCATCTGTAGGAATCTATCTTGCTTCTCTGCTGAGACGATTCAAGTTGCGAGTGTTCTCAAAAGAATTCAGGGCCGTGAAGAGCGTTTGGCCGAACGTTGGCGTCACGAAATACGTGTTGGTGAACATGCTTCCTGACAGTCTCAAAGTTCTGTTGAGGAGGAAAGTCGGCGGCTCAAGATTCTTCTCGGTGCCCAAAGATTATGATGGTGGTGTCAAATGGATGAATGTCAAAAACATCACCGAATATGCATACAAATTGGTATTTGAGTCTTCACTTCCCGCCCTGCTTCATTGGGAAGACAGAAACTCGATGGCTTTCTCGGTGGAATCCAGGGTACCATACTTGGATTACAGGATCGTAGAGTTTCTGTTGAGTCTTCCCGAAAGTTATATAATACGGAACGGATACACGAAAGCGATTCTGAGGGATTCGATGAGAGGTATTGTTCCGGACAAGATCTTGGACAGAAAGGACAAGATAGGTTTCGCCACACCGGAAGAAGTGTGGATGAGGAGAAATAGGAAGTTCGTGTTGAATAAGATACAAGAGAATGTCAAGATTTTAAAGAATATAGTGAGACCACAGTTCGCGGGTTACGCTGAGAAAGTATTGAGGGACGATGGTCAGAAGTACATTCCGACAATCTGGAAGGTTATCAATGTCGGTGAGTGGGTGAAAACTTTCAGCGTGGAAGTCTAATGGTGTGATTCTCCAAAGATGTATCGGAACGGAACTCACCGAATTTTGTCCACGGCCTATTTAAAACGTGTACGGACACACTTATTCGCGTCGGTCGTGATAATTTGGGACCGTGAATGGTGTTTTTCGTATTTGAATTGCGAACCGTTGACCTGGAACTTTCGTGCCAGGATTGGGGGTGAAGGTTGTGAAGGTACTGATTCTCGGCTACACGCACTTGAAGTATGACAAGCGCGTCTTCAGAACCGTTCAGGCGCTTTCAAAGTATGCCGAGGTTATCTACCAATTCCTTTCTGTTTCCAAGGAGCACCCGTATAAAGATGGAAACGTGAACTATGTGCCTTTGTTCAAACGGTCTAGTAAGAACTTTCTCGACAAAGTTGTGAAAAGGGTTAGCTTTGACAGAGCGATCGAGAAGTTAGTCACTGAAACCGATTTCGATGTTTTGTATTTGCATGATTTTTCATCAACGGCACCTCTTGCAGTCTTCAAGTGTGGGAGAAAGAAGGCGAAGAAAGTGGTCTTCGACATGCACGAGCTCTATCCCGGGGAGAGATACGAATGGTTGCCTTCACCCGTCAGGTTCATGAAGACGGCGCTTATGTGGAGAGTACTTCGTGAACAAATCTCACTGAGTGACAATTTGATCTTCGTCTCCGAAGAACAGCGTGATGAAGTGCTGAAACGAATCAGTCTTCCTCGCAAAACTATGGTGGTTCCAAACTATGCGTCCACATCGTACCGAAGCAACGAAAAAAACAAGGAAATATGTATAGTGGGCAGGACTCCGAGAAAATTCACACCGAACGAAATCAGAGTTCTTCGAGCGCTTTCAGATCTGGGCTTCACGATAAAGCAAATAGGTATAGTAACCAACTTACCCAGCGATTTAAACTACATGATTGTGTCCCCCTTACCCTATGATGAGATGATGCGAGAGATCTCAAAGGCAGCCTTCACTTGGATTTCCTACTACTCTGCCCGTGTAGACGTGTGTCTGAATGATGCTTTGTCACTACCAAACAAATTCTTCGACTCTATCGGAGCAGGCACACCTGTGATAGTCAAGGACTCGTTCGTGTCTATGAAAAGATTAGTTGAACGCTATGGCATTGGAGTGGTCATAAATCCAGACCAAGTGCAAGAATCTGTGGAGAAGATAACTCAAGCTTACGCGGAGTACGCACAGTTAGTTACAAACGTTCTGCGTCACCAACAAGAGTTTGTCTGGGACAGTAAAAAAGAAGAACAGTTTGTCCAATTTGTTTTGGGTTGAGAAAATGAACGAGACTGAACTGATGAGAAGCATAATGTTGCAGTTTCAAAATTACCGCAAGCTTTTAAGTTTTGGCGGGCCGATACCAAGCACAGGGGTTCAACGGTTTTCTTAGTGGAATCCAGCGTGCCATACTTGAGGCACAGGATTACAAAGAAGCTGTCGAGTCGTCACAAGGGATGTATGATCGAAAATGGATACACAGATTTGAAGGATTTCATGAGAGGGATCGGTCCGGACAAGATCCTAGACAGGGAAGACGAGCCGGTTTTCTTGGCACTTGAATGTTTTGGATCATGAACAACAGGTTGTGGGATGATGAAAGAGGGTCTGAAAGATGCTCAAATTCTTGGTTGTGAAGTTTTTGGAGATGGTTGCGAGATTGTTCTGCAGGGTGGATAAGAATTTGGTGACACTTTATTTCTTGAACTACTCAGGTTGCAATTTGAACCCAGTTTTAGAAGCCTACGAAAAGGGTGAGATAAAGGATTGCAAGTTCAAGGTCATAGAGTTGCCGGAGAAACCTTTTGAATCACTGTGGAAGAGATTACTATTCAAATGGCACATGATCGAATGGACTGCCAAGAGCAAGGTGATCGTGACGACGCACGGTGGTAGGAGGTTGCGTAGAAAGACGGTTCACATCGAGCTGTGGCACAGTTTTCCCACCAAGAAGGCAGGACTGATGGACAAGAGAGTTCAAAGATACGATAGTAAGCCAAACATCTTCTGTTCTTACTCCGATTTTGGCACCGTTTTGAGAAACGCGTGTGTGGGATTGTCCATCAGTCTATACGTTGTCACCGGTGCGCCGAGGAACGATTATCTGTTGACAGTGAACGGCAAGAAGAACCTCGAGAAACTCTTTGGTATGAGCCTCGAGGGAAAAAGAGTCATCATCTTCGCTCCGACCTTCAGGTTTGGGTACGAAGATTTTGTCGAGGGGAATAAATCTTACGACAACTTTTTTGGATTCAAGGAATTCGATATACAAAAGTTTTTGTCTTTTCTTGAGGAGAGTAACATCGTGTTCTTCTTGAAGCTCCATCCCAACGAAGAGTGGCTCTTTGTGGATCATTTCAAACGTTTTGGAAGCGATCGAATAAAAATCATAGAATCGGCGATTTTAAAACGTGAAAGAACAGATTTCTACAAACTGCTGAATGGTGCAGATCTTTTGGTCACAGATTATTCATCCATCTATTTCGACTGGCTCTTGCTCGACAGACCCGTCGTTTTCACGCCGGTTGATCTGAAAGAATACAAGGAAACTCGCGGTGGATGGCTGCTCGACTACGATTTCTGGGCAGCTGGACCGAAATGCGTGGACCAAGACTCGTTGCAGAAGGAAGTGAAGAAAAGTTTGGAAGATCCTAACTATTATAGACCAGAAAGACAGCTGGTAGTGAAGTTGGTTCACCAATACAGAGATGCCAATTCTACAAACAGAGTCTTAGAGTTGATCCAAAAGGCTCTCAGGGGGGAGAGGTTGGTATGAGAAGAGTTCTGACCTACGGCAGTTTCGATCTTTTCCACGTTGGACATTTGAACTTTCTGCAAAGGGCAAAGACTTATGGAGATTACCTGATCGTTGGAGTTGCAACGGAAGCGTTCAACCTCCAGAAGGGAAAGATCAGCCTGTTCAGTTACGAAGAAAGGGCCAAGATCGTGGAAAACATAAAGTGCGTGGATGAAGTTTTCCCTGCAAACAGTTGGGAAGAGAAGGTGAAGGACATCGAAAGGTACAAACCAGACGTGATCGTCGCGAGCGAAGAGTGGAAGGAGAAGTATGAACCGTTGAAGAAACTGTGTGGTGTGGAATTTCTTCCAAGGATGGCAAACATCAGCAGTTCCAAGTTTCAGCAATTATTGACCTCTATCGATGAACTGTGCTCGATTCTGAGACAGCTTCCCGATGATGACAGGCGAATTGTTTTGAACTTGATCAGAGAAAAGCTGAGAGATGAAAAGTAATGATCTGGCGATTATCAAAAAGTCACACCCATCAATTGAGTATTGAGAGCCACTATCCACCGAGGTGAGGAAGAATTGAAACAATACCTTAAGTCCTACATTTCGTTCTCTTTGGGCATGTGGTTTCGCGCAGTCATCTCTTTTCTCTCCGTGCCTGTCATATCTTACTTGATCATACCGGAAGAATTCGGAAAGAGCGCGATGTTCACGATGGTATTCAGCATCATAACTGGTTTCATATTCCTTGGCACAGATCAAAGCTTCATGAGATTCTTCAACGAATACAGGGAAGAGGAAAGAAGAAGACTTTTCTGGGTGTGTCTTTCTCCATCGTTTGTAGTGACCACGTGCGTTTCATTCATCCTGTTCATCTTTGGAAAACAAATCAGCTTGCTGCTGTATGGAAAAGTATATCCGAACATAAACTTGCTGATGTCGATCACCCTGTACTTGGTGGTGCTTCAACGTTTCAATCAAAGCTTGGTCAGAATGAGAAAGAAGGGATTTCTCTATTCACTTGTAGACTCCGTGAGCGCCGTCGGTAATCTTGCTTTCACACTTCTATACGCGTTACTCGTTGAGAGAAGCTTCATAGCCATAGTTTTCGGAAACATGATGGGATACGTTTTGGCTTTATTGACTGGTATTTACTTTGGAAAAGAGTACTGGAAGCCAGTGAGGTTCACTTTTTCTGAAGTTCGTGCCATCTTGAAATATGGTCTTCCTTTCGTACCGAACTTGTTGCTCAGCTGGTTGTTCACGTCGATGGATCGAATAGCACTCAGGCGATACAGCACGATGACGGAGATCGGTTTGTACAGTGCTGCGTTCAAGATAGTTTCGATCATGAACTTGTTTCAGACAGGTTTTTCTCTTTTGTGGATGCCCACCGCGTACGAGCGATACGAGAGGGACAGAGGGGACACGGTGTTCTTCAAAAAGGCGTTCGAGATGGTTTCTTTCGTTCTTTTCGCTGTTGGATTCTTGGTCGTTGGATTCAAAGACGTGATCTTTCTTCTCTTGGCGAAGAGTTACAGACCGTCTGCGCAGATTGCTCCTTTTTTGATACTGGTACCGATCACGCAGTTGTTGGGGTTAACGAGTGGTGTGGGGATAGATCTGACGAAGAAGACGTACTGGCACATGGTCATTTCATCCATATCGGCGCTTTTGAATTTCGTTGGCAACACTTTGCTCGTGCCGCTGTATGGCGGCCGTGGTGCAGCGATCTCGACAGGGCTTTCGTATGTGCTTTATTTCTACATGAGAACCTACATCTCAGAAAGACTGTTTCCAGTTGGGTACGATATCAAAAGGGCTTCGGTAGGAGTATTGATGATGATCACTGTATCGTCGATTGGCACACTCAACAGAAATCTTTGGCTCAACATGATGGCTGGAATGATTGGACTTTGCGCCGTTGTATGTCTCTACAAGAAAGAATTCGCTTTACTGAGAAAAGAGATGCTAAGCTTTGTTCGAACGAGGAGACAAAACTCTAAACCAACGACGTGAAGCATTCTTGGTATCTTTTTTGCTCCTGAACGAACCCTAACATTCCATGGCGAACGTCCACATCGGAATTGCGTTTCGAACAGGCAGGTCGATATCGCCGCATATTACAGACTTGGCTCGCTTTGACTTCTTGCCTGAGCCAGCGATTTCTAAACGGACGTTTCTGCCAGCACCTCATCTTTGTTCTTGAGGACAAGAGTAAAGAATGCCGCTTGTTTGACCGCGATAGTCTTTGTGGAAAATCACCTCAGAAGCGAAAACGCTTCAACTAATCTCAGTATCACTGCCAAGAATAACCACGCGGGAATCCCTGTGGTACCATCGTCCTTGAAGATGGTATCCTGGATGACAGAAATCTCATTTTATTCCAAGTAAACTGCTCGAATTTATAGAGTGCATTCGACAAAACCGCACGAATTTATCGATCATGATCTATGAGTATCGACTGAGAAAAGTGCGTGGCGTGTGATGATAAAATTGACCAGCCGCGCATCATTAACGACGGAAAAGTGGTCTGTGGTACTCGCGGATATCATCGTGGGTGGTTTCCCGCAATGTCAGCATGATCGCAGACAGTGATGTGAAAAGGTTATTTGGCAAAGGCCAACTGGAGAAGGAAGAAGAAATCGTGGTTTGTGTTCAGGGTGATAGGAACTGAATCATTCCTGCGGAGGTGTCTGGATGATTCTGGATCTGGCGAAGAAAAGAAAGACGGTTCGAAAGTTCAAACGGGAAAAACCTCCGATTGAAAAGCTCCTCAAATGCCTGGCAGTGGCCAGAGAAGCTCCCTCGGGCATGAACGCGCAACCCTGGCGTTTCGTGGTGGTGGAAAACCGGGAAAGAAGATCACAGATTCGAGAGATCTGTGAATCGGCGGAGAAGAGCTTCCATCTGAGTGTAAGGGGCGAACTTGGAAGTTGGTTGAAAGAGAAGGGTTTCAGCTGGGAGAAACCGTTTTTACAAGAGGCACCATATCTGATCCTCGTTTTCGCGCGGAAAGACGCCCCGTTCTCCAAAGAATCCACCTGGCTTGCCATTGGTTATCTTCTGCTGGCTCTGGAGGAGGAAGGTTTGGGGACGGTAACTTACACTCCGCCAAATCCGGGTGACGTAGCGAGAGCGATCGAGGCCCCCAGCGATTATCGTCTTGAAGTCATTCTTCCGGTGGGTTATCCCGAGGATGAAAGAGACAAATACGAAAGAAAGCCTCTTGAGGAAATCGTTTCTTTCGAGCTCTTAAAGGAATGAGATGTTTCTCTTTGCTTGAATAGAAGATAGAATCTCAGGACTCATCGAACTCTTTGTCGTTGGAGAAGAAGTGGCCGGTAGGATAGTGAATTTAGATGATTTTTCTCGATGAGCTGGCTTTAGACATAATTAGCGGTTATCTACTGCTTACCATTTTTGTGCATTTGATGGTGTTTTGTACCGTCAGAAAGATTCTTCAGTTCAATGCGATTCACGTAATCAACTCCGACGAAGACAAGCTACAGAGTGTTTCAAAAGATCGCGTGAATACGTTCAAGAACGTTCTATCATAGAAAGAATTACTCGGAAAATCGTGCTGAATCAGAACGTTGCTGTCGAAGCTGTAGTGGCCAAGGAAAATCGTTCGAATTTATCGATTATAATTTCGGGTGTTTATAAGCCGTTTGAGAATGACAGTGATCAAGCTCAATTTTCCACTTCCGCGAAAATCAAGGTGGAAGGTTCACCTGCACGTGAAACGCGATTTCAACTCGTTGTAGTTCGCACGACGCTTCTCAATGCCAGAACGACGATCCTTAGGTGTGAAGAAGACGCTTTCCTTTGTCAGAACGAAATGGGGGCGTGGTATCATTGCCGTGGGCAGGGAACATGACGAAAGATGTTGGGTTTCTGAAAGAGAAGAGCAAGAGGTTCTTTTCCAACGCGCTGTATTTATTGGAGAATGAGTTGTTCTTCGACGATCTGTCCGACGCCTACTTCGCGAGCAGGTATTTCCCGAAGGTCTTCACCAAGAACTTGGCTTAGAAGCTGATAGACGAATACAGAAAATTCTTAAACTTTCTGGAGGTCACCATGAATGAAAAGCTTGATTTCGATAAGTAAGAAGATTTGGGAAGAGAGGAAAAAATACTTCGAGAACTACCTTGAGCACGGTGAGAAGATAAAACGTATCGCGAGAGATCTTCTCAGCGACGATCTGAAAGTTTTGATCTTCGGTTCGGTCGTTCGAGGCGATTGGAACGCGAACAGCGATATAGACGTTTTGATCGTCTCAGAGAAGTTTTCTTCGAACTGGGAAGAGAACAGATGGGTGAGGACGCACATCAAAAGATCGATCGGCTCGCTTTCTCCGTTCCAGATCCATCTGGCGAGCGTTGAAGAATACGAATCGTGGTGGAAAAGGTTCGTGGAGAAGAATTGTGTCGAGGTGTGAAGAAGACGGATCAACGATTCGCCACAATAAAGCGAGTCACCCCTCGGTGGATTCGGTGTGTTCACTGGTATATTTCGACTGGCGATAGAGTTCTTCGCATGACTATCAGCACATTTTCACAAACTCCACAATGTGTGCTCATCACAGCCATGTGGGCATCTTGTGTGCTCATATAAAAAGCGCCGGCTCAGCCGGCGCGTTGTGGGGGTGGTGTTTACTTTGTGTACTCTTCGAGCGCGTCTATGAAGTCTTCGTCCAAGAACGCTGGTCCTCTGAAGCCTACCTTAGGCCCTGCGAACATCTCAGTCTTTCTGAGCCTGCAAGTTTGCATCAACCTCTGTAGCTGTTCCACGTTGATCGTCTTTTCTATCTCTTCTCTCATCTGATGTATGATCTCTGCAAGCTTTTGGTTCAGTTCTCTTACCTTGGTTCTGAACTCGTACACGCTCATGCTCTTGGAGTTCTCATGCAGCTCTTTGTACTGCTTCTGTAACTCTTCAAGCTTTACTTTCGCATCCTTGATCACGCTGAGTATCCTTCGAGCTTGTTCCTTTGTCAGGTTCATCTCTTCGAACAACTCTTGGTAGGTGAACTGCTGTTTTGTTTGATATCTTGGAGCTAAGGGTTGTCTGTAAGCTGGCAGATTCGGCATCTGTGGTTGGAAAAACCTGTTGGTCTGTGGAAGGTTTGAAAATCTTCCTGCCGCGAAGATCATTGTTGAGAGAATCAACAGTGTCACCGTCAAAACCATGAACCTTTTCACTCTGATCACCTCCTGAAGTTTTTTGTTTCCATTTCTATTGTCCTCTCATGAAAGATTTTTGTTTTGGTTTTTAAGAAAACTCTAATGATTTCACTGAACCACGAGAGAATCGTCACTGTGTGAGTCTTTTTTGCTTGAATGAATCTACAATGAAGACGGTGAGTGATCGTGACCTTAAGAGTCTTTGACGTCTGATCTTGGAGGTCTCAGACGACAGGCGTTATCTCTTGAAGGCCACTTACTGTGTGAGCCGCTATGCACCGACGTCTGAAGTATTCAACCTTTCTTGTCAACGTCTATTTACCTGTAAAGATCAGAATACCTGATGAACAACCGAGCAAGAAATTTTTGCTGGGATGATGGCTGAAAGATCCAGTTATGAAAGCAAACGCGTTGAGTCTGTCAGTTCGAGCCGAACGGGACCGATCTGCGAATGAATCTAATGACTCTCTTGGATCAACTTTGTATTACCGTGTGTCCGTTTTCTGTTTTGTGGCGTGAAACAGGACAAGAAGGTGTGATAGAATATGTGGTAAAACATGAAGGTTTTGGAATACGAGGGGTGAACCGTCCAACTAAACAGGACAGATTCAAGGGTGATGGGTGTGAAGAAGAAGTTAACCGCACTGATAGAGTGGCGCAGGCAGATTTTTAAGCCTTTGATCTTGCAAATTCCCAACTCTGAGTGGTTGTACATGCTAAAAGAGGAAACGAGAAACTCGCTCATGATAGAGGGCATCTTCGCGAGTGAGAACGATCTCGAGGCAGCTTTGACTGGAAAGTACAAGGCCAGTGACGAAGTGCTGAACTACTTCAAGACGGCAAGACTCTTTTACAATCTCGCGCTCGAGTACTCCATGACGGGTGAAAGGCCCTTTGGAACGACCTTGGTGAGGAGTGCACACAGATTGCTGTTTGAGAACATGATTGATCCACGAAAACTCGGCGATTTCAGACACGGTGCGATCGTTATAACCGGCGCGAAGATCAAGCCGCCAGTTTTCGACTTGGACGATTGGATTAGACTCTGGCTCGAATATGTCCAGTACGCGTACGAAAAACATGAGGTCCAAGAAGCGACCGCGAGGACACACGTTTTGTTCGAGTGTATACATCCTTTCGAAGATGGAAACGGGCGAATCGGCAGGATCCTGACGAACTTCTTCTTGATCTATTACGGTTATCTGAACGTGACGATCAAGGGTGTCGAGAACGAAGACAGAGACAGATACATCAAGGCGCTCGAGAGAGCGGAAAAGGGTTTGAGGGATCTGTTGAAGGAATCACCGAAAAATTTGTCGGTGCAGATGATAGATGAACGAATGAGCGAAGAGGACACCGAAGACTTGGCTGAACTCGTTGCTCGCGCGTTGATCGAATCCTACGATAGACAGATCTGTTGGTTCTTCGCAAAAGATCTCGTACCGGCCGAAGAGTTCGCGAAAAAGATCAACAAGACTACCGATGCGGTGAGGAAGATGATCGAGAGAAAGACTTTGATAGCCACCAAGCCGAAGGGAAGATGGATGGTCTATCCGAAGTTGCCGAGTGAGTCGTGATTCTCGAAGATCGTTCCTCTGAGTACGTGAACGCATGTCGTGATCCGTCATGTAGGGCTGTGTTAAACTCAGTTCGAAATCCAAGTGACTTCCTCTTGTTGAGAGCCCATTTCGGGAATCATCAACACGATGGATTGTGAACGGATGTAGCGCTCGCGTGAGGGGTCACGTTTACTTACTATGAGAATCGTCTTTACCAACCGATGGATGAAGATGCGGCAGAAGAATTCTTGGTGACGGGTCATGTGGCGGGCAACGAAACACTCTACAAAGAGATAAAGCAAGTCAAGGCGGGTGAAATGGCTAGAGTTGGTACACGGGTAAACAAAAGTGGTGGGATCAACGCTTTGAGGTATTTTTCGTATCGCAGAGGCATGGAAATTCATTGAATGGCTCAGCGTAGGAAGGAATGTACTAAGAAGCTTTTTTGTGAAAGGTCACTTCTCAACGATCTGGATTAAAAACAAAACCGCCTTTTCGAGTTCCGGAAGTTTTTCTTTTAGGACTTGCCACAATATTTCGCTGTCCACGCCAAAGTATTCATGGGTAAGTATGTTCCTGAGACCGGTGATTTTCTTCCAATCTATTGCGTAAAGATTTCTTAAATCCTCTGGGATCTTCTTTACCGCTTCGCCGATGTTTTCTAAGGCTTTCAATACTGCATAAAAAAACAAGGTCATCGGATTGGAGCTCATCAGCTGACTTTAAATGTGCTGTGAACCTTTTAATTCGCTGAATGTCTTCTATAATATCCTGCAAAAATAAGGTGATATCGCGTTTCTTAGACAAATTTTGCTTCCTCCAAAATGTACCGTTTCAACCTGGGCTTTATCGCTGATTTGATAACGAGGTCAACAGGTTTTTTGAAGAGCTCTTCGAGATAAAATTTGAGATCCATGTAGTTATCGAAGGTCTTACAGCCTTTTCTGAATTCAACCAAGATATCGATGTCACTCTCAAACGTCTTTTCACCTCTCGCATACGAACCAAAGAGGGCGATCTCTTCGACGCCGAATCTTTCAACAAGATACGGTTTTTGCTGTTTCAGTATTTCGAAAATATCATTCTTATTTTCCATAATAGACTCACCTCGAAAGCTTACTTCGGTACATTTGCTATTATATCGCGGATCTTTAATCCTTTGATCCTGCAAATTCCCAACTCTGAGTGGCTCGAGATATTGAAAGAGGAAAAAGACGAAAAATTCACGAAAACGATCGACAAGGGCACCGATGCGGTGAGGAAGAAGTTCCCAGAAAAGTTGTAATTCTCGAACATTGCTGCGTTGAGCACGCGAACCCATGTCGTGATCCAAACGCGAGTGAAGTATTGGCAGTCATCGCTTTTGAAGATAGGACCGGATCAAATCTTCGGTGGGTGGTACAATTACGTGTGAACCAACTCAGGTTGAAATCCAAGGGGGCTCTTTCATGTTGAGAACCCATTTCAGGAGTTATCAACACAATGGGTGGGTCAGTTCGATCGTGAACGGATGCGGCGCTCACGTGAGGGGGCATGTGTACTACGAAGGTCGTTTGTACTCTGCCATGGACCTGTGCCGACTAATCGTTAGCATGACGCCGTCCCAGATAGAGATCGAGATAACGAAGTTCAATGGATTATTCTCGTTCGTCAAGATGAATGACAACGAAATTGTTTTGGCTGTAGATCACATTAGAAGTATGCCTTTGTTTTACGCCTTTGAAGATGGCAACGTATATGTCAGCGACGATGCTTTCTGGATACTCAAACAACTATCTGTTGTGACGTTAGATGAAGATGCAGCAGAAGAATTCTTGGTGACGGGACACGTGGCGGGCAACGAAACACTGTACAGACAAATAAAGCAAGTCCAAGCGGGTGAGATGATTAGGATTCGTACGCGGGTAAACAAGGACGGTGAGATCAACGCTTTGAGATACTTTTTGTATCGCAGAGACAAGGAAAAAGAATTGAACACCGACAGCGAAACGCTCTTGACAATGCTGGATGATGTGTTGCAGAGGGTATTCAAGCGTGTGATAAAAGTTTTGAACGGCAGGACAGCGGTGATTCCGTTGTTTGGTGGGTACGATTCCAGACTGATCGCAATGATGCTCAAGAGATCAGGATACGAGAACGTTGTGTGCTTCAGTTACGGTGTTCCAGGAAACGTGGATTCAGAGGTTTCACGAATCATTGCCGAGAGTCTCGGTTACAGGTGGCTTTTCGTTGAGTACAGCGAAGAATCTTGGAAGAAGTGGTATGAGAGTGATGCGATGAGAAAATACGAGAAGTACTCAAGTGGTTTGGCATCGCTTCCCCACGTTCAGGACTGGCCAGCGGTGATGGAACTTCAAAACAGAAAGTTGATCCCACCAGATTCTGTTTTCATGCCGGGCCACAGTGCAGCTTTTGCACTCTACATTCCTGCGAAACTTGCCGGTGAGAGGAATGTCCTAAAAGCGATACTGTTGCGGTTCTACATATTGAACCCGTACAGTTGTGAGCAAAGAAACGTCTTTGAGGAAAGAATACGGAGCTTTCTCAACATGTTCGGTTCCTCTTACGACACCTTCGAGAAATTGGCATCTTTCTACCAATGCTGGCTTTGGCAGGAGAGGGAAGCAAAGTTCATTGGTAATTCCGTAAGAGTCTACGAATTCTGGGGTTACGATTGGCTGATGCCTCTCTGGGATTTGGAGTTGACAACATTTTTGTCGAGACTCCCACTGGAGCATTATTTGAACAGGAGACTCTACAAAGAGTACGTCAGAAGGCTGTGCAACATTCTGGGTGTGCCGCTCAAAACTTCAGAATTACCAAAATCGTCCTTGAAAACTTTCCTGAAAACTGCTGAGAAGTTCGGCAACAGCTTTCTGCCGCACTTTGCCCTGCAGTGGATTTGGAAGTTGAAGTGTGAGACGGTTTGCAAAAGGCGGAACGAGAAGGGCGACCTGGCGTTCTTCGGCATGGTTGATGAAAAGTATCGTGAAGAATACTGTTTCGATATCAACTCCTTTCTTTCCAGACGCTTCATTGAAAGGTTGAAAGCCGGAGTGTACGAGAACGTGAAACTTGAAACAGTCGAGAGAGTCTAAAACAAGAATTGAACGAGGACGAACAAGGCCGATACGCCAATCCCAAAGACAAAACCGTATGCACCCTGCGGATGCGTAAGATGCAAAAATTTCAACCGCGAGACACTCAAGAGTGAACCGTTCCAAGCTTATTGGTCGAACAACGAGCGATCGGTGCAACAAGCAAAACTTCAACTGAAGGTTTTCTGCTGTTAGTGCGTGGCCATAACGTACATCTGGTTCACTTCAGCTTCTCGAACTCTTCCTGAGCTGTCTTGACCGCACTGAAGTGCGCTGCAACCAACAAAGGATGCGGTTCCATCTCGAGTACTTTTTGGAACATCTCTTTAGCCTTCTGCTTGTTGTTCGTCTTCACGTAAAGATAGCCCAGTTCGAGATAGATGTTGGAGTAATTGGGCGTCAAGTTCGCCGCTTCGAAGAGCAGCTGCTCGGATTTTTTGTAATCGTACAGTGGCCATGGAACGTCTCTGTATCTCATGCCCGAGGCTATCAAAGCAAAGGTCTTGTAGAGTCTTTCTTTTTCGTTGTTTTCGTTCAACAGCGATATCGCCTTGTTTATGTATTTGTCGAAATCACCCAGCATGAAAAGACTTTGGATGATCCCCTTGTACTGTGCGAGCCTTCCTATCGCTGCACCTGCGATGTAGTGTGCCTTGCCGTTTTGAGAGTCCAACTTGATCGCGGCCTCCGCATACTTTCTCGCTTGTTCCAACGTTTTCTCCTTCTGTTCCTTCGCCACACCCCAATCGCCGTACTCCAGGTAACAATCTGCAAGAATGGTGAGCAACTCGCTGCTTTGGTTGAGATCGCCCCGTGATTCGAGCGTTTGAATGATCTGTAAGATCCTCTCGGTGTTTCTTTCTGAACGCGCCTCGAAAAAGAGTGCGTCGATCTCTTCGAAGGCGAAGATCAACGAGCCGAGGCACAACAATGAGAGCAGGAAGATCTTCCTCACCGCGACCCCTCCTTCTCGCAAGTGGTTTCAAGATTAATATACAACAGAAGAACACTCTGGATGGTATGACATCCTGTAAAATCAATCTGGAGGCAATTTGAGAGATCCTCTTTGCATGTTCGACTTCGGGGGTGATCTTTTGAAAGTCCTTTCTCTGGTCGGCGCGAGGCCACAGATCATAAAGGAAGCAGTGCTGCACGAGGCGTTCAAGGTTCGAGGAGTTCAAGAGCTCTTGGTTCACTCAGGTCAACACTACGACTACAACATGTCGGACGTGTTCTTCGAAATTTTGAAAATAAGAAGTCCCGATCACAACTTGAACGTCGGTTCAGGTAAGCACGGAGAGATGACGGGAAAGATCATGATCGAGTTCGAAAAGATCGTTGAGAAAGAAAGACCAGACATGATCGTCGTCTATGGAGACACGAACACCACCTTGGCCGGTGCGATAGTGGGTGCGAAGCTCAAAATACCCGTTGCGCACGTCGAAGCGGGTGTGAGGCAGCATCCCAAGGACATGCCGGAGGAGATAAACAGGGTCTTGACCGACCATGTTTCCAAACTCTTGCTCTGTCCGAGTCAGTTGGCTGTGGAGAATCTCAAAAAAGAGGGAATAACAAACGGTGTGCACTTCGTTGGAGATGTCATGTTCGATCTGTACAAGAAAATGGAGAAACATTTCAAGTACGATTGTCTGGAGAGGCTCAATCTCGAGGAGAATAACTACTTGGTGCTGACGCTCCATAGGGATTTCAACGTGGATCGAAAAGAGATCTTGGAGAAGATTCTGCGCGCGTTGGCAAAGGTGGCGGAGAAGTTCAAGATAGTTTTTCCAATCCATCCGCGAACGAGGAACAGGGTGAAGGAGTTCGGCCTGCAAGATCATTTGAAGAACATGATCGTGGTAGAGCCGTTGGATTATCTCAATCTGATGGGACTTGTGCAGAAGTGTTGGAAGGTGATAACGGACAGTGGGGGATTACAAAAGGAAGCGTACTTCGCAGGTAAACGTGCCATCATCTTGATGCCAGACACTGGTTGGAGAGAGCTCGTTGAAGTGGGTTGGAACAAGCTCGCGAGTGCGGAGGATCTGTTAAATGTGCTGTTGGAGGACGAAAAGGTACCGTACCCAGCGAACCTTTACGGAGATGGCCATTCGGCTGAAAGGATCGTGGAGATAATAGCTTCGTTCAGGAGTTGAAATTCGAAGAAGATTTGAGTCTTTCTATTTCTCTTCTGATCTCTTCGATGACCTCCGGGTTATGCAATTTCTTTTCGCCTTTTTCGCCGCTGGAGAACACGGTGAACACTTTGCCACCATATCTGCTCTGAAATTCTTCATGGGCTTTCCTTTGGCTTTCAATCCACTTGTGCGACTCTGGTGCTTGTTTGTAAGACAAAGGTTTTATCTGGATACCGATGCATTTACCAGAGATCTCGATGTAATAGTCGACGTTGTATCCCCTGTCCCATTCGTCTGGAGCCGGTTGGATGGATATCTCGAGTTTTTTTTCCAGTAATCCATGGACGGTTTCGATTTCCCTCTGGTATCCTTCGAAGGTCTTCTTGATCACGAGATCCTCGATGTACTTCACGCAGTCATCCAGAGAGATGCTACCTATCTCAGAGAGGACGACATCTTTGATTTTCTCGTAGAGTACCTTTCCGAGTTCCTCGAGATATTCTTTCGCCTCACGCTGAAAATGCTGTTTAAGTTTTTCGAAGTAATGTTGTCTCCACTCTTCCATGGATTTCGGTGCACATTGACGAATCCACTCCGAGACAGGCCCCACCTTGGTCTTTTTGTTCAGTCCCCATCTGTTCAACGACACGTTCAAAATCCATTGCTTCTTATCTCTTTTCTTTGGCACTTTCTATTTCCTCCTCTATCTCGATGAACCTTCTCTTGAACCGATGCTCTTTGGTTCTGTCCGCGAGAGCCATCCCGGACTTGATCAGATGAGTGTTGACGAATATCTTGTTTTTGGTGTAAACGTAGGCTTCCACAAACTTTTCGTACACCGAGTTTGGTGCGTCGAACTCAACAAAGACGTTTCTCTTCAACAAGTATCGTTTCAGATATTCGATCGTACGTTCTTTCTCGATCACCTTGACACCCAAAAACTTCACCAACAAACCGTTATCCAACTTCATCGTTTCTTCGTCGACGATTTCAACAACCTTGTGAAGATTCTCTCCACCAGAACTAAGCTCTTTCGGATCGATTCGTGGGCTTGCATCCTTTACAGTCGGCTCATACTCGTGCGCACTGTCAATCTTGATCTTTTCTTTTCTCTCCAATATCTGCACTTCACCCAACGTGAACAACCTGTTTTCTAAACCGATCTTTTCTCTCATCACGTTCAGGAATTCTTTGTTGATCTCGTAGCCAATCACGTTCCTGTTCAAACTCAGTGCAACTTTCACGGTGGTTCCACTGCCGAGGAACGGGTCCAGAACGATGTCTCCGACGAAGCTGAACATCTTTATGAGCCTGCGTGGTAGTTCTTCCGGGAACATCGCCTCGTGGCCAACCTGCTTTTCACCGTTGAACCTCCAATGTCCTTGAAAGTACTCTTTCCATTCTTCTTTGCTCAGTTTCGACATTTCTTTGACTTCGTCGGGGACTTTTTCCTCCTTTCCAGGCTTTTTGAAAATGAGTATGTATTCGTAGTCTATCTCGATCATCCCGTTGGGAGGATATGGATAAGATCCCATGATCGTGGCACCGCCAGTGGTGTTCATCGTGGTTTTCTTCTGCCAGATTATGGCTCCCATGTAGTCAAAGCCTATCAGTTCGCACTGGGAGATCACCTCGGCATGCAGCGGAACGATCTTGTAGCGGCCGTAGACGGTCGATCTTGCGAACTGATCGCCTATGTTCACACACAATCTTCTTCCCGGTTTGAGCACCCTGTACGATTCCTCCCATACCCGATAGAGATCCTTCAGATATTCGTGCAAACTTTGTCCATAACCTATCTGTCCCTCGACACCGTAGTCCTTCAAATGCCAGTACGGTGGCGAGGTGACTATCAAGCCTATCGTCTCGTCCGCTATCTCGGGCATTTTTCTACTGTCGGCAATTATGATCTTAGCCCAACAGGCCATGTGATCCCCCCGCGTACGATCAATGAGTTTACCAAAGAATTCGTCCAATTTCGAACTGTATTATACCACTGTGTAGTCACTGAACCTGACTCAACGCCCTTATCCTCTCCTCGGGTGCGGGGTGGCTGTAGTACCAGACTTTGTAGAGTGGGTGTGGATTGGCATTAGAAAGATTTTCCTTCACCAACCTCTTCAGTGCAGAGATCATAGCTGCAGGGTTTTTCAAGAGTTCTACAGAGAATAGGTCGGCCTCGTATTCCATCTTCCTCGAAAGGTAGTTCACGAGAGGCTCCAAAAAGTAGGATATGGTCGAAACGAAGAGAAAAGAATACACGAAGATCGTGTGAGGTCTTTGAACGTCGAAGGCGTTGGTCTTCAAGATGTGTTGGTAGACAAAATTCATCAGATACAACAAGATCGTTGCGTAGATTGAGAACAGGATCACGTTCTTTTGAATGTGTTTCTTCACGTGGTGCCCGAGTTCGTGCGCGACCACGGCGAGCAGTTCGTCGGAAGGATAGTTCATGATCGTGTCGTAGAGGACCAGTCTTCGAGATCTTCCAATGCCAGTCACGTAAGCGTTCTGCTTCTTTGTCCTCTTCGAGGCGTTCATCACGTAGATCTTTGGGATTTTCGCAGAAGATCTTTCGATGAGCTCTTTTATTCTTTTTTTCAGACCTTCGTCCTCGAGCTCTGTGAACTTGTAGAACAACGGTGCGATGAGCGTTGGCTGGATGAACCAGAAGAACAGTATGAAGCCAAAGGTCAAGATCGACGCCTGCCACCACCAAACTTGGTGTTTCAACAACCAAAGCAAAACAGGTATCAGGAGCGCGGAAAACACAAGGATGAGCGAAACTGCTATAGTTTGGTCCCTGAGGAATGTTCTTTTCGTCGCCGTGTTGAAGCCGTATTTGTTTTCGATCACGAAGATCGAATAGAGTCTGAAAGGCAGGTTCACGAGGTAGAAGATCGTACCGAGCGCACCGAAGAAGAGAAAGGCTTGAAGCAGTGGAGAATACGCAAGAAACAATCGCTCCAGCCGAGGAAAGCCTTGCAAGACGAGATAGATCGTCACGACGAGTTGTGTTGTTTCAGAGAGTATTCTCAGCTTCGTCCTATCTTTGAGATACTGCTTGGATTTTTCGAGCAGTTCCGGTGTGAGCTTGTCTTTCAGTACCTCTGGGATCTCAACCTGAGGGCTGGTCGAGTGGAGCAAGTTCAGAACTTCTAAAAAGATTCGCCAAGTCGTTCTGACGATGAGCACACTCAAGAGGATCGTTTCGATCATAGAGCCGCCTCCCACAACCTCTTCAATGTTGACAGAACGATTTTACAACGATTCACTGACTTTCTCAGAAAGGCGGGTAAAAGCCAACAGAAGTGAGTATTACTCGTCAGTCGTGTTGTTTGATCGAACTAACATGGTCGTACTATAATAAGATCAAAGGGAGATTCATCCTCGGGAGGTGAGGTTGTGAAGAGGTTGGCTGGTATCGTGATGTTGGTACTTCTGGTCGCGGTAACGTCTTTCGCCAGCGAACTTTCCATGGTCATCGCCATGACAGAAAATAGTGTTCTGCAAGCCCTTCCCCTTCAGGGGATGGGTAAGGAGCTTGTTCGTTATTAGCATGTGTTATAATTGTATAGGGTGAAAGCTATGCAATTAAGAAAAACAAGATGGAGTCTTTATAATTTGAACTATCATTTTGTGTGGATACCTAAATACCGCAAAAAGATTCTGGTAGATAGCGTTAGGCAAGAGCTCGAGAAACTTATTTTTGAAATCGCCAAAAAACATGGGATTGAAGTCCTATCTCTATCAGTTCAGCCAGACCATGTCCATCTTTTTGTTTCAGCACCACCGCGCTTATCCCCAGCTCAAATAGCCAATTTGTTTAAAGGAGTGTCTTCTAAAAAACTTCTTGAGAAGTTTCCACATCTAAGAACAAAGGAAGGATTATGGAGCAGAACATATTATGTTGGCTCAGCAGGAACGGTTTCAGAAGAGACTATCAGGAGGTACATCGAAGAATGTCAAGATATATAGTCAGAACTTATAAAGTGCCTGTTCCGAGAGAATTGTATCCTCTGTGTTCTGAACTGAACAGGCTCGCTGGTCGAATCTACAACAAAACCATGTCGCTGGTCAAAAAAGTAAAAAGCAAGAAAGGTTTCTGGCTTTCACCAGGAGCAGCACAAAAATATATCCTGCGCTGGAGTAGCACTATCAATATCCATACCCATTCCAAACAGGCTATAGTTCAGCAATACTTTCAGGCGCTTAACAGTTACTTTACTGCAGTCAAGACAAACCCACAGTTGAGACCACCACATAAGAAGAAAAGGTTTATGCCGTTCATCTGGAAAGATACTGCTATAAAACTTTCACCAGAAGGGGTTCTGAGACTTTCAATGGGTAGTAGTCAGGAGCCAATTTTGATACAAACGACACTGCCAGCCGGTACAACAATTAGGCAAGTAAGACTTGTGTATGAGGCTGAGAAATATTATCTTCACCTTGCAATAGAGGTGAAGAATGAGCATAAGAAGAAACAGTCTGTTGAAGTTATGTCTGTAGACCTTGGCATACTTCGTCCAATAACTTGCTTTGATGGCTCTGAAGTGATTTCGTATCACGGTGGTATTCTCAACAGTCTAATCAGATATCGCAACAAGAAGTTGGCAGACTTTCAGCAAACGTTAAGCAAATGCAAGAAAGGTTCCAAGAGGTATAGAAAACTGCTAAAAGCAAAGCAGCGAATGCTGAAACGAACAAAGCATCAAATAACGGACATACTGCACAAGATAGCAAGCAACTTTCTTAAGATGTGTTTACAGAAAGGGTATGGGACTATTGTAATTGGTGATATCACAAACATTCGAGAGCGTGTAGAAGGGAACGATAACTTTAATCAAAAAGTTCATCAGTGGTGTTTCAGAAAGATGGTGGACATGACAACCTACAAAGCACAGCTACTGGGAATTGAAGTGAAACTTGCTTCAGAAGAATATACGAGTCAGGTCTGTCCTGTATGTGGTAGCAAGAATCATGCGGTTGGTCGCAACTATGAGTGTAAAAGTTGTGGATTTAGTTATCACAGGGACGGAGTAGGAGCGATAAACATCTGGCAGAGGTATCTTGGGAAGAAGTTCCAAGTAGTAGCGGGATTGGCACCCGTCAGAGGTGTAAGGTTTAAACCGCACCTCTGTGGCCATGGAGTATCAAATGCTCCATGGAAGGCAGCCTAAAGAGCTGCTAAGAATCCCATCCCCTTCAAGGAATTGGGAGTGTCAAATAATCGCGAGTTTTCCTGAGTTTCACGGTACCATCGCAATGGAGTCCGTTCTGATCAGCAGATGGTTGGTTGATTATCCAGAGGAGAGCAAGCGGAAGATGCGCTTATACAAAGTCAAATCGGATCTGCTTGAACTGAGCGAAGCCCACTTGAAAGCTGTGAGGCGCTACTTGGTCGATGTCTTCGCTTTACCACTGTGAGACTGTCAACTTACGGAGGTTATCACTCAAACATGAATCCAGGCAGTGATGTTCGTCTAAAGACGAAACGTGGCTATCCAAAACTTGGTGCAACACCGGACGACAGCGGTGTTAATTTTGCCATCTTCAGCAGAAATGGTAGGAGGGTGATTCTCGAGCTCTACCAAAACCATTACGATGAAAAACCTTCTCACAGGTTCGTGCTGGATCCCATCAGAAACAGAACCGGCGATATCTGGCACATCTATGTTTACGGTGTTGGTCATGGTCAGTACTACGGCTGGCGCATCGATGGCGAATACGATCCGTTGAATGGAAAAAGATTCAACGTCAACAAACTGCTCTTCGATCCTTACGCCAAGGCAATTTCTTCTTCCATCGATTGGGAAGAAGATTACATTTACGGCTACGACAGGGAGTCTGCTGAAAAGGATCTTTCTTTTTCAACACTCGACTCGGCACAGAGTCCAGCCAAGTCTATCGTCATAGACGATTCGAAATACGATTGGGAAAACGATAGAAGACCCAAAATTCCGTGGAAAGACACCATCATTTACGAAATGCACGTTCGTTTCTTCACGATCAGTCCAACATCCAAAGTGAAACATCCAGGCACTTATCGCGGGCTTACCGAGAAACTCGATCATCTCAAAGAACTTGGAGTTACGACCATTGAGTTGATGCCCGTTTTCGAGTTTTCAGTGGATTCGAACACGAACATCAATCCATATACGGGAAGACGTCTGAAAGACATGTGGGGATACAATCCACTCGGTTTCTTTGCGGTCACAGGCAACTATTCAACTGGCGTGAAGTTGGGCGAACAGGTCTTTGAGTTCAAGGATTTGGTGAAAGAACTGCATAAGCACGGATTTGAGGTCATACTCGATGTCGTTTACAACCACACGGGTGAAGGGAACGAGCTGGGTCCCACGCTCTGCTTCAGAGGCATAGACAACGAGATCTACTACATGCTCGATCCAAAGAACAAGAGACGTTATCTGAATTATTCGGGTTGTGGAAACACCCTGAATTGCAACCATCCAGTTGTCAAGGAGATGATCATAGACAGCCTGAGATACTGGGCTACCGAAATGCACGTTGATGGTTTCAGATTCGATTTGGCCGCTATCTTAGGTAGAACTCCGGACGGAAAGTGGATCGGAGATTTCTCACTTCTGAAAGACATCTCCGAAGACGCGATATTGCACGATTTGAAACTCATAGCGGAGGGTTGGGATGCGGCGGGAGGATACTTCTTGGGTCAGTTCCCGGAGGGATGGGCGGAGTGGAACGGAAAGTACAGAGACGTGGTGAGACGATTCGTGAGAGGTGACGAGGGAACCGTCGTGGAGCTGGCAACGCGCATCGCCGGTAGTGCTGATTTGTACGCCGGTAGATCGCCGCACGCGAGCATAAATTTCGTCACCTGCCACGATGGTTTCACTCTTAGAGATCTTGTGAGCTATCGCTACAAACACAACGAGGCGAACGGGGAGGGAAACAGAGACGGCGCCGATGAGAATTTCAGCTATAACTACGGAGTTGAAGGTGAAACGGACGATCCACAGATCAACAGAATCAGAAAACAACAGGTGAAGAACTTCGTCGTCATACTCATGGTTTCGCACGGCACACCTATGATTCTGATGGGTGACGAGATGTACAGAACACAGAAGGGCAACAACAACGCTTACTGCCATGACGATGAAACCACGTGGCTTGACTGGACGTTGAAGGAAAAGCATGCGGACATATTCCGATTCTTTCAGAAGATGATTGAGTTCAGAAAGTTGCACCCGGCGTTGAGAAGGGAACATTTCTTTACAGGACAAGCTACGAGTCGTGGCATTCCTGACCTCACATGGCATGGGGTGAGGCCTTTCGAGCCAGATTTTTCTTACCATTCACACTCGATCGCCTTCATGATCAGTGGCGATGTGGGAAATGGCGAGCAGGATGACGACATCTACGTTATTTTGAACCAGTGGAGAGAGCCTTTGAGATTCGTTCTTCCATATCTGCATGGAAAAAGCTGGTACAGAGTTGTTGATACGTCAAAAGAGAGTCCAGATGATTTTCTGGACGAACCGGTTCACGTGGGTTACGTCTACGTGGCGCAGCCTCACAGCTCAGTCGTGCTCATCGGCAGATGAGCCTTTCATTCATTCTTAGCCACCGAGGAACGTTTTGGTTCCACGCTTAGGCAATATTGAGATACCAGTTTATCGGTAACTTGCGACATGGTCTTGTTAGAGGGAGTATAATCAGACTATAATGGATCACACTCCAAGGGGGGGGATTGAACGTGAGGCGGCTCATCGTGCTCACCACTATCCTGGCAAGCGCCATGGCCTTAGCCTTTGCACCGATCACGTCAGATTTTGCTTTGCTGATCAACAGATTTGACCGTGTCAAGGATTTGCTACCGCAGGGTGCGTTCACCAGTGAAGTGCCAAGAGGGTTTGTGTGCTTCTTTGGAAAGCTGACACTGAACCTCGCTGTGGCCTTTGAAATTTTCGAGTCCGAAGAATTTGAAAACGTACGAAACTTCACTGAGATTTCTGTGGTTACTGACGAACCTGAATGGGTCAGGGAGAATCTTTCCGAGGTCGTTCAGAACAGTGAACTGATTGAAAACAACGGTCTGTATTATTTCGCAAGTCCGTCCACGATCGAGGATGTGAAAGCGTTGATCGAAGGAAAATTGCCGGCCCTTGAACTTGATATGACCAAAGTGATCCACGGAAGAGTTCGCACGGTGCCCTTGCTGGGAATTTTGCTCCACGTGCTCGGTTTCAGTGAAGGTGTTCCCACTGAGGATGAATTCCTAATGGACCTGAAGGACGAGATGGTGGACTTGTTAATCACATCAAAGAAAGTGTGCAAATCGGACTGGGAGCTGACACAACTGGAGAAAAAGAACGTACCGCGAGGCTTGAAAACGCTCGTGCGGGCGGACGTGCGTGTTCTGACGCCAACCTCGATCCTCAAACAAGTACCAGCAGAGCTTTTAGAAGAATTCGAATTCGATCTGGGTGGTCTTGAGGAAATCTTGCTAAAGAGCAGTTACATCTCGATCAGCATGGCACAGGAAGAAGAGAAAATTCTGATTTCGTTCAACTTACAGGAAGAAGACGTTCAGGATGCGGTGAGATCACTTGAAGTGCAGGGTTTGGAGTCGAAACTGGAGGGCGATTTCATCTTGTTCGAGTCTGACGATTTCACGCTGAAGATACCTGCCAAAGGTGGGATCGGCTTGTTGTTTTCAAATGTGAGTGATGAAGATATGAAAGACGTCGATCCCAGTGCGATCCTGAGGTTCGTGCTTTCTCTGGAGGGTTCCATCGTTGATGTTTCGCTTTTCAGGGACGCGTGTTCTGTGATAGTGAAAGCAAAGGTCCCGAGCGCCCTGCTGAAAGAATTACTTTCCGAGATCTTCTTCGAGTTCATGCCGAAACCGAGCGAATTCACAACGCTCCAGAGGATCGTCCAAGCTATAGATGACGCCCACTATTACGCGAAAAGAAATCCTCCCGAAGACCTTGAGGAGTTGGAAGCTCTCCTCGGTGAAGGCTTGCCCGAGAACGTTCTTTATTCACGCAAGGAGGAGGACGGAAGTTTCCTCGTAGAAATTGGTATCACGAGCCCTCTCGCTCCGAGTCTCAGCGAGGGAGATGTCATGAGATTGATGAATTACAGCGTGAACTGGGTCGAGATTGACAAGGAAAAACAGATCATATTCGTGTTCAAGAGCTATGAGAAGTACGAGATCCCACCTGCCTCTGAGATCATACAGAGCTTGGTTGAGGCGCTTAGAAGTTACGTTGCCGATTATGGAGAATTTCCAGAGGATTTGGGTGATGTCGTGGTGTGGTACACCTGGCTACCCTATTCGGTGATCGAACTCGTAGATTACGAAGTGGACGAGAATGCGAGAACCGTCACGATGAAGCTGAAAAGTGATGAAGAGATCAATGAAACGTTGACTGAAGAATTGTCCTTGGAGAAACTCTTTCGTGAAGACGGATGGATCGTTGTGATCTTCAAGGTAGAGTAACTCAGCGAACTCGTTCGAAGGGGCAGCGTGCTGCCCCTTTTCTCTTTTCACAACTGTGCTAATCTAAACAAATGGAGCGATTCCATGTTTCTGCCGACGACGAAAGAAGAAATGAAGAAACTCGGCTGGAATGAGCTGGACGTGATACTCGTGACGGGAGATGCCTACGTGGATCATCCCTCCTTTGGTGTTGCTCTGATTGGGCATTACCTCGTCTCAAAAGGTTACAAGGTTGGTGTCATTGGCCAACCAGATTGGCGATCTGAGAGAGACATAACGCGCCTTGGAAGACCACGTTTGTTCTTTGGAATCACTGCAGGAAACGTCGATTCGATGGTTGCCAACTACACAGCTTCGATGAAGAAGAGAAAAAACGACGACTACAGTCCTAAAGGTGAGGCGGGAAGAAGACCCGACCGTGCCACGATCGTGTACGCGAACTTGGTAAGAAGGTGTTTCCCTGACGTGCCCATCGTCCTTGGAGGCCTCGAGGCCAGTCTGAGAAGGTTCGCTCATTACGATTGGTGGCAAGACAAAATCAGAAAGTCCGTTTTGGTGGATAGCAAGGCCGACCTTCTCGTGTACGGAATGGCTGAGAAGACAGTGCTCAACATAGCAAGGATCTTAGAAAAAACTGGAGACATCGACAGGTGCAAGGAACTCAGGGGTGTGATGTACTGGAGTTCACACAAACCAAACGACGCCATAGAACTTCCAAGTTATGAAGAAATCTCTATGGATAGGAAAAAGTTCGCTGAGGCAGTCAAGATGCAGCTTTTGCTCACAGATCCCTTCAGATCTGTCAAACTGTGTCAGAAACAAGACACCAGGTACGTTGTTCAAAACCCACCGGAAATGCCTCTCGAACAAGCAGAACTCGACGAGCTTTACCTTTTACCCTTCGAGCGGAGGGTACATCCTTTCTATGAGTCGATGGGACACGTGAAGGCCATAGACACTGTCCAGTTCTCGATCACGGCGGTGAGAGGATGTTATGGTAACTGTTCTTTCTGTGCACTGACGCACCATCAAACCACGCACGTCGTCTACAGAAGTGAAGAATCGATACTGGAAGAAGTGAAGCAGTTGACAAAACATCCAGACTTCAAAGGAATCATAAGCGATGTTGGCGGACCGACCGCTAATTTATACGGTGCACGCTGTGAAAGGAGAGAAACACATGGGCAATGCGCACGTTACTGTGTCTTTCCGAGCCCCTGTGAACGGGCCGTGCCGAACCATTCATCATTTTTGAATTTACTACGCAAAATCAAGTCGATAGCGAAGGTGAGACACGTGTTCGTTTCTTCCGGCATCAGGCACGATCTGGTTCTGTCAGATCCGTCGGGTGAAGAATTCATCAAAGAGCTGGTTCTCTTCACGCCGGGCCAGTTGAAACTCGCTCCGGAACACGCGCATCCCAAGGTCTTGAAGTTCATGAGAAAGCCTCCCGCTGAACTGTTCCTCGCCTTCAAAGAAAAATTCGAGAAGCTCGCCAGACTCCAAGGCAAGGAGAGGTACGTGATAGGGTACTTCATCGTGGCGCATCCTGGAGAATCTGAAAAGGAGAACGATTATTTGAAGAAGTTCATACAAAGCAAGCTTGGCTACAAACCGCAGCAGGTTCAAATATTCACACCTGCACCTGGTACTTTGAGCACTGCGATGTACTACAGTGGAATTGACCCGCTGACGGGCGAAGAGGTCTTCGTGGAGAAATCTCTGAAAAAGAGAAACTGGATGAAAGAAAACATCGTTGGCCCCAAAGCCACCCGAAGTGAGGACTTCACCTAACGAGCGAGGTGTCTGAGAGCGCATACCTTGAGCAAAACACGAGACAGGTCCTTGCTGAAGAGCGATCTCAGTCGGCGGAGACTTCAGAACAGAGTGAGTTTGGCTCGTCTAAATGATCTCTCTAAACTTGTTCGTCATAGGCATCCGCCAATCTTTGCCGAAAGCTCTGACAGATATCTTTGTTCCTATGGGGGCTTGTCTTCTTTTGTACTCGCTCGCATGGATCATTCGTAGAACTTTTTCGACGACAGAAGCGTCATAGCCTTTTTGCACTATTTCTTGCGCGTCGAGACCTTCGTCAATGTAGAGACGCAGTATGCCATCGAGCACTTCGTAGGGTGGAAGCTTCTCCTGATCCGTTTGATTGGGTCTCAACTCGGCCGTCGGTGGTTTGACGAAAACCCGTTGCGGTATTATTTCTCTGCCTTTCCAGTCGTTGTACCAACGTGCTATTCTGTAGACATCGGTCTTGTAGACATCTTTTATGACGGCGAAGCCTCCCGCCGTGTCACCATAGAGGGTACAGTAGCCAGTGGCGAGCTCGCTCTTGTTGCCAGTGGTCAAAACCAACCAGCCAAACTTGTTCGAAAGCGCCATCAGATAGTTTCCCCTGATGCGCGCTTGAATGTTTTCTTCTGTTGTGTCGCTTGGCATGTTTGAAAACACTGATGCAAGTGCCTGTAAGTATCCTTCGTAAACTTTGTTGATGGGTATCGTGAAAGTCTCGATCCCGAGGTTTTCGGCCAGGAGAGAGGCATCCTCGATGCTTTCTCTCGATGTGTACATCGAAGGCATAAGAACGCCCTTCACGTTCTCCGCTCCGAGTGCTTCGACCGCTATTGCTGCAACCAAAGAAGAATCCATTCCACCGCTCAAGCCCAAAACGACTTTCGTGAAGCCATTCTTTCTCACGTAATCTCTGAGTCCTGTTACGAGCGCCATGAACATTTCTTGTTCTCTCGTGTGGGGGTGTGCAATCGAAGGTGTCAAGTGTTGTTTTTTCTGTTTCGGTTCATCGAACTGTAGAACTTCCACCGGCGAGTTCTCCACGTACGTGTAACGACGCCGAGGTTCAGTCAAGTTCACTCTGAGATTCTCATCGAGATCGACGTCCACTGTGAGCAGATCTTCCTCGAAGGATTTCGACCGTGCGAGCAATTGACCGTTCGCATCACAAACGAAACTCGATCCATCGAAGACGATCTCGTCCTGGCCGCCGACCATGTTGCAATAAGCTATCGCTACATGGTATTCGTAAGCCTTCATCGACACGTACGATTCTCTGAACCTCGGCTTTCCAACCCAGTATGGAGAAGCCGAGATGTTCACAACGAGTTGCGTTCCGAGTCCGCTGACCAGTGAAGTAAGAGGCTCGGCAGGACTCCAGATATCTTCGCATATGGTCACTCCCACCTTGGCAGAACCGAATTTCAGCATAAGCAATCTGTCACCGGCCCGAAAGTATCTTTTCTCGTCAAACACGCTGTAGTTGGGAAGGAAGATCTTTCTGTAAACGCCTTTAACCTGACCGTCGTACACAACTGCAGCGGCGTTGTACAGGTCCTCGTCGAAATCCATGAAACCCACGATGGATACAACCTTTTTGTTGGCTGTACTCTCCACGAACTCCTCCAATGCCTTCCGATTGGCCTTCAAGAAAGAGAGCCTGAAGGCAAGATCCTCAGGAGGATAACCCGGGATGAACAGTTCGGGTATGAGTAGCAAGTCACTCTGTAGAGCGTGAGCCTGTTCTAATGCAAGCTTTGCCTTGCGAACGTTACCCTCGAAGTCACCAAGGGTCGGATTGAGCTGAGCAATAGTGAGCCTGATTCTCTTCATGTACGATCACCAAATAAATGATATCACCACGTTTGAGAGTAGAAACGTGTTAAAATAAGTTGTGGAGGTGGGGCCAGTGAAAGTGAGATATTTGGGTCACGCAGCTGTGCTGATCATCCACGAAGATAAGAGAATCATCATCGATCCTTTCATCACGAACAATCCACAAGCACCGATCAAGCTTGAAGACATCCCGAAGATAGATTACATACTCGTGACACACGGGCATGCAGACCATTTGGGAGACACCGTGACTCTGGCAAAACGCGACGGCTCGACAGTGATAGCGAACTTTGAGCTTTGTAGCTACATCTCGAGACACGGTATCAGTACCCATCCCATGCACATAGGTGGCAAATACGTTTTTGATTTTGGTAGTGTGAAGTTGACGCCAGCGCTCCATGGTTCGAGTATCGTGGAGGAAGATCTGCCAGTGTACGCAGGAAATCCCTGTGGTTTTCTGATCGAGATCGATGGTAAAAAGATCTATCATGCCGGAGACACCGGATTGACCAAAGACATGGAGCTTTTGAGAAGAGAAAACATCGATTTGACGTTTCTCCCCATAGGAGGCAACTTCGTTATGGACCTCTGGGACGCGATAGAAGCGGTGAAAATGATCCAACCTCGCATAGTCGTACCGATGCACTACGACACGTGGCCAGTGATCAAATCCGATCCCGAAAAGTTCAAAGAAGAAGTCGAGAAACTGAACGTGGAGTGCGTCATCATGAAACCCGGGGACGAACTTGAACTGTGAGGCGATGCACGTGCGCCTCACGATTGTTTTCTTATTGTGTGTGTCGAGTGTGGTTTTGGCGATGATCTACTACACGCCCGTTGGAAAGGTATTGCCCAACGAATTGTACGAATGGGTGGGCACGAAGTCGGCCAACTTCCAGTACATGGTCCTGAGCTACGAACCTGACCTCGTCATCTTAGTGAAGGGCTGGATTTTCTCGCCCGTCTCGGTGCCTGGACAGGAGGAGTACGCCTTCAAGATCGTCATAGAATCGGACGACTTCACACACGAAATCCGCCTGAGCGGGGAGAGGAGCGGTATATACATCTACATGCCCCAGCATCTCTTTGTACTGCCATCGAACACAAGATCTTTGAATCTGAACGGTTTCGTCGTAGAGATTCCAAAAAGGTGCACCTTCTCAACCAAGCAACTGTCGCGCGGAGGCATGGAACCTGGCGTTCATGTACTCGATGAGTCGATGAGAGAAACACATGTTTTCGAAAGGGGTCAGAAGGTCTTTCTGAGGGTTGACGCGGGTCAGAAAAACACCGGCGGATACTCCGTTAAGATCGACGAAGTGAGATTTGCTGAGAGAAGAATCTATCTGAGGGCACACGTTGAATCGCCAGAGCCAGGTGCGATGGTTACACAAGCGATAACGTATCCTGCGGCCGTGATCGAGGTCCAGGAGCAATTGGAGCCAGGTCTTTACACGGTCAAATGTGTGCTAATAGATAGAAACGTGGAGCAAACATTCGAAGTTGAATTCGAGGTGCGTTGAGACGTGAGAGTACTGAACAACGAGGTATCGAAGTTTTTCGAAGATTCATTCCACGATGCCAGGTTTTCACTCAAGAAGATCGATTCAAAGAACGCTGTCGTGGCGAAACTCAAAAGAAGCGATGAAAAACCATTCGAGATCTTAAGATGCAATAGAATATCGTGCTGGTCCTTCTCGGAACGATCTCTCAAGCACGTCTTCATGGAGAACGACACACTCGTTGGTTTTGCAGGTTTGGGAGAATTTCGGATCGAAGAAGACGCTGAGCAGGTGGTTGTTTTTGCGAAGCCACTCGTTGAGACTCTCATAGTTATCGTTCGAGGTTTTGACAGACTGAACCTGCTCAAGACTTTCTACCAAGTCCTGTGGAGTGAGTGCAATCTCTGCATAAAGACGCCAAAGACTTTGCTGATGAAGGGTTCCTTTGACGAAAAGTTCGATCAGCGAAGTGCTTTTTTGCTGCTTTCTTCGGACGAAGACAACGAGGTGAGAAGGTACTTGGAGAAGGGTGTCAGAGTCGCTGTAAAGCTGGAGAGTGAGGGAGAACTTCAAAGGTTCTACAACGTAGGGGTTCGGTGTTTTCTTCTGAACGACTTCAAAGATGAGTATCGCGAGAGATACGCTGACTGTTTTTTCATCTTGCAGAAAGGTAACGTTGCTTCAGCTATCGGGAAGGTCGACGGACTGATCGTCGATATCAAAGAATTCTCGCTGGAGGAGCTCGTCCTTGCAGGCCTGGTGAATCGCTTGTTGCCTCTGTACGTGTCTGCGGAAGGTGTAGATTCGAAGCTGTTGGATGTGCTGGGTTTCGGTGCAATTGGTTGGCGGAGGTGTACAAATCCCATCTTCACAAGAATCGAACAGGAACGAGAAAGTATATATGAAATCTCTTACGTGAGTGAGTTCAACGTCCCTGGACGTGTACGAATCGACGTTTCGAAAAATTCTGTGGAACGGTTCTTCGAGCAAAGCAAGACCAGCTTGAAAAAACAAACGTTGGAGAGAGAAGATGGAAGATACTTTCATTTTTACCGGGAAGGGGCATCGTAATGCTCGAGCTCAGGTACAATCCGCTCACGGACGAATGGATCATCGTTTCTGCCGAAACGCAAAGAAGGCCGGTGCAGCCTTCGCAGCAGAGCTGTCCCATATGTGTCGGTGGTGTCGAGCTACCTGAAGAATACGATCTGGTCAGTTTCGAAAACAGATTTCCCGCGTTGAAGCGGAATCCTCCACAGGTCTCATCTGAATCGGACATCTTCCTGAAAAAACGTTCCTTCGGTATCTGTGAGGTCGTGGTTTACACTTCCAGGCACGATGTGGCTTTGCCGGGGATGCCTTTGAGACAGATAGAGAAGCTCGTGGAAATGTGGGTCGACAGAACGGTGGAACTCTTCTCTCACGACTTCGTCGAGTACGTGTTCATCTTCGAGAACAGGGGTAAAGAAGTGGGAGCGAGCCTCACACATCCCCATGGTCAGATCTATGCCTTTCCTTTCTTACCCAAGCGAATCTTCGCCAAGGTCGAAGCTTTTTCAAGATGGCGAAATCAGAAAGGCTCGTGCCCTGTGTGTGATGTCGTTGTTGAAGAAGTCAAACTCAAGAAGAGAATCGTTTTCGAGACCGATTCGTTCGTCTCGCTCGTACCTTTCTATGCTCGCTTTCCCTTCGAGGTTCACATTTATCCAAAGAGGCACGTAATGAGTTTGCCTGAGCTCACGATTCAAGAGAGATCCGAGCTGGCTAAGCATCTCAAGATCATCACTTTGAAATATGATGGGCTTTATGGCCAAGAGTTCCCCTACATGATGATGTTTTTCCAGGCGCCGATGAAGAGGTTGGACGCAGAACTGTTTCATCTGCACGTTGAGTTCAATCCACCGAAGAGGGATAAGGACAAGATCAAATGGATGGCGAGTGTGGAAACGGGCACCTGGGCATTCATAAACCCGATGGTTCCAGAACAAGCGGCGGAGATGCTCAGGAAGGTCGAGGTGAACGAGCTGTGACGATTAAGATCAAAGCTCCAGGGCGTGTGAACATCATAGGTGAGCACACGGATTACAACGACGGTTTCGTCTTGCCTTTTGCAATCGACAGGTACGTCGAAGTTGAAGCGAGTCTGTCTAATAAATTCGTCCTCACATCGAAACTCTACAACGAAACAGTAGAGGTCGAGAAGAACGAAAAACGTGGGAGCTGGACCGACTACGTCATGGGGGTTGTTTGGGCGCTCGAGCAGGCAGGCTATCGTGTGGAAGCTTTCGAGATGCAAATAGACTCAACACTGCCGACAGGCGCAGGACTGTCGAGTTCCGCAGCTTTGGAAGTTGCGACGGCCGTTGCGATCGTCAAGTTGATGGACCACAGGATTGAGCCAAAGGATCTGGTTCAAATCTGTGTGAAAGCAGAGAGAGAGTTCGTTGGTGTACGCTGTGGTGTCATGGATCAATTCACCGCGGTGTTTGCCAAGAAAGATCACGCCATCTTGCTCGATACGATGACGATGGATTATGAATACGTTCCGCTGAACTTGAACAACTACGAATTTGTGTTGATAGATTCGAATGTGAAACACGAGCTTGCTTCTTCAGAGTACAACAAAAGAAGGGCAGAGTGTGAGGCGATTCTCAAGGCACTGAACAAGCGTTCTTTCAGAGAAATCGCAGAGAAAGATCTCGCCGCACTGGAATCGACGCTGCGAAAACGTGCCAAACACGTTTTGAGCGAGAACGAGCGCGTTCTGAAGATGGTCAAGGCTCTCAAGGATAACCGTCCGTTTCTGGCGGGATGTTATCTTTACGAGTCGCACGCGAGCCTGAGGGACTTCTACGAAGTTTCGTGCGACGAGGTTGATTTCATCGTGGGCTTTTTGAAAGGCAGGGCGGGCGTCCTCGGTGCGAGGATCGTCGGTGGAGGCTTTGGAGGAAGCGTTCTGGCCTTGCTGAGAAAAGGCTACACGGAATTCAGCTTTGAAGAGCTCGATATGGAGTACAGAAAGCTCTTCGGTAAGAGCATAAAAGTCTTACATGTGAACAGCAGCGATGGGGTTCTTTTCTCTCACTTTATATCTCCTGGATCCGTGAATGCGACCTGACGCGTGTTCTTGCGTAGATTATCAGTACTATCAACGTGAGAATGAACGGTATCATGTTCGTTATTTCGGATGGTATTCTCAAAGACTGCAAGGTGAAACCTGTCGCTTCTGCGACTCCAAAGAGCAAAGCACCAAGCGCTCCCAGAATGGCAGAATTTCCTCCCAGTGCTTGTGCCGCCAGAGCGATAAACCCTCTTCCACTGGTCATGTCACGGGCGAACCAAGAAACATAACCCATTGAAAGGAACGCACCGGCGAAGCCTGCAAAGACGCCGCTGAGCAACAACGACACGTACTTCACGCGCAAGACCGAAACACCGACAGATGTGGCGGCGTCTGGATTTTCACCGACTGCTCTCATTCGCATACCCAGAGGCGTCTTTCTGATGAGATAATCCACGAGAAAGATCGAGATCAGAGCAAAGTACGTCAGAGCGTTGTGGTTGTTCAAGACCTTTCCCAAAAAGGGTATGTCCCTCAGCAACGGTATATCGAGCCTCGGAATTGGTTGACTACCCAACGAAGCAGACGTTCCCTTCTCCCCAGTGAGTGCGAAGAGCATGAACACGGTGAAGCCAGATGCAAATAAGTTCAAAGCCACACCAGCGATCACTAAGTTGACTCTAAGTTTCAAATGCGAGAATGCCAGAAGTAGAGACATCGCTATGGCGCTCGCAATTCCAGCAAGAAGTCCGATCCAGGGGTTCTTCGCAAAGGCGCCGACTACATTACCCCAGAATGCGGCCATGAGCATCATGCCCTCGATGCCTATGTTTATCGAACCTGCGATGGAGCTGACTAACGCCGCCATGACAGCGAACAAAAGAGGAGTTGAGACTCTGAGCACGCTGTACCAGAAGGCGGGATCTATGAAATTCTGAAAGAAATTACTCACCTTTCATCGCCTCTCTCTCGACGATTCTCTTCTTGAACCTTTCCAGCAAGGCCTCTGCCGTCACGAGCAGAATCATAACACTCTGTATGACAATCACGACCTCCGGTGCCAGACCCGTCATCCTGCTCATGATGTTGGCTCCGACCCTCAAGTACGCTATGAAGAGCGCGCTCGGTATGACCAAGAAGGGATTGTTCCTTGCCAAGATCGCCACGATGATTCCATCGAAACCGAATCCGGGCAGAGATTGCCAGACGAACCTTCGATACATCGCCGTCAGTTCGATTCCGCCAGCCAATCCAGCGAGAGCCCCAGAGAGCAACTGCACCCAGAACGTCGTCAGAACGACGTTGATGCCCGTGTAGAAACCGAACTTTTTGTTGGCACCGACCACGCGTATTTCATACCCGTACTTCGTGAAGTAGAGAAGAAATCCGATCAAGATCGCTATAGAAACGGCAATGAAGAATCCGCTGTTCAGTCTGTAGCGTGTGAGTGTCGCAAGCCAGGCTGTCTGAGGAAAGCGATAGGAAACGAGTGCGCCCGCTGCCTTGTCCCTGAAGTAGTTGTTCACCAGGAAAAGAACCAAAAGGTAAGCGATGTAGTTCATCATCAAGGACGACACCAGTTCACTCGCTTTCCATTTCGCCTTCAAGATCGCCGGTACGAAGGCCCAGATGGCTCCGAACAGTGCTGCCGTGAGCAGGGTAACTATCAAATGAAGCACAGACAGTTGTGGAAACTCCAGAGCTGCCAGCATGGCACCGAAGCCACCAAAGAACAGACAGCCTTCAGCTCCAATGTTGAACACTCTGGCCTGAAAAACCAGTGAAAGTGCCAAACCTGTCATTATCAGTGGGACTGAGGTGTTCAGGAATTCTACGAACCTTCTCTGAGTTGACAATGGCCCGTACAAGAACCACTTGAACGCCTCACCAACATCCTCGGTACTGAAGAGCAGGAAGATGTAGCCTATGAGCAGTGCGATGAGGATCGTCAGTGCCATCCTCACTAACTCCAGCAGTGCGAGCGATCTCTTCATAGAGTCAACAACTCCTTGAGTTCCTCCTGACTTTGACGTTTTGTACCAAGCATATAGAAACCAAGGTCGGTCTCGGTGAGGTTTTCATTCTGAAGGTGCGCCACGATCTCACCTTTGTACAGAACCAAGATCCTGTCTGCTATTTGCAAAACTTCTTGCAGATCTGTCGAAATGAGAAGCACACCTTTGCCCTCGTCCCTCATTTGCAATAACTTCTTACGAATGAACTCGCTCGACGCAACATCGATGCCGTGCGTTGGTTGGTTCGCGATCACGATCTTCGGTTCGTTCGTCAACTCCCTCGCTACGACGACTTTCTGCATGTTACCACCAGAGAGCATTCTCACCAAAGTTGTGGGAGATTTCACCCTTACGGAAAATTCCCTGATCAACCTCCTGGCGAACTCGATAACGGGTCTTTTTCTGTAGACGATCCGCCCACTGAAAGGCCGTTGATCGTATCTATCGGATATCATATTCTCGGCCACGCTCATATCTAAGGCACTTCCCACTTCAATTCTGTCATCGGGGATGTGTGAAATTCCAAGCTGTCTCAGCTCCCAAGGTTTGGCACCCAAAACGTTTTTGCCGTCAACCAGCATTTCTCCGGACGCCTTTTCACGAAGCCCTGTGAGAATCTCAACCAGCTCTTTTTGCCCATTTCCCTCTAACCCAGCGATTGCCAAGATCTCACCGGACCTCAGATAGAATGACAAGTTCTTCAAGATGTGCGCCCCATCTTCCCTGAAGTAGTTCAGGTTTTTCACGACGAGCAATGGTTTACCAGGGATCGCTTTCACTCTGCTTATGTCGTACTCGAACTTTCTTCCGATCATCAGTTCCACGATCTGTGACTCACTGAGCTCTTCGTTCCTGTAAGTACCAACGACACGTCCCTCTCGCATGATCGTTATTCTGTCGGCGATCTGTTTGACTTCGTTCAGTTTGTGCGTGATGAAGATGATCGTGATGCCCTGTTGTGACAAGTTCTTCAACACCACGAACAACTCGTTCACTTCCTGAGGTGTCAAAACCGAAGAGGGCTCATCCAATATGAGCACCTTGGCACCACGTATGAGAGCTTTCATGATCTCAACTCTCTGCTTGACACCGACCGGCAGATCCATGACTTTCTCCCAAATGGGAAGTTCGAAATTCATTTTTTTCGCATACTCGCTTATGATCTGTTCCATGCGTTTGAAGTCGAGTGAGAACAGATTCTTCTTCGGTTCGATCCCGAGCATGATGTTCTCTGCCACAGTAAAAGAAGGAACGAGCATGAAATGCTGATGAACCATACCTACACCCATTGCGATGGCATCGTGAGGCGAATTCAGTTGCACGGGCTCCTCGAAGATTCTTATTTCACCGCTCGTTGGTTTCTCCATTCCGAAGAGGATCTTCATCAGTGTCGTCTTGCCGGCACCGTTTTCACCAACGACGGCGTGGATCTCACCGACAGTCGCAGAAAAATTCACGTTCCTGTTCGCGACAACACCGTTTGGATAAACCTTTGTCACGTTGATCGCTTCTATCGCCTTCATATCGACGCCTCCAGAAAGTGGGAGCCGCGAAGGCTCCCACCCTCATCACGGACGGACGCTCGCTCTGAGTTTGTTGAGCTCGTCGGTTGACATTCCGTAAGCAGTGCTGACTTTGATTTCTCCTCTGAGGATCTTTTGTTCGATCTCTTTTATCTTCGCTCGTATCTGTTCGGGCACAAGCTCTCTGTAGTATTTGTTGTCCGCCACACCGACGCCACCTTCGGCGATACCCAACGCTTCAGCCTGGCCGTACTTCAGCTTTCCTTCAAGGTGCAGTTTCAAACCACGGAAGATCGAGAGATCCACGTTCTTCATCATGGAGGTGACTATTCTCTTGGCGATTTCGATGTCTATATCCTCATAGATCAACGCCTGGTCGGAATCAACACCTATTGCCCATCTGTCAGCTTCCTTCGCGGCTTCGAGCAAACCGACGCCCGTGTTGCCCGCCACGTTGAAGATGATGTCTGCACCTTGTCTGTACATCGCAAGACTCAGCTCTTTACCCTTCGCAGGATCGTTGAAGCTTCCCACGTAGGAAATCAAGACCTTGATGTTCGGGTTGACGTACTTCGCACCTTCGATGTAACCAACCAAGAAGTCGTTGATCACGGGTATGTCCATTCCACCAAGGAAGCCTATGATTGGCTCTGGGTTGGTCTTCGGCATGCCGGAAGTTGTTATCAACGCTGCCAACGCACCAACGAGGAAGGAACCTTCGTTCTGCTTGTAGAGTATCGAGTAAACGTTGTCCAGACCAGGTTTGCTGTAGTCAACGGAGGTATCGAAAATGAAGTACTTCTTCTCTGGATACATTGGTGCAATCTCTTCGAGGATCTCCTGCATCTGCCAGGTTCCCACGATGATGATGTCGTAGTCTTGGTCTGAGAGGTCTTCCAGGTATGGTCTCCACCTTTCCTGCTGGTAACCTGCTTCGATGATTTTGGCCTGGATTCCCAGTTCTTTGATCGCCATCTGGATACCTCTACCCGCAGAGTCGAAGAAAGACTTGTCACCGAGTGTTCCGTTCAGCAAGAGTGCAACCTTGAGCGTTTTTGCGAAACTGAGCACGAAGAGCGTTGCCAACAGTATCACCAAGAACTTCCTCATGAACCAACACCTCCTTCTATGAGAATCTCAATGGCTTTCACGGCTATCTGGATCGACTTTTCCAAGCCTTCCTCAAATTTTGGACCGGCCTGGATGTATCCATCCTCTGAGAGTTCTTCCCTCACAGTGAGCACTGCTCCCGTCTTCAAACCTTTGATTCCCCCGACCACATAGAGCGCTCCGATCTCCATCTCTACGGCCAAGACACCTGCTTTAACGAGTAGCTTCTCCATATGCGAATGTCTCTCAGGGTCAAAATTTCTGCCATAGTAAGAGTCTGTGGAGGCGACGATGCCAACGTGGTAACGGTTCTTCACAAGCTCAGCAGCACGTACCAAGGCACTGACAACACGAAAATCAGCGATTGCGGGATACTCAGGCATGATGTACTGCGATGTTGTTCCATCCAGACGAACGGCTCCCGTCACGATGATGCTGTCACCGAGTTTGAGCTCTTTCTGGAACGCACCCGTCGTTCCCACTCTGATGACCACCTTGGCGTTGGTCGTTGCGAGTTCCTCGATTCCTATCGCCATAGCGGGTGCACCCATACCCGTGGACATCACGCTGACCTTCTTGCCCTTGACATAACCTGTGTAGGTCAGATACTCTCTGTTGTCGCCAACTTTCTTCGCATCCGAGAAGTACTTCGCGACACGTTCAACCCTTCCCCTGTCACCGACAACGATAACGAATTCACCCACATCTTCCGGATTCACCCTTATGTGATACCTTGGATCCACCAAAGCCATCTACCTCCTTGAAAGTGAACCGAATTTCTCGAACAATATATCGAAGAACTTCTCCCTGTTGACCTTCAAAAGCACTTTTGCGTTCGGTGTGTTACCCGTGGTTCGCCAGACATCGACGACTGTTTGTCCGTAGGTGAGCTCACCCTTCGTTTCCACATCAACGAAATAGTCTTGCGACTCGAAGATCTCAGGATGTAGCAAATACATCACGGTGCAGGGATCGTGTAGGATCGCACCATCGATATTGAAAACGTTCTTGTAAGTGGATTTGAAGAACATCAAAAGATCGGCCATGATCTGGAACCTTTCACCCATGCTTCTGAGTTTCTCAGCTTCTCTCTCAGTCGCCACAACTTGGTGTGTGAGATCGAGCGGTGCCATGACTATGGGTATACCCGATTTGAAAACGATCTTTGCAGCCTCAGCATCGGCGAATATGTTGAATTCTGCAACGGGTGTCACGTTTCCAAACGCGATCCCACCACCCATCAAGACTATCGTGGAAATTCTTTTCACGAGCTTAGGGTATTTCAGTATGAACAGAGCAATGTTCGTCAGTGGACCTGTGGGGACCAAGATGAGATCGTAGTATTTCTGTGCCATCTGGGCGATGAAATCTACGGCGTGGATTTTTTCTATACTCCGCTTTGGTGGAGGCATGGTTGCGCCATCAAGGCCAGACTGACCGTGTATCTGAGGCGCCACGACGATGTTTCTCAGCAACGGTTTGGCACAGCCGGGAAAGACCGGTACGTCCAGATCAAAGAGATCCAAAATCTTTCTCGCGTTGATAGTGGTGTTCTCGAGATAGGAATTACCAACGACCGTGGTCACACCGAGCAGTTCTATCTCCCGCGAGGCTGCCGCGAGCAATATCGCGAACGCATCGTCATGACCAGGGTCGCAGTCGAGTACTATTCGCAAAGCTTCCACCTCCGCTTTCTGAAAAAATACTATCATAATGCTACCATAATAATGTGTACAAGACAACGGATAACTCTGTGGAGGGGTGAGCATGAAGTTCTCTGAGATGCCTTACGAAAGGCCAAACTTAGACAAGATGAAGGTCGAATTCGAAAAGGCTATAGCGAATCTGAGGGACGCGCAGAAGCCCTCACAAGCTGTTGAAGCTGTGAAAACTGTCAACAGGTTGAGAAACAATTTCCATTCGGCGCTTAGCTTAGCGTTCATTCGCTACTGCATGAACACCCGAGACGAGTTCTACGCGAAGGAGAAAGACTTCTACGATGAAGCCCTGCCCCATGTAGAGGCACTACTGTTCAATTTCTACAAGACTTTGCTGGAATCACGGTTCAAGGAGGAACTCGAGAAAATTTTCAAAAGTCAGCTCTTCAACGTTGCCGAGATGACTGTCAAGACGTTCAGGCCGACAATCATCGAAGATCTGGAAAGAGAAAACAAATTGAGCACGAGTTACGCCAACCTTGTCTCCTCGGCACAGGTCGAGTTCGATGGACGAAAACTCACCCTCTCACAGCTGAGAGCCTACGAGCTCTCACCAGACAGGGACACCAGAAGGCGCGCTTGCGAAGCAAGGTATGAGTTTTTCGCGAGGAACCAAGACCAGCTGGACGAGATCTACGATCACTTAGTCAAGATCAGGCACGAAATGGCAAGAAAACTTGGCTTTGAATCGTTCGTACCGCTCGCATATCTGAGACTGAAAAGGTCAGACTACACGGTTGAAGACGTGGCGAAGCTCAGAAATGGCGTTCAGATGAAAATCGTGCCACTGCTCCAAAAACTCAGGGAAAAACAAAGAGAGATGCTGAAGATAGAAAAACTCAAGTATTACGACATGCCTATACTTTTGAAAGAAGGCGATCCGCGGCCGGCGGGTACGCGAACGGAACTTGTCGAGGCAGCGAAAATGATGTACGAGCAGATGTCAGATGCAACGGGGGAGTTTTTCAACTTCATGCTGACAAACGAACTGATGGATCTGGACAGTAGGGAGGGCAAATATCCTGGGGGATTCTGCGACTTCATACCCGATTACAAATCTCCGTTTATATTTGCGAACTTCAATGGGACTTCTCACGATGTAGAGGTGTTGACCCACGAGGCGGGTCACGCCTTCCAAGTATACAGGAGTCGGAACTTCGAGGTCCCCGAGTACTATTGGCCCACCACTGAGGCCTGCGAGGTCCATTCCATGGGCATGGAGTTCCTCGCCTGGCCCTGGATGGAGCTCTTCTACAAAGATCGCGCGGAGCAAGCGAAACTCGTGCACGCATGGAAAGCTCTGAACTTTGTTGCGTACGGTGTCTGTGTCGACGAGTTTCAGCACGTGGTTTACCAGAATCCAAACCTAACACCAGAGGAAAGGAGAAAACTGTGGAGACAGATCGAGGCCAAATACATGCCAGAGATTGACTACGATGGAAACCGTTACTTAGAAAATGGGGGCTTGTGGCAACAACAGATGCACATCTATGAAAGTCCCTTCTACTACATAGACTATGTGATCGCCCAGTTCTGTGCCTTTCAGTTGCTCAAACGCAGCTTTGAAGACAGAGTTTCCACGCTCCGAGACTATACAAAACTCTGCGATCTCGGTGGTAGTCTGTCTTTCCAACAGTTGTTGAAAGTCGCAAACATCGACTCGCCGTTCAGCGAAACCGTGGTCGAATCTCTGGGTAAATGGCTCTACGAAATGATCGATTCACAGATCAACAGATTGAAGAGTTCCTCGTAGGAACTCACCCTACGCCCATCGAAGTCGGAGTGAACCGAGTCAAGATCCAGAAGAACGAAGTCCGTTCCAGCGTTCCTGGCTGCAAGATAGTCGACCACGGGATCGTCGCCAACGTAAACTGACCGCGTCAGAGGAACATTGCTCTTGCTTGCGGCAAGCAGGAACATCGCCGGGTCTGGTTTCGGTTTTCCGGCAAGTTCCGATGTTATCATGAACTCGAAAAAACGTTCGAGTCCCAAGAGTTTCACCCTTCTTTCCTGCACTGACTGAACACCATTCGTGAGTGCGGCCATCCTGACGTTCAGAGCTTTCATCTTCATCAAGAACTCCTCAGCCCCAGGCAAAAAGTAGGCGCAGTTGGACAACTTTTCCAAGTATCGCCGTGAGACATCGAGTGGAGAAATTTCAGGATGTCCCAACCAAGACAAGAATTCCTCGAACCTTGCGACCACGATTCTCTCTTTCGAAGCCTTCCCCTCTGAGAAAAATCGCCACCACTTCTTGTTGATTTCAACGTAGGTCTGTATCTGATCGTTGCTCAAAGGGATGCCGAACTCTTCGAGAACAGCCCCTATGGATTCTCTCTCCGCCTTGGCGAAATCCAACAATGTGCCGTCGAGGTCGAAATAAACCATTTCATACTTCATCTATCGAATCCCTCGATCCTTCTTTCCTTCAAGAAGTTCAGAACTTCTTCGAATGTTGGTATTGAACTCTGAGCACCAAATCTCGTCACACTTATGGCTGCCGCAGCTGCTGCGAACATCAAGGATTTCTGCACGTCCTTACTTCTTTCAAACCAAACAGCGAACGCCGCGTTGAACACGTCACCCGCTGCGGTGCTGTCGACAGCGTTAACCTTGAAAGCATCTACTCTGAATGTTCCGAGTTTTCCTGTGAAATAACAACCCTTGTCACCCATCTTGAGCAGCACGTTTGCACAACCTCTTTTGAGTAACTCCTGCGCAGCGGATTCGCCGAATTTGCCTGTGAGTTGGTGTGCCTCGGACTCGTTCGGTGTGATTATGTCCACGTAGCTGTAGATCTCATCCTGAACACCCGTAGCAGGCGCCGGATCGAAGATCACGAGCTTTCCTTTCTCTTTGAACCGCCTTGCGACTTCCAAGTTCACCTCGAACGGTATTTCGTTTTGAAGCAGGAGAATGTCGGCTTTCAGAAGCTCGTTCAGATGTTTTTGAACGAGTTTCACATTCATCGCTGCGTTGGCACCTGGGAATATGATGATTCTGTTTTGACCATCGCGTGTCACCTCAATCATTGCAAAGCCGTTTGGAAGTTCCACATGTACCAGGCCATCCCTGAGCCCTGCTCGCGTCAGCGTTTCGAACGAGAATTCACCGTTTCCATCGTTGCCAACACACGTGAGAAAATAAACCTCGGCGGTGAGCTTCTTACAAGCTACAGCCTGGTTTGCCCCTTTACCACCCGGAAAACGTTCGTACGAAAGACACCTCTGGGTTTCCCCAGGTTGTGTGAAATGATCCACCGTGAGAACGAGATCGACGTTGTTGCTCCCAACGACTGCGATCATGCAATTCCCCCTTCACAAACTCTTTCCCGTCTTTCTGTAGTTTAATTGTATCGGATATGGTGCGCGAAGTGTTGGTCCAGAAACTGGTAACAAAAACGAAAATTCCCATAGCCAGATACGTTGTCAACCCCTACATCGGTTGTGGACACGGTTGCAGGTACTGTTATGCGCAGTTCATAGGTCCTTTCAAGAACACGGCCGGTGTTTGGGGAAGGGATGTCTTCGTCAAAACGAATGCGCCTGAAATATTCGAGCGTGAATTGTACAAGCTGAAGGGGAGCATACTGTTTTCGAGCATTTGCGATCCGTATCAGCCGATTGAGAAGAAGTATCAGCTGACGAGGACACTGCTGAAAATCGCTCTGGGCCGATTCAGAAGTGTGCATATTCTCACAAAGTCGAGCCTGATTCTGAGAGATCTTGACATACTTCAAAACAAAGACGTGAGTGTCACCATAACCATCACTACGGATGACGAGCTGGTGAGAAGAATTTTGGAACCAAACGCTGCACCCATAGACGAACGCATCGAAACAATAAGAAAGCTTCGAGAATCCAACGTTGATGTATCTGCCTTTGTCGGACCCGTGCTGCCCATGAACCCAGAAAGACTGGCAAGACTGTTATCGAAGCACGTTGGAAGGATCTTTGTGGACAGGTTAAACTATCCGTGGCTCGTCGAAGACATCTACCGTAAAAACGGCTGGACAGAGTGGTTGAGAGACGAAAAGTTCCACGAGGTTGTGGCCGTTTTCAAAAAGTTCCTCGACGTCGATTGATCACAGGTTCGTGAGAACGGTCTCTATCAGGTACTCCATGGCGCCCGTTAACATGGCGTCAGGATCCTTCTTGGACTTTCTGACTTCGACATCGAAGCCATAGAAGTGCTGTTTAACTTCAGCCTCCACTTTCGAGAGTAATCTCTCGTTGATATCGAAGGCTGTCCCACCCACAACAAAATTGACTACGTCTGGACGGGACAAAAGTCGGCTGTGGAAGTGCTGGAGTACGTGACCGAGGAAGTCAACAAGATGATAAAGAAATTTGGAACTTGGTGAGCTTGGCGCGGCGCTCAGCGCCGCGCTTTTAAAGGAGATGATGCTGTGATTCCACGCGTTTTCGATGTGCACGTGCACTTCGTTGAGGACGAGAGGCTTTACTCTGACAGAGTGGAACAGTTACTACGCTACGCTGAGGAATTCAACGTACGAAAGATCGCACTCATTGGCAATCTCGGGGCTAACCACTTGGTTGAAAAGGCGTTCAGGGAATATCCCGACGTGTTTGTGGGTTTGGCCAGAGTCGATCTCGATGCCGATGAACCTGAAGTGGTTGACGAGTACAATAAGAGAGGCTTCGCTGGTCTGAAGGTGATATTGACACGGAAAGACTACGACGATCCTTCGTACTTTCCTTTCTACGAAAGAGCAGAGGAAAACAACATGGTTGTTCTGTTTCACACGGGTGTGATAGGTGGACCCGTGGATTATTTACTGAACGAATCGAGCGCATTTCCTGGCAGAGAAGATGCCTCCTCGAAGATGTTGAGAGGTAAGTCATCTGCGAGAATGAGATCGTTGTTCCTCGACACCATCGCTAACACCTTCCCAAAGTTGAAGATCATAGGAGCTCATCTCGGTTGGCCGGAGTACCTTGTGTCTTGCGCAGTTGCACGATGGCGCCGAAATGTGTACTTCGACATCTCCGGTGGTGAGGTGGTCAGAAGGCACATCATTGAAGGGAAGTACATAAAGAGGGAAATCTCAGTGAAAAAAGTGCTCTTTGGAACTGATAGCAGCGTTGAAAAAATGCCGAGAGAAATCATATGCTGGTACGATGCGCTGAGGGGAATGGGTCTGACACACGAGGAGATAGACTCGATCATGTACGGCAACGCTGCAAATGTCTTTGGTTTGGAGGAATGAAAAACAATGACTTTGAGAAGAAAAGAAACCTTGGCCGCGTGGTTGTTCTTACTTCCTGGATTCGTGGGCTTTGCGATATTCGTCTTCGGTGCAGTCGTGTTCTCTTCCGTTCTGAGTTTCTTCGAGTGGGACATGCTGACCAAACCAACGTTCCTTGGCCTGAGGAATTTCACTAAATTGTTCCTCGAGGACAAAACCTTCCATCTGGTTTTCAGAAACACTCTCTGGTTCGTGCTTGGCACCGTCCCCACACGAGTCTTGCTCGGTTTGATCTTCGCACTCATCTTGGTTCGTAACATCCCAGGTCGTACGTTCTTCAGAGCCGCGATCTTCCTTCCAGTGATAATTCCAACGGTGGCAGCAGCGATGGTTTGGAGATGGATCTTCAACGCTGACTTTGGTTTGCTGAACGATTTTCTCTACCAAATCGGTGTTTCAAACTTGCCCAGATGGCTTTCTGATCCCAAGTGGGCGCTCGTTGCGATCGTGATTCTCAGTGTTTGGAAGGACGTGGGATTCTCAACTGTCATGTTCATGGCGGGCCTACAAAGTATACCGACGACCGTGTACGAAGCCGCAAGACTCGACGGCGCAAACGCTTGGAAAACCTTCGTTCACATAACGATGCCACTGCTTTCACCAACGACTTTCTTTGTTATCGTCATAAACGTGATCTCTTCGTTCCAAGTGTTCGATCAAGCCTATGTCTTAACTGGGGGAGGGCCTGGGAACGCTACCAATACCATCGTGTACTACATATACAACAATGCCTTTCAGTGGTTCAGGATGGGCTACGCAGCTGCGATAGCTTGGGTGCTGTTCGGCATAATATTCATCGCGACGTTCGTTCAGTTCAGGTACCAAAGAAAGTGGGTGTACTACGAATGAGGATGAAGGTCAAAGAAAAGGTTTTGAACTGGTCTTTGTTCTGTTTGATGGTGATAGTAGCTGTCGTCATGCTCGTGCCCTTCTTCTGGATGTTCTCAACATCGCTGAAGAGTTTGGGAGAGGTGTTCGAGTATCCACCAAAGTGGATTCCAAGACAACCTCACTGGGAGAACTACGCACGCATCTGGTCTGTGGTACCCTTTGGCAGGTATCTGCTGAACAGTGTCATAGTTTCCGGGTCCATCACGTTGTTACATTTGCTGGTTGCTTCGCTGAGCGCATTCGCATTTGCCAGATTGAACTTTCCTGGTAGGGACAAACTGTTCTTGCTGTACTTGGCTACGCTCATGGTCCCGGGTCAAGTCACGATGATACCAAATTTCATATTGATCAAACTACTCCGTCTCACTGATACCTACACGGGTTTGATCCTCCCTAATGTGTTCACAGCCTTCGGAGTCTTTCTGCTCAGACAGTTCTTCATGACGATACCCAAAGATTATGAAGACGCAGCACGCATAGACGGAGCTTCGAGATTCTACATCTACTCGAGGATAATTCTGCCTTTGTCTGTTCCCGCTCTCTCCACACTGGCGGTTTTCACATTTGTCTTTCAGTGGAACAACTTGCTCTGGCCGTTAGTCGTTGTGAGCAAGGACTCGATGAAGACGGTAACCATAGGGCTTGCGAGTTTTCAAGGAATGTATGGTACGACATGGAACTTGCTCATGGCGGCAGCCGTGATAGGCGTCCTCCCATCGATAGTGGCGTTCTTGATCGGACAGAGATTTCTCATAAAAGGAATCACATTGACGGGACTCAAGGCTTAGACCAAGCCCATGTCCCGCGAAAATACATGCTTCAAATTGTATAAATGGTCGATGAGATCGCAATGAAAAGTCTTCTAATATGGAAGTCGAAGAGCTTGAAAAGATTGTAAGGTAAACGCCTGGTACATCATCCTCTTTCATAGCAACTCGGAAATTCCACGTAATTCTTCTGCGGCTTTATCGACCCCCTTCAAAACATCTTCGTAAGTGAAGAAACCTTTTTCTTTTGTTAAAAGAAAGAGCGCCGCTCGCCGAACCCCGATTGAAAACGCCCTTCTGGAAAGTGCCCTGTGGCTTATCTCAACCACCTCGCCGGCATTTGAAAAGATCACCGTATGTTCACCGAAGATTCCACCAACCCTGATGGAACTGATCGATAAATCTCTTTGAATAACCTCCTTGAGCATCTTAGCGGTGCCAGAAGGTGCGTCCTTTTTTTGACTGTGGTGTATTTCTATCATTGCACAATCCCAATCCTTGAATTGTTCGCGGAAGGCCTTCAAGATCTCCTTCATGATGCTCATACCACTCGAAAAATTGTAACTCTGAACCACTGGCAACGTTTTCGAAAGTTCCCCCAACAACCTGAAAGATTCATCGGTTAAACCTGTTGTTCCGACGATCAGGCCACAGTTGTACTTTCTGCACAGCTCGACACTCTCTTTCAAGCCTTGCGGTGAGGAAAAATCAATGATCAACTGTGGGACATCCCGTTCTACGAAATGGTCAACATCCTTTTCAACGACGCATTCGTCGCCAAATGACGAGAAATATTCCATGATCTCTCTGCCCATCTTACCTTTGGACCCAACGATTCCGTACTTCAAACCACTCATTTGACCACCTCCAGTTCAAACAACGTTCTTCTTAATTGGTCCACTGTGGATTGTTTGGGTGGTACCAAAGGCAGACGAAATTCGTTCTCGATGCGACCCATCAGGTGAAGTGCAGCCTTCACCGGCATGGGGTTAGTCTCGACGAACAAGGACTTGAACAACTCAAGGTATTTGAAATGCAGTTCCCTTGCTTTCCTCAGGTTTCCCTCAAAAATCGCGTTAACCATCTCGACCATACGGTGTGGGATCACGTTCGACGCCACGGATATAACACCCTTCGCACCGGCACAAAGCATGTGAAAGGTTCTGTCATCGTTTCCGGAGTATACGTAGAAATCCATATTACGCGTCAGTTTCAAGATCTCATCGGATTGAGAAATGTCTTGATTGGCCTCTTTTATGGCGCGTATGTTTTTGCAGTCGTTCGCAAGTCTAGCCACGGTCTCTGGGGCTATATTTACACTGGTACGCGATGGAACGTTGTAGATAATTATGGGTATGTCAATTCTCTCCGAAAGGTACCTGTAATGAGCGTACAAACCTTCTTGGGTGGGTTTGTTGTAATAAGGTGTCACTACGAGTACAGCATCCGCGCCATTCTTAACAGCACTCAGGGAAAGCTCGAGAGTTTTGCGCGTGTCGTTGGTACCGGTCCCAACTATCACCTGAGCTCTTTTTTCACAGATTTCCTTGGTGACGGAGACCAAACGTTCCCTTTCGTCAATTCTCAGTGTCGCTCCCTCTCCCGTCGTTCCTGCAACCACAATTGCTTTGACGCCACTGTCGAGTTGCCACTCAACGAGCTTTTTGTAGCTCTCGTGATCCACCTCTCCGCCCTTGAACGGCGTCACGATAGCAGTTCCAACTCCCACGAACATGCCACTTTCCTCCATTTCTCAACCCCTCCTTATGAATAAAAAAGCGGGCTACATGTTTTGTAGCCCGCTCGTTGATGATCTTCTTTCTACATTGGCTTGCGCTCAGCTTGTACAAAACGAGCTAAGCGCAGGCCAACCATCAACGAGCGGGTGGCTGCGCTTAGCCTTCTTATTCTCAATAGAGTTCAAGGCAAATTGCCTGACAAATCGAAGAAATATGGCCATCACGATGGCACTCCTATGCTTTGTTTTTTGGTATTATACATAACCATCATGTAAGATGTCAAGAGATGAACAGACCGATGTCCTTGCGATAATACATGTTCTCGAAGTGGATTTTCTCAATCTCCTCGTAAACCCGTCTTCTGGCCTTTGCGTAAGTATCAGCCTTTGCACAAACGTTTAAAACCCTACCACCGCTGGTGACGATCTTTCCATCGACCTTCTTGGTACCTGCATGGAAAACGATCGCATCTTTCACCTTGTTCAAACCGAAGATCTCAAAACCCGTTTTGTAAGACTCGGGATAACCTCCGCTCACCAGAACCACGCAAACTGCCTTTTCTTTTGACCATAATATTTTGCGTCTCTCCAATTCTCCCTCGACCACGGCCTGGAGCATTTCCAAAAGATCACTTTCCAAGAGCAGCAGAATGGACTGAGTTTCTGGATCACCGAACCTGCAGTTGAATTCGAGCACTTTGGGACCATCTTGAGTGATCATCAGACCCAGATAAAGGACGCCTTTGTAGATCACGTTCCGCTTCTCGAGTGCTGGGAAAAGCTTGTCCAAGATTTCCTCTCTCACACTTCGCCACAGGTTCTCGCTGTAGTGCGGTGCCGGTGCGATTGAACCCATTCCACCCGTGTTGGGCCCCCTGTCGCCATCGTAGATTTTCTTGTAATCCATCGCACTCATCATGGGAACGTAAGTTTTACCATCGGTGAGAACCATCATGCTCATTTCTTTGCCTCGCAAAAACTCTTCGACAACGATCCTCTCACCCGACTCTCCAAAGATCTTTTTCCTCATCAACGAATCGATCACGTTGAACGCTTCTTCACGACTCATCACCACGTAACTTCCTTTACCTTGCGCCAAACCATCCGCCTTTATAACGATTGGAAATTCGCAGCGTTCAACATACTTTTCTGCCTGAACAGGGTCGTCGAACAACCTGAACCGCGCCGTTGGTATCCCACACTCGTCCATGAGCAGTTTTGCGTAAACCTTACTGCACTCGAGCTGAGACGCTTTTCTGTTTGGTCCAAAGATTTTGAGACCGTGCGATTCGAAAACGTCGACCACACCTTGTGCCAGATACGCCTCCGGACCCACGACAGTCAGATCTATCTTCTCTTTCAAAGCGAGCTGTAACAGTTCATCCACACTTTTTGCTTCGTAGCACGTCGCATCCTGGCAGATACCACCGTTACCTGGAGCGCAGAAGACTTCGTATCCTTCCTGGTGGAGTTTCCATACCAACGCGTGTTCGCGACCACCCGAACCTATGACGAGCGCCTTCATGGTACCACCTCAGTGCTTGAAGTGTCGTGTACCTGTGAAAATCATCGCCACGTTGTATCTGTTCGCCATCTCGATGACCTCTTGGTCCCTCACCGACCCACCTGGTTGTATGATGGCTGAAACCCCTGCTTTCGCCGCGATCTCGACAGCGTCCGGGAATGGGAAGAACGCATCGGAGGCCAGCACGGAACCTTTTGCCTTCTCTCCAGCCTGTCTGACGCAATGTTCTGTAGGCCAGACTCTGTTAGGCTGTCCTGCACCGATGGCGAGCGTGGTGCGATCCTTGGCCAGCACGATCGCGTTGGATTTCACATGCTTGACAACTTTCCAGGCGAAGAGCAGATCTTTCAGCTCTTCCTCGTGTGGTGCACGCTCAGTGACTACTTTCAACTGTGCGTAGTCGGTAAGGTCGGGTGTTTGAAAGAGCACTCCCCCGGAAATTCTTCGCAGATCGTAGATCTCACCCTTTTGGTTCAAATCGATCTGAAGGAGCCTCAGGTTCTTTTTCTTTTTCAAGATCTTGAGTGCTTCAGCGTCGAAACTTGGTGCCAGTATCACTTCGAGAAATATCTCAGAAAGCTTCTTAGCAGTCTCAGCATCGACACCTCGATTGAATGCCACGATTCCTCCAAAAATCGAAACTGGGTCAGCAGCCTTTGCCTTCTCGAAAGCCTCGAGAGTTGAATTTGCACAGGCGACAGCGCAGGGGTTGGTGTGTTTGACAACGACGCAGGTGGTGTCCTCGAAATCTTTCACAACCGACAAGGCAGCGTCGGCATCGAGGTAGTTGTTGAAGGAAAGTTCTTTTCCATGAAGCTGTTTTGCATTGACGATTCCAGACGGAACAAGCACATCTTTGTACAGGGCCGCTCGCTGGTGTGGATTTTCACCGTAGCAAAGTTCGCACACCTTCTCGTAAGATAACGTGAGGTATCTTGGGAAGAGATCACCCGCAACGCGAGAGAAGTACTGAGCAATCATAGCATCGTACCAGGCGCTGTACTGAAAAGCCTTCAAGGCGAGTCTCAATCTGTCGTTCAAGATTAAGGAATTGACCTTCACCTTTTCAACAAACCATTCGTAATCGGACACATCGCACAGCACAGCAACGTGTTTGAAGTTCTTGGCTGCGGCCCGAAGCACAGCGGGTCCTCCGATGTCTATGAAATCAACAAGCTCGTTGAGTTCTTTCTTTTCATGTACCGCGCGCGAGAAAGGATAGAAGTTCACGATTACTACATCGATTGGTTCTATCCCAAGCTGTTCAAGTTCTTTCATCTGAGAAGGATCGTCACGGTTCGCGAGGATCGCCGCGTGGATGTAGGGATGCAAACTCTTCACCCTGCCTCCCAGTAGCTGGTTGAAGGATGTGATGTTAGAAGTGGGAACGACGTTCACGCCGTTTTTGGAAAGAAATTCGGCCGTTCCACCTGTACTCATAATTGTGAATCCAAGCGTTGCAAGTTCGCGCGCAATCTCCACTATCTTTGTTTTGTCCCAAACTGAAATCAACGCTTTAGGCATCGTCTTCCCTCCTGATGAGAACTTTCCTACCGACTATGCGCAATTCGTTTTCCACGATCAACTTGATCGCTTCTGGCAACACCTCGTGCTCAACTTGTTTCACTTTTTCGGCGAGAGTCTCAGGCGTGTCGTCATCGTCAACCTCGACGGGTCTCTGCAGTATGATCGGACCTCCATCGACGCTTTCGTCAACGAAATGGACCGTGACACCCGTGATCTTCACCCCGTACTGGATCACGGCCTCGTGCACTTTCATTCCGTAATAGCCTGGACCACAAAAGGCAGGAATCAAAGACGGATGCACGTTGATGATTTTCCATCTGAAGGCGTCGATGAAATACGGAGAGAGTATGTTCAAAAAACCAGCCAGAACGACCAGATCAACGTTGTGCGCCTTGAGAATGGCTATCATTTTGTCCTCGTATTCGGTTTGGCTTTGAAAGTCCTTCTTCCTGACGACGTACGAGGGTATGCCCAAGGATCTCGCTTTCTCCAAGGCTGGAGCATTCTCTCTGCTGCTTATGACGACCGAAACAACTGCAGGTAATTCCCCGCTCAAACATTTCTTCGCAATCGAATACATGTTCGTACCGGTCCCCGACACGAGAATACCTAAGGAAGCTTTCCTCAAAGAACGATCCTCCTTTCACCCCTTTTGATCTCACCGACAACCCACACCTCTTCACCGAGATTCTTGAGTGCTCTGGCGATTCTGTCCGCAGAGTCTCTTTCAACGATCAACATGAAACCTATTCCCATGTTGAAGGTTCTGAACATCTCCGACTCGTTGATCATCCCGAGTCGCTGGATCAGGCTGAATATGGTCGGTACTGGCCAGGAACTTTTGTCGATTCGAGCCTCCAGACCAACAGGTATCACTCTGGGAAGGTTTCCAGGGATACCCCCACCCGTAATGTGCGCCATCGCATGGATAGAACTATCCAGAACTTTCAGCACGCTCTTCACGTAGATCTTGGTCGGCGTGAGCATTTCCTCACCGAGTGTTTTGCCGAGTTCGTCAACGTAAGAATCTACTCTGTAATGACTCAAGAGGATTTTCCTCGCCAAAGAAAAACCATTGCTGTGAAGCCCGCTCGAAGCGAGCCCAAGTACGAGATCACCTTCGCTGACCCTTGAGCCGTCCAGGAGCTGATCTTTCTCAACGATACCAACCGCAAAGCCAGCCAGGTCGTACTCGTCCTCGCCATAAAAATCTGGCATCTGTGCCGTTTCTCCCCCTATGAGTGCGCATTCGGCTTCCACGCAACCCTTCACGATCCCCGTGACGATCTGTTCCACACGCTCAACGTTCAACTTCCCCACCGCGAGGTAATCAAGAAAGAAGAGCGGTTTTGCGCCGTGCACCAAAACGTCGTTGACACACATCGCCACACAATCTATACCCACAGTATCATGCTTGTCCATCATGAAAGCGATCTTCAGTTTCGTTCCCACACCATCCGTGCCGGACACGAGCACCGGTTGACGGTAATTCGAAGGCAATTCGAAGAAACCACCGAAAGAGCCTATCCCTCCGAGCACTTGCGGTACGTACGTGAGCCGCGCCAAGCGTTTGATCCTTTCTACGCTTTCATCGGCTGCGTCCCGATCCACACCCGCCTCCTTGTAAGATCTCATCAAGGTTCTCACTCCTTTTCAAAAAGGTACTTCGTGCAAAAACTCGGAACCTGCAAAGGATAAATACCGTTGAAGCATGCGAGACAGAGACGATCCGAAGGCAGCCCAACAGCCTTTACCAGCCCTTCGAGGCTCAAATAGCCGAGCGAATCAGCCCCTATGAGTTGCTCGATCTTCTTTTCTTCGAGAACTGCCGCGATGAGTTCCCTCCTGTCGGATGTGTCGACTCCGAAGTAACAACCGTACCGTATAGGGGGTGAAGCGATGCGAACGTGAATCGACCTTGCCCCGGCAGTTCTCAACATCTTCACAATTTGACCCATCGTCGTGCCCCTCACGATGGAATCGTCAACCAAGACTATGCTTTTTCCTTTCACGAGCTCTCTCAAAGCGTTCAACTTGAGTCTGACCCCCAGGTTCCTGAGCTTCTGAGATGGTTGTATGAAAGTCCTACCGATGTATTTGTTTTTGATCAGACCCATTCCGTACGGGATACCACTCTGATTGGAATAACCAATGGCGGCGACGGTGCCAGAGTCTGGCACGCCTACGACAAGGTCTGCATCGGCAGGTTGTTCGATCGCCAGTATTCTGCCGGCTCGCTCTCGTGCAGCATAAACGCTCACGTTCTCCAGCACACTGTCGGGCCTGGCGAAGTAGACGAACTCGAAAATGCAGAACGCACTCCTTGAAAAAGCCGTCTTGTGAGACTCCACACCATTTTCATTCACCAAAACGACCTCTCCAGGTTCGATGTCTCTGACGAATTCGGCTCCCACGGCATCCAATGCGACCGTTTCCGAGGCGAACACCACGCAGTCATCCAGTCTGCCCATGCAGAGTGGACGAAAACCGAGTGGATCCCTGATGGCGATCAAACTATTTTGGTTCATGAGGAGCAAGCAGTAAGCACCCTGCAGGGTACGTGTCACATCGAGGCAAGCATGTAACATGTCCGGGCCTTGCTCGATCAAGAGTAACGCAATGATCTCACTGTCAGTGGTCGAACGAAAAGGTAATCCTTTCTTTTCAAGTTGACTCCTGAGCTCGCGCGTGTTGATTATGTTTCCATTGTGTGCCACCGCCAAGCTGCCTTGTTGACCTGCAACGACTATGGGTTGGGCGTTCTCGAACACGTTCGAGCCCGTCGTCGAATACCTCACATGGCCGATCGCAACGTGTCCGGAAAGCTCACCGAGCACTTCCTCGTTGAAGACGTCGTTGACCAGTCCCAAACCCTTATGATACTTGATCTTCTCTCCATCACCAACCGCGATGCCTGCACTCTCTTGACCTCTGTGCTGAAGAGCGATTAGACCATAATAGACAGTTCTGGAAATCTTCGGATCAGGTTTTGGAGAAAAGATTCCAAACAGTCCACATGATTCCTTCATTGGTTCACCAGCCTTTGCAAGGAAGACTCGTAGACCTCTTTGATCTTCCTCACCGGTTGGTCGATGAGCTTTCTTCCGTTCAGTTTTACGACGAGTCTGTCGCCCATGACCCTTCCGAGGACCGCTATGGGTACGTTTTCGTTTTTGGCGAGCTGGATCAATCGTTGGAGATTCTCCTCGGCCAAGCTGACGAGTATCCGGGACTGTTCTTCACCAAACAATAGAAAATCGGCTCGAGAATCGCTCCATAAATCGCATAATGCCCCGATGTTTCCTATGATGCACGACTCGGCAAGAGCGACTACCAGGCCACCTTCAGAAAGATCGTGTGCAGAATTCAGCAACCCATCTTTGATTGCGTTCAAGCAACACCGTTGAACTCTCTTTTCGAGCTCGAGATCGATCGTTGGGGGGAGTATGTTCTCGATCTTGTGTATCAGCCTCGTGTACTCACACAAACGCTGATCGGCAGACATAGGCCCGAGAAGGACTATGACGTCGCCTGGGTTTTTGAAACTTGCGGAGCAGATTCTCGATGCATCCTCTATGAGTCCCACCATGCCGACGATCGGTGTGGGATGGACCCTGCTCGTTTCTGTCTCGTTGTAGAAACTCACGTTGCCACTCACCACAGGAGTGTTGAGTGCTGTGGCCGCATCTCTCAGCCCATCGATCGTCATTTCGAACTGGTAAGCAACCTCTGGTTTGTCAGGATCGCCGAAATTCAAGCAGTCTGTCAAAGCCAATGGTTCGGCACCCGTAACAATCAGATTCCTCGCAGCCTCGCACACGGCTATCTGCGCACCGACGTAAGGATCTACAGAGCAGTAGAACGGATTGCAATCTGCTGTCACTGCCAAAGCCTTACTCGTTCCTTTTATCCTGAGGACCGCTGCATCGTGGCCGGGTCTGAGCACGGTATCTGTTCCAACCATGTGGTCGTACTGCTCGAAGACATAACGCTTGCTACAAATGTTGGGACTTGCAAGTATTTCCAGGAAGATTTCTTCAAGGTTGTTCGGCATCGGTATCTCAACGTGTGAAGAATTCACAGGCTTCAAAGCGACAGGATCGAGCTGGACCAGAGGAGCCTCTGTGAGAAGCGCTGCAGGAATTTGGGCAACGATCTTTCCATCGTACAGGGCTGTGAAGAAACCATCGTCCGTGACCTCGCCTATCCTTGTGGCCCTCAGACCCCACTTTTTAAAGATGGATTTGACCCTTTCCTCTTTTCCTTTTTCAACCACCAGGAGCATCCTCTCCTGCGACTCGGATAGGAGTATCTCACCCGGTGACATACCTTTCTCCCGAACCGGGACACACGAGAGATCTATCCGAACGCCCTTGTGGGCCTTTGCCGCGATCTCCGAACAGGCGGAGGTCAAACCAGCCGCACCCAGATCTTGTATTGTGAGAACTGTATCGAGCTTTGCTGCTTCAACGCAGGCTTCTATGAGGAGTTTCTCCATGAAAGGATCAGCTATCTGAACGCAGGGCCTCTTGTTTTCGCTCTCCTCTGATAGAGTCTCAGAGGCGAAACTGGCACCACCTATTCCGTCTCGACCAGTGAGCGATCCAACGAGCAACAAAGAGGCGCCGGATTTGACAGCTTTGGAGAACTTCAGATGTCTCTGCTCAGCCAGACCGACACACATGACGTTCACGAGTGGATTTTGTGCGTAGCATGGATGGAAATAGATCTCACCGGCGACCGTCGGAACGCCTATGCAGTTCCCATAGAACGAAATACCCGAGACGACCCCACCGAACAGATACTTGACGCGCGGTTCAGACAGATCACCAAAGCGTAAAGAGTCGAGCAAAGCTATCGGACGTGCTCCCATTGCGAGCACGTCTCTCACGATACCACCAACGCCTGTCGCTGCACCGTGAAAGGGTTCAACAGCCGACGGATGGTTGTGACTCTCCATTTTGAACACGACCGCCAGACCGTCACCTATATCCACAACACCGGCGTTCTCTCCAGGTCCCTGGATCACCCTTGGACCTTTCGTTGGCAACCTGCGCAGGGAAGACCTCGAGTGCTTGTAACTGCAATGTTCAGACCACATTACGGCAATCATCGCGATCTCGACGTCGTTCGGTTCTCTCGCGAGTTTTTCCAGGATGTGCTGATACTCCTTGTGACTGAGACCGTAATCTTCAATTCGCCTCATGATCGTGCCTCCGAGTGAAGTAACTGAGTAAAGATTCGAAGATTTTCCTACCGTCCGTGTTCCCAAGGATTTCCTCGCAGCATCTCTCAGGATGAGGCATCAGACCAAGAACGTTGCCTTTTTCGTTGATCACACCGGCTATGTTAAAGCAAGAACCGTTCGGATTGGAATCCTCTGTCACGTTGCCGTGTTCATCGCAGTACTGAAAAACTATCTGATCCTCTCTTAGCTGGTCATCAGGAATGAAGTATCGACCCTCACCGTGCGCAATGGGTATGCGCAGTACCTGACCGTCTTCAAGCAAACAGGTGAACGGTGTTCTGTTGTTCACAACCTTTATGTGGACGTCCCTGCACACGAACTTCAGCCCATCGTTTCTCAGGAGAGCCCCGGGTAGAAGTCTGCTCTCAGTGAGTATCTGAAAGCCGTTGCATATACCCAGGACGAACCTTCCTCGGCTCGCTGCCTCTCGAACGCTCTCCATAACTGGAGAGAAACGTGCGATGGCACCGGCGCGAAGGTAGTCTCCGAAGGAAAAGCCCCCGGGAAGGACTATCAGATCGAACTCGTCAGGTGGAAAACGATCTTCGTGAAAGATGTAGTGACAGTCGAGGCCGAAGACATTCTTCAGAACATGAAATGCATCTCTATCGCAATTCGACCCCGGAAAAACCACGACAGCACACTTCATGGGACTTCCTCCACATCGAGCAGTTGGTAGGATTCAATGATTGGATTTGCGAGTAATTTTTCACACATTGCTTTTGTTTGTACCATCAGTTGCGATTCGTCCTCTACGTCGATGAGGATCTCGATCAATTTTCCGAGCCGGACCTCTTTCACCCCGTTGAAACCGAGTTTCTCCAGGGCTCCCTTGACCGTATGACCCTGCGGATCGAACACACCGTCTTTTGGTAGTATCTGCACTTTCACTCTGTACATCTTCCTCACCCGCAAACGCGCCTGTAAATTTCCCAGTAGGCCTCTTCAACGTTTCCAAGATCCCTTCTGAACCTGTCCTTGTCGAGCTTCTCCTTAGTGGAAGCATCCCAGAAACGACAGGTGTCCGGGGAAATTTCGTCGGCCAAAAGGATTCGATCGTGATGTCTACCAAACTCCAGCTTGAAATCCACTAAGACGATGTTCTTTTCTGCGAGAAACTTCTTGAGAACTTCGTTCACTTTAAGGGCTATCTGTTCGATCTGTTTCAGCTCGTCTTCGCTCGCCAGCTCCATTGCTAACGCGTGGTAATGGTTGATCATCGGATCGCCGAGTTCGTCGTTCTTGTAACTGAATTCCAGAACGGTTCTTTTCAGAATAGTACCCTCTTGCAGTCCCAATCTTTTCGACAGGCTACCTGCGGCTATGTTTCGAACGATGACCTCGATCGGTATTATTTTCACCGCCTTCACGAGCATCTCTCTGTCACTCAAAAGCTTGACGAAATGAGTTTCAATATCGTTTTGCTCCAGCAATTGAAAAAACCTGGCCGAGATCTTGTTGTTCAAGACGCCCTTGTTCTGTATCACACCACGCTTCTTGCCATCGAAAGCGGTTGCATCGTCCTTGTACTCGATCACCAGATAGTCCTCGCTGTCGGTCCTGTAAACCCTTTTGGCCTTCCCTTCATAAATCATTTCGAGCTTTTCCATGCGGTTGTCCTCCTCTCAAAGATCTTTCTTGCCTGAACCTTTTTTTAGCGACTCACGGTACAAGAGAAGTTTCTGCTTCAGATCAGCATTGTTCAACGCCAGGATGGACACTGCGAACAACGCAGCGTTTTTGGCACCATCTATCGCCATGCAGGCAACAGGAACACCTGTCGGCATCTGGGCAACGGAGAGCAGCGCATCAAAACCATTCAAAGAGGCGCTCAGGGGAACTCCTATGACTGGGAGGATCGTGTTCGCTGCGACTACTCCAGGAAGATGTGCAGCTTTGCCCGCCATGGCTATGATCAAGGAGAAGCCGTTCCTTTCTGCGTCTCTGGCGAACTGAATCGTTTCAATGGGGGTTCTGTGGGCCGAAAGAACGTAAACTTCGCAGGGAACTTCGAACTGGGCAAGGACCTCTGCTGCCGCTCTGGCATGGTTCAGATCCGTTTCACTGCCCACCAAGATTGCCACTTTCAAGCAATTTCACCTCCATAAAAACAAAAATCCGGTAGGCCTTGGTCTCTACCGGTAAAGAAATGAGCCCTTGTAGCCAGGACAGTTTACGGCTGTCCGGTAGAGACCCCCGAGCCTTATTCCCGGGGTTATACAAGGGCCTTTCCCTGTGGGAGGGAATATTCACTTTACACTTTTATTTTACCACGGCAGGTGGCAGTGTGAAGGCGAGACGTTTTGAGAACACGTTACAAAGAGTTGAATCGCAGATAGCACGCGCTCGAAAGAGCAAAAAGCGCCTTTGCTGGGCATCGACTGGGTTTTCCACATTTTCGTTCGTCTCTGTAAGAATCTCTCCGTTTTGGCTCAACCGAACACCGCCAATCTCGAGTGAAGGATTTCTCAAACCTCCATTTCACGTCTTAAGGAGCGCGAAAAACCATTCTCTGCTCAGCCCATAAAGCAACACCTTAGATCAGTTCCAGTTACGATTTGACATTCCCAACTCCCTAAAGCGGATAGGATTCTTGAGTTCGTTAGGCTGTTTTCCGCAGAGCGTTGAATACTCCATAACCAAAAAGATGTGGATTAAACCTCACACTCTGACGGGACAATCTCACTAACACTTGGTACCTTTCCACGTTCTATGTACTTGTACCACAAAGTTTAATCGTCCTCAAGCCCCTTCATCTCCCTTAAGGAGAAGGACTTGCGGGGCTACTTGTTTGTCACGGTTGGCACATTGGCATTTTCCGAGGGGTGCTCCCCATCAAACAGATGAAGCGGAGATGAAAAGTTTTAACTCACCCTTTAAGTCGTGGTGCACAATCTTGCTCTAAGATCGTCTTTGGAGGTGCTGGAATGCTCGAAAGGGTTCTGGAACGAAGGAGCTTGGTCACAAACCTTTTGGTTGCGCTCGGATTCTCAGTTTTGACGGGTGTGGCAGCACAGATCAGGATACCTCTTTTCTTCACGCCTGTTCCGATCACGGGACAAACCTTCGTGGTTCTTCTGACACCGTTTCTCATAGGATCTTGGTCGGTGCTGAGTCAAACGATGTACGTCGCTTTAGGTGTCGCTGGTCTTCCATGGTTCAGCGGTTGGAAGGCAGGTTTGAGCGTTCTGCTCGGACCCACGGGTGGTTATCTGGTTGGCTTCATCGTTGCTTCACTTTTCCTTTCGAAGCACAGGACCAGGTCTTATCTTGGAACAGTTGTCTCGATGCTCTTTGCCAATTTCCTGATGATACACGGTCTGGGTTTAACACAGATGGCGCTCTGGTTCTATGCGAAGGGCTCTAACCCAGATCTCTGGAAACTGCTTTCGATGTCTCTTCTTCCATTCGTACCGGGAGACTTGGTCAAAATCTTCTTGGCTTCCTCGATCGCTGTGAAGACGCTTCAAAAAGAGTGAACCCCGCCTGGGGGTTCACTCCTCGATAGGCTCAAAATCTTCCTTGGGTGCTCCACATACGGGGCAAACCCAGTCCTCGGGGACGTCATCGAACGGTGTACCGGGTGCGATGTCGTTGTCTGGATCACCTTCGGCTGGATCGTAAACATAACCGCAGATGATGCATCTGTACTTCTGCATGAGAAAACCTCCTCGAAGTGTTTTCTGTCATCTCAGGTTTTGACCTCTCTCATGTCTCTGTTTGTCTTCAAATATTCTATCATGCGGAAGATGAATTATACTCATCTTGGTGATACAGAATGCTGCTCGAAAAGATTGACGAAGGTTTGTTCAAGCCGGATTACGAAAACTTTTCACTGGTGAACCTGTCAAACTTCGTTCTCAAGCATTTCAACGCTCAAATCAACCATGCACCGTATCCTCTCGAGCGTTTCATCTCCGGGGTGTCCGAGGGCGTCGAAAAAATTGTGTTCTTCCTCATAGACGCTCTGGGCATGTCAAGTTTGGAAAGGATCTTGAACAAGGATCGCGTCTTTCACGAGTACGTTGTGTTAGAAGCCACTTCGGTCTTTCCTACCACGACGTCTGCTGCGATAACTTCTCTTTTGACAGCCTCCGCACCCATCGAACACGGCGTTCTCGGTTACATCCTCTACATAAGACAGCTTGGAACACTACTGAACATGATCGAACTCTCATCACCGATCATGGGTAGGGTCACTTCCACGTTGAGTAACAGGGAACTCATGTTCGAAAAGACCGTGTTCGAGAAACTTTTGGAAGTAGGTGTGAGGAGTTTCGTTCTGACATCGAAGACGATCAGAGGTTCAGGCCTTTCGAATCTCATCAACGTTGGGGCGTCGATCAGATCTTACCAGAGCTTTGGGGACATGTTCGCCAAATTTCGTGATATCCTGCAGGAGAGTGGACCATCCTTCAGCTTCGTCTACTGGGGGCTCCTGGATTCGATCGGTCACAAGCTTGGCGTTAATTCCGAAGCATTCGAGAGTGAGCTTTACTGGTTGCTGAGAATGCTGTCGAGAGAAATACTGCCGGTCCTGCCACGAAACACCCTCTTGATAGTGCTCGGAGACCACGGCCAGATCTTCACGCCCTGGGAGAGAGAAACTTGGTGGTCGTGGAAGGATGAGGTTTCAACGTTCTTTTCTGTTCCACCCGGCGGAGAGATGAGGATGATGCACATCTACACCAATTGTTCAAAAGCAGTGATAGAATATCTAAATGAGAAATACAGAGATAGGGCTCTCGTACTGACGAAGGAACAAGCAATAAACCAGGGACTGTTCGGCGATACCGGTTCGATAGCTGCTGCAAGCATTGAGAGAATCGGAGACGTAGTGCTCATCGCAAAAGAAAATTATTCTTTCTACTTCAAGTACACGGGGAAAGAAGAGAGTTTGAAATCCAAACACGGGAGCCTCACATTGGAAGAACTGTTAGTTCCTTTGATGGTCTTCAGGAGGTGATAAGTTCTTACTGAAAAGTCCAACTCACGGAGAATTGGAGATCGACGAGGTGAAGTCCTGCGTCGACAGGTTTCTGAACAATGGTTCCTTCAAGCTGTTCATAGGTTCCGACAGCGACGAAAGAGACGGTGTAGTGACATTCGCCACAGTTTTTGTGGTTTACAAACTCGGTGTGGGGGCCATCTATTTTTATACTGTGAAGCGTGAGCGCCGGTACTACGACATATATTCGAGGATCTTTGAGGAAACTCACCTGAGCTTGGAGATGGCAAACTTCGTGAAACAAAACTTACACTTGGACAGTGCTGAGATCCACATAGACGCAGGTTATGATGGTCCCAGCAAGCAGGTCATACCCTCGATAGTAGGTTACGTCAAGGGTATGGGTTACAGTTACAGGCTGAAACCATGGGCTTTTGCGGCCACAAAGGTTGCCCACAGGCACACGAAATGAATCACGACTCGGCCATCGCGAAAATTTCGCACAGCTTTTGTCTGTCGACGTTTCCTCCAGAGAGCACCGCCACTATTTTCCCGTTTCCCGAGGGCAGCTTTCTAAACATGGCTGCGGCAACAGTTACGGCTCCGGAAGGTTCAACCAACACTTTGCAGCGCTCGAGCAAAAACACTACGGCCTGAGCAATCTCTTTCTCTGAAACAAGTAGGATGTCGTCAACGTACCTCTGGACGATGGGAAAGGTCAATTCGCCCGGGCTGGCTGTTCTCAAACCATCAGCGATCGTGTGAATGTTGTGAAGCTCCACTCTCTGCCCAGCCTTGAAAGACAGATAAGTACTGTTGCTCTGTTCAGGTTCCACTCCGTAGATCCTCACGGAAGGACGTCTTTCTTTCACGTACGTCGAGATACCAGCTATCAAACCGCACCCACCGCAGGGGACCAAGATGGCATCGACTTCGTCGAGTTGCTCAAGTATCTCCAGTCCGACGGTCCCCTGGCCGGCCATGATCCAATAATGATCAAACGGAGGAACAAAGACTCTTCGTTCCTGCTCGGAGATCTCCTGGGCCCGGCGCAACCTCTCAGTCGACGACGTTCCGAATCTCTCGAGTTTCGCGCCGTAACCCTGTATCGCTATGACTTTGGCGGGTGAGGCATCTTGCGGAACCACAACTTTCACGTCGATTCCAAGCATTTTTCCGGCGAGTGCCAGGGCCTGGCCATGGTTTCCAGAAGAACCAGTCACCACACCTCTGTCACGCGATTGCCTGTCCATTGACAAGAGGAAGTTCATCGCACCACGAATTTTGAAGGACCCACTTTTTTGGAAGTTCTCCGCCTTCATGAAGACCTGAAAGTTGGAGATTTCGTTGAGCGTTCTCGATGTGAGTAGAGGTGTTCTGTGAACGTAACTGTGAATCCTTTCATATGCTTGCTCCACGTCTTTCGCAGTCAACATGTTCATCATTCCACCCTTCTGATCTTTCTCGCTATTTCAAACATTATGATACCTGCGCTGACCGACACGTTCAGTGAGTCTATGTCTGAATACATGGGTATCGCGATCAGCTGATCGCATTTTTGTTTGACGAGTCTGCTCAAGCCCTCACCTTCATTTCCAAAGACCAACCCAACGGGTGGTTGAAAATCCTCTTCGTAGATGCTCGTTCCCTCCATGTCGGCACCGTAGATCCAGTAGCCCTTTTCCTTCAGATTGTCTATGGTTCTGGGAAGATTCGTTACCTTCACCACAGGGATTCTCAAAAGAGCACCCGCCGACACCTTTACGGCCGATGGTGTGACATCCACGGAGCGATCCTTGGGTATCACGATTGCACCTGCTCCCGCTGCCACAGCAGTGCGGGCGATCGCACCAAGGTTATGAGGATCGTTTATGTGATCGAGCAAAACTACGAGATCACCTTTGATCTCGGATTCATCGGCGTACTTGAACTCCAGATCGATTACGACACCTTGGTTTTTCTCTTCGCCACAGAGTTCGGCAAGTTTTCTGCTCGAGACAAACGTGAACGGAAAGTTCGCTTTCTTGAGCTTCTCAACGAGCGAAGAAGGCTTATTCCTTTCATCCGCCCTCAGATAGACTTTCCTCACCAAATGATGCGATTTTAGAACTTCCTCAAGGACGTTTCTACCGTAGACGATCATCGTTGCGCTCCATCAAACTGAAATTCAGAATCTCGAGCAGACGATCGCGATCACCTGCAAGGTAGAGATAACCTATGAGTGCTTCCAGCGCTGTACTTTTACGGTAGTTCTCATCGTTGCCATATCTTTTTGCACATTTGCTGTTCATGGCACGTTTTACTACACTGAGCTCCTGTTCGCTGAGTCGAGGAAAGAGTTGTTCGAGACATTTAGCTTGGAACTCCCTCGAAACCAAACTGGTAACTTTTTTGTGTATCCGTCCAACGCTCAGGTTGTTCAACGATCTGACCTTGGCGAAGAAAGAATGTACGGCGTCTCCCAAATAGGCAAGCGTTGCGATGGGTAAGGAACTCAAATCAATCTTGCTTTGAGACGGCAAATTTTCTAACAGCCAGTTCGTCAAGGTAGAGTCTGTGTGCTCGATCCTGCTCGAACACATACGTTCTGAACCTTCTTTCCCTCAGGTTCTGAAGTATTTTTCTTTCCTTCCTCGCTTCGAGGTACTGATTCCTCAGGATGTCTTCCTGTTGTCTGAGCTGAGTTAACTTCTCCATTAGAAGACTGAGTTCAGCTTGAATCGAATCTTTGTAGGTCAAAAGCTGCGACAGTTCTAAGCCACTTATTCCTCGTGACGACAGGGTCAAGGTTTTCAGCTGGAGGCCCTTCAACTGTTCCTCACATTTTCTCAGACTGTCTTCAATGCGTCTCATCTCAGTCCTTAGCGCGCTCAGCTGTATTTTGAGCTGTTCTTCCTGCGACATTTTCAGCGATAGAAGTCTTGACAGTCTGAATCTGAACATACCAACACCCAAGAATATTATAAGTGATACAATGATTTTCAGAACGGCTGTGGAGGTGCGACGATGGACTTGGTGGACTTCAAGATGACTAAAGATGGGCTCGTGCTGGTGATAAAGGATTACGAGAGCATCCAGGTGATACTTGATCAAATCGTGTCGAAGCTTTCTCAGATGAAGGGATTCTTTGCCGCGGGTGACAAGATCATGCTCATGATGGAAAGGCACGAAATGCACTCACACGACATACCCAGAATCGTTTCACTGTTGAGACAGCACGGGATAGATGTTGCGCAAATTCTTATAGGTGAGTCTTTTCAGAACGATTTGAGTTCCTTGAGCAGGATGAAGTTGCTCGAGGAGCGCGAAACGAGATCTGGCACCAAAGTTGTGAAGAAGCATGTCAGATCGGGTCAGGCCGTGGTTCATTCGGGAGACATCGTGGTTTTGGGTAATGTTCATGCGGGTGCAGAACTGCTTGCAGGTGGTTCCATTGTTGTTTTCGGCAACGTCAAGGGTACGCTTCGAGCCGGTCTGAACGAAGGAGACAGCGCGATCATCGCCGCTTTGAGCATGCAACCGACGTTGCTCCAGATTTCCGGATACATCCTGAGAGAAGTGTCAAACTACGAAGAACCGGTCATAGTTCAGGTGAAAAATGGTAAGATCGTTGTGGAAAAAGCCAAAGCTTGATAAGTGTACCGGTCTCGTCATCACAAGCTATCGTTGGAGAAGTCTTAGGAGCGGCAGAGGTGAACGTTTATCAAAACCAAGGATGGTCATAGAATACTGACGGTATGGGTCGAAACCCCTGTCGTGTTTGGTTGGTATGACTTCTTCTTTACTCAAAACGTTGTTTGTTGGTGACTAACTTGAATCAACTGGTTTTTGGAGGTACCATGATGGAGATCGAAGTAGTTGAGCTTTGTCTTGAGTCATTGAGGTCAGGTTGTTTTCCAGTCGGTTCGGTAATTACAAATGCTGAAGGACAGATAATCTCAAAGGGTAGAAACACCATTCACGAATCAGAGCCTAAAGGTTATCCAGTCTTTGGTAACAGCATTGCTCATGCTGAATTGAATGCACTGGTTTCTATGAAAAGAATCCCAGACGATTTAGACGTCTCTGATTACGTTATTTATACTTCTATGGAACCGTGTGTCATGTGTTTTGGAGCGATCTACATGTCGGGAATAAAGAACGTGGTCTATGGAATGAAAGATGGTGTGGGTGGTGGATTGAATCTGTACGGTTTGACCCAGTACTACAGCAGAAAGAAGATAAACATTTGTCAAAACAAGAAACTCGAAAAGATCCAGGCGGTTCTGGTGGGTTTTCTGTGCGATAAAAGCTATGTGCAACGCGCGGGATTTTGGCAGACTTATATTTCGATGTATCCAGCTGAATATTCCATAGCCGAACAATTAAGAGAAAGTGGTGTCTACGATAAAATCATGGCTAACGAACTCGGCGCAGCTCAATTCATTGATATCGTTGAAAGATCTACTCGTGGGTGAATCGATCTTTACTCAAAAGGATTTGCGTTCTTCATAACACGAGCATGTTCTGATTTTCCATAAAAGATTAGATCCAACAAAAAGCAAGATGTCAAGAACACCTTGAGTATCAAGTTCTGAGACAAAGGAGTGATGTGCGTTGAACACGAAGGAGTTGCTCATGCAGTTGTCGAATTTGGACGGACCATCTGGTTTCGAAACAATCGTGCTCGATGCGATAGAGCCCATGCTGGCAAAGGTGTGCGACAGAACTTGGCGCAACAAGGTCGGCACACTCGTGGGCGAGGTGAAAGGTTCAGGCAGAAAGAAGGTTGGAATCTTCGCGCACGTTGATGAGATTGGTCTTGTCGTGGCAAAGGTGGAAGAAGGAAACTTTCTCAGGCTTGAAACTGTCGGCGGTGTCGATCCGAAAGTCTTACTCGCGCAGAGGGTCAAGGTGTACACGAAGAAAGGAACCGTCAGCGGTATCGTGGGCACGCTTCCTCCTCACCTTCAAAAAGAAGAACACAGAGCGCGTTTCCCGGATTACGACAAGATCTTTGTTGATGTCTCGTGCGACACTGCTGCAGACGATGTGCGTGTCGGTGACGTCTGTGTATTTGATGTCAAGGCGATGGAGATAAACGGTAAAATCTGCGGTAAGGCCTTGGACAACAGGGCTGGGTGTGCTTCACTCTTGCTTGCAGTAGAGTCACTTCAAAGGCTGAGGCACGAATCAGACGTGTATTTCATCTTTTCGAGTCAAGAAGAGATCGGTGGCCCGGGAGCTGGTTCAATTGCTTATGAACTTGAACTTGACGAAGCGATCGTTATCGATGTGACCCACGCGAACGTGAAACAGAGTGCATTTCCGACGATCAAACTCGGTGAGGGTCCCGTGCTGTCAGTTGGACCGGCGATCGACTCGGAATTCTATAAACGTGCGGTTGAAACTGCGCAGAGAAACGGAGTGAAAACACAGATTGAACCGATACCGGGCCGTTCCGGTACGGACACAGACCAGGTACAGATTACACGCATCGGTGTTAAAACCTTGCTCGTGTCGATACCACTCATGTACATGCACACGCCCGTCGAGGTGGTCGATCCGAGGGATGTCGAAGAAACGGCAAGGCTCTTGGCATTGATCGTGGCCGAGTGAGGAGGTGTTCGTTTTGTATCTGAGAGACTTGTCTGTGATCAATGGGACTTCCGGTGACGAGAGCAGGGTGCGTAGTTTCATAAAACAGCAGATCCAAGGTAAAGTCGATGAGGTCTGGGAAGACAGGCTCGGCAATCTCATCGCTTTGAAGAAAGGTACGAAAGCTAATCGAAAGATTCTCTTGGCCGCGCACATGGACGAAGTAGGGTTCATGGTGACGAACATCGATGAAGATGGTACGCTCTGCTTCGCTCCGGTCGGATCTGTGGAAACTCAGGTGGTGATAGGCAAGCAGGTGAAGGTCAACGATTCGATCCCGGGTGTGATCGGATTCAAACCGATACATCTTCAAGAGAAAGATCAGTTGCTTAGACCACCGAAGTTCGAAGAGCTGAGAATCTACATAGGAGCGAAAAGCAAAGAAGAAGCCCTGAAAATCGTCAAAATAGGTGACTACGTGAACTTCGTTACCGAGTACAGAGAAAACGGTCGCAGGGCGAGTGGCAAGGCGTTCGACGATCGCGTGGGCTGTTCGGTGTTGATGGATGTCATAGACAAGCAGAAGCGCTATGAGAACGACGTTTACTTTGCTTTCGTTGTTCAGGAAGAAGTCGGACTGCGTGGCAGCGCGGTCGTGGTGGAACAGGTGAAGCCAGACGTTGCCATCGTCATCGAAGGCACCATCGCTGGGGATGATCCGGGACTGGAGAAGGATCGCTGGTCAACCCACTTGGGTGAGGGTCCTGCCGTGACCTTCATGCACAGCGGTTACGTGGTCAACCAAAAGGTTTTCCAAGCCATCTTGTCGGTCGCTGAGAAATACGGAATACCTTACCAGTTCAGGAGAAGGACACAGGGTTCCACAGATGCTGGCAGACTGGTCAGAACGGGCCCCGGAACAGCGTCAGGTGTGATCTCAGTTCCAACCCGATACATTCACAGTCCCGTTTGCATGATCGATCTTGAAGATTACGCGAACACGGTTCGTTTGATAGAGAAGATCCTCGAAGAAGGGGAGGTATTCGCAAGATGACAGAACTCGTCAAGAAACTGACAGAAGCGTATGGTCCAAGTGGCAGGGAATCTGAGGTGCATCAGTTGATACTTGAAGAGCTGTCAGACCACATAGACGGTTACAAATTCGACGCAGTTGGAAATCTGCTCGTGTGGAAATATGGAAGCAGTGGAAAGAAAATTTTGTTCGACGCCCACAGCGATGAGATCGGACTGGTGGTGACGAACGTCACCGAGAAAGGTTTCTTGAGGGTTGACGCCGTTGGGGGAGTGTTGCCTCACACCTTTGTCGGGCATCGCGTGAGATTTGGAGATGTGGTAGGGGTCGCGTACGTTGAGGGTGAAACGGAGGAAGAGAGGAAGAAGAACTGGAATAATCTCAGTTTGGACAACATGTTCGTCGACATAGGTGCCAGGAGTTACGAAGAAGCGAAAAACAAGGTTCCCATTGGCTCTTTCGGTGTCTATGACAGCCACTTTTATGAGATGGGAGACTATCTGGTGAGCAAGGCGATGGATGACAGGATAGGCTGTGCGGTGATCGTTGAACTGTTTAAGAGGTTGAACTCTTGTCCGAACACGATTATAGGTTCTTTCTCCGTTCAGGAGGAAGTCGGTTTGGTGGGAGCCTCCGTTGCAGCTTACACTCTTTCGCCAGACGTGTGTATAGCGATCGATGTAACGGATTCAGCTGACTATCCAAAGGCTTTCAAGAGGCATTCCATGGTGCTTGGAAAAGGTCCGGCGATAAAGGTCAAGGACAAAGCTTCGATCAGCAACAGAATGGTCGTTGAAAAGCTCGTTGAACTCGCTGAAGCCGGTGGAATCCCTTACCAAATGGAAGTTCTCACCTTTGGAGGTACCAACGCTGCAGCTTTGCAAAGAACCAGGGCTGGTATTGCCTCCGCAACAGTTTCGATACCAACCCGGTACGTGCACAGTCCCAGTGAAATGGTGTGCAAATCCGATGTGGAAAACACTGTACAACTGTTGATCGAGTACGCTATGAAAGGAGTGTGATAATGCCGCGCAGAGAGATCAAACTGACCGATACGCAGGCGCGCATACTGGCTCTGTTGATAGTGATCTTCAGTGTGGGATTCGTGGGATTCAGTCTCGCAACTTTTCTCTTGGTGAAAAGTCGCGAAAGAGTGAGAATCGAAATTGTGGAACTTCCTCCAGCGAAGATCGAGGTGCCACAAACAGAGCAAGAGTTTGAGGAACCAATCGTTCCAGAGCAACTCACCGGGGTGTATCAACAGGAAACTTACGACTACAAAAAGCTGTTGCTCGAAGCCACAGAAATGGTTGAAAAAGGCGTCACGGTTTCAACGTATGTCTTGGAACCAAATGAGGCACTGGGAGTGATCCGAGCAGCAGACAAACCGTTCTTGATAACGGAGATTTCCAGCGAGACGTGTTGCATAAGCATCGTTGGGGGTCACAAGCTGCAAGACAAACGCGAATACACAGCGCTGTACGGTGTGTTCGTGTTATCCAGTACGAACAAGGACTCAACGTTGGAAAAGATGCTCGCACTGAGGAGCGCAGGTTATCCGTCGTACATGATGAAATTTACCAGGGATGGCAGGGATTGGTTCACTGTCGTTGTTGGCGCCTTCCCAACGATCGAACTGGCAGAAGAATTCAACAAGAATCTGAACTGGAATGAGGTGATGAGAATATCCGGCACCAGTAAAGTCGGTTACGCTGGGAGGATCAGTCCTTGAAGTTTTCCACCTCGGAAAAGAGACTGATGCTGTTACTGTTCGTCGGGGTGCTTCTACTGAGTGGAGCTATCGTGGAGTTGAAGACAAGAAGCAGTGAACAAGCCATTGTAGAGACTCGCAAAACGGTTGAATTTCCCATAGATGTGAACACGGCGAGCGAGAAAGATTTGATGGCTTTGCCCGGCATAGGCGAAACGAAGGCGAGGTTGATCGTAGAATACAGAGAGAAGAACGGTCCATTCGGAAGCCTTGCCGATCTTGAACGTGTACCGGGAATCGGAAAGAAGACGGTGGAGATGTTGGCACCTTACGTGAACCTTACAGTGGCCGACGTCGCCGCGGCTCAGCGAAAGATCAACGTGAACACGGCGAGCCTGGAAGAATTGATGAGTCTACCTGGCATAGGTGAAGTCAAGGCGAGCGAGATCATCAAGATGAGGCAACAAACACGTTTCTCAAGCCCAGAGGATCTTTTGAAGGTACCAGGCATAGGTCCCAAGACGTTGGAGAAGATCAAAGATTTCATAACATTTTAGGAGGTGCTGTGAGAGTGAAACGCATCGTGATCGTTGGAGTAGTTCTCGCACTTGTGCTTGTTTTCCTCTATGGTTCGAGTGCTGGCAACCCTCGCATCGTTTTTGCGGACGTGAACCGAGTGGTGCAGGAGTATCCGAAGTGGATAGAGCTGAACCAGAAATATGCGCAGGATGCACAGTTCTACCAGCAAAAATTGAACGAGTTGCTGGCCGAGCTCGACAAGCTACAGAAAGCCGGGGCTCCACAGAGCGAGATTGAAAAGAAACAGGCAGAGATAGCTTCGAGGAAACAACAGTACGAACAACTCTTGCAGAGTGAGTATCAGCCGAAGATGCAGACGGTGCTCAACGAACTTGCTGAGAAAATAGAGGCCTTTGCGAAAGCGATGGGCTACGATTTCGTTCTTAAGAAAGAAGCGTTGCTTTACGCGGACGACGCGTACGATGTGACGGAACAACTGGTCAACTATCTCAAGAACCAATGACGGAAATGGTTTGCCAAGGGTTGGTCAAGAAGTTTGGAAGAAAAACTGTTGTGAACAACGTCGATCTGCACGTGCGCCAGGGCGAAGTTGTGGGACTACTCGGACCAAACGGTGCAGGTAAAACGACTCTGTTCAACATGATCCTCGGCTTGGTGACACCCACAAAGGGCGAGGTGTATCTGGGAGACAAGAAGATTACCAACATGCCTGTTAGCCGTCGTGCGAGGCTTGGTGTTACATACCTGCAGCAGGAAACATCGGTCTTTACAGGAATGAAGGTCTGGGAAAACATCGATTTTGTGCTCCGTTTCAGAGTGAAGGACAAGCTCGAGCGTCGAAAGCTGGTAGAAGAACTCTTGCGAGAGTTTGGCATCTGGGAATTGAGGGATCAGTACGCTTCGGATCTTTCCGGTGGCGAAAAAAGAAGGCTGGAGCTTGCAAGGATGATGGCTTTGAAACCACTCTTTTTGCTCCTTGATGAACCTTTCGTCGGTATCGATCCAAAGACGGTCAAGGACATACAGCAGATGATTCGCTCACTCAGTGCCAGAAACATAGGTATAATTGTGACCGACCACAGCGTGGATGCACTCGTGCCCGTCGTGGACAGACTGTACATCATACACAAGGGAAAGATCATCGCGCACGGTGAGCCTCAGGTGGTTCTGAACGATCCTGTGGTCAAGGAGGTCTATCTGGGTACATGAATGTCGCAATCGTCGGTTATTCTGGCCCGACCGATCGTTCACCAGTGCGAGACATAGCAGATGTCTGTCTGGATCTCGGTGAAGCTTTGGCAAAGAGAGGCCACACGATCGTGTGTGGTGGGCGGGACGGTGTGATGGAACTGGTCAGTCAGGGTGCAAGACGAGCAAGTGGTACCATCATAGGAGTACTTCCAGAAGGAGAAGAGGGCAACACGTACCTGACGATCAGGATCAAAACCCCGTTCGACAACGTCACGAGGTCCCTCGTTTTGGTCCAAACGAGCGATGTGGTGATCTCGATCGGTGGGGAAATCGGAACAGCGATAGAGGTTCTGATAGCGTACGCGAGGGGCAAACCTATCATCCTTTTCGAAGGTACAGGTGGCTGGACGGACAGGTTCACGCAAGTACTCATAGAAGGCAAGTATCTTGACAATCGGAAGATCGTTGAAGTTCATAGAGCGAAGAACTCATCACAAGTACTCGAGTTACTGGAAAAGATCGGGAGGTAAGATCGTGCGCGAAGTGAGGTTGAGATTCGCACCAAGCCCTACAGGATATCTACATGTCGGAGGGGCTCGAACGGCACTTTTCAACTGGCTGTACGCACGAAGGATGGACGGAAAATTCATACTCAGGATAGAAGACACCGACCTGCAACGATCGACGAAAGAGTACGAGCAGGCCATCTTGGATGCGCTGAGATGGTGCGGATTAGATTGGGATGAGGGTCCGGACGTGGGAGGTCCTTACGGCCCGTACAGACAAAGCGAAAGGACGAAGGCGGGTATTTACTCAGAGTACGCGAAAAAACTCGTCGAAATGGGTCGTGCATACTACACCGTCTACGACAAAATCGACAAGAAGAAGGAGTTGCTGAGAACCTTCGAGTTTCCAAAGGACTATGTCGACCAGGGTCACGACGTGACGATCACGTTTAAAGTACAAAAGGGTAAAACGAAGTTCTACGATCTGCTGAAAGGCGAACTGGAATTCGACAACTCAACGATAGAAGACTTTGTCATGATCAAATCGGATGGTTTTCCAACCTACAACTTCGCCGTCGTCATAGACGATCACCTCATGCGCATAACCCACGTCTTCCGTGGTGAAGACCATGTTTCTAACACACCGAAGCAGATCATGATTTATGAAGCTCTTGGCTGGGATATACCTCAGTTCATGCACATTCCCTTGATCCTTGGTTTCGACAGAACTCCTTTGAGCAAGCGCCACGGTGCCACCAGTGTTGAGCACTTTAGGAGAATTGGCATACTGAGTAGAGGCTTGATGAACTACCTTGCACTGTTAGGTTGGAGCGTAGGGGAAGAGGAAATATTCGATGTTAAAGAGAAAGTGAAACACTTCAATCCGAGCACGATCTCGAACAAAGGCGTCATCTTTGACCCATCGAAACTGGAATGGGTGAACGGAAAGCACATGAGATTGATGAATATTGAAGAGTTACTCGAGGAGTTCAACGACTGGATCAGCTTCGCGGGTAAGAAGATGCCACAGGTGGAAAGACCTTACATGCTGAGAGTCGTTCAGGTGTGTCGTGAGAAGGTCAACACACTCGCACAGCTGTACGACTTCGCGTATCCGTTCTTTTTCGACGATTACAGCTTTGAGGAACAATTCGTCTCAGAGTACTTGCTGAGTCCGTTTGCTGAAGAGCTGTTGAAGAAAGCGATTGATATGTTCATCAGCCTCGAGGATTGGAGCGTCGCGGGCACCGAGAGGGTGTGTCGTGATCTGGCAGGACTTGGCATTGCATCGAAGAACAAAGTATTTCAGACGCTTCGCGGTGCCGTGACCGGACGGCTTGTTACACCCGGTCTTTTCGAGACTCTCTCGATTCTTGGAAAGCAGAAAACAACAGAACGGTTAACCAGGGCCCTGGAATACCGAAGTACAAAGATTCGGGAAAGAACAGCTCAAACTTAGAGGTGGCTTCTGCGAACAGCGCCTTTGTTTAATCAAATCTGAGCTTTGAATCAGGATCAATTTTTCGGCAATAGTATTATGACCGCCAGAAGTACAAGGTCTTCATTTGAGTTGTTCTCCACAGAGTGCGTCTCACCTGACATGGTGAGACAAATATCGTTTGCTTCTATCTCCACAGGTTTGCCATTGTCGTAGAAGATACCTTTCCCAGAAAGGACGAAAAAGATTTCGAATTCGTTCTCGTGCGTGTGTGGACCTATGGACGCACCGGGCTTCAGCGTGAGTTTTGCGAACAACCTCGCTTCGTTGGCGAGCAGGTCCTTTTCGACCAGATGAACTATTTCCACTTGCCCCTTTCCGCCCCTCATGTTTTGAACGATTTCTCTTCTCATGCCTTCGGGTTTGAAGACCATCGTGACACCTCCCATTCTTTTGTACCACAGATCGCTTTTCGAAGATCAAACACAACGGCTCACCTTTTTCATGAAGAGTTTCGAAGATATCTCAACACCGCTGAGTTGAAAGGCTCTCATGATTTTCTCACTGTCTCTGAAGAGATGAAGCTGGACTGCATCCATGGGTTTGACATCGCTGAGTGATACTCCGAGCATCCTAACCGGAGCATCTCCAATGACTCGTGAGAGGATCGAATCCAAGAGTTCGGTGAATTTCAAAAAATCGTTTGACCAATCGCTCAAACTCTTCGAACAGGAAACTGTACCAGATTTCGCGCTTTTGACGATCAGAGAAACGGTCCTCGCACCGTAACCTTCCCTGACCATTCTTAGATAGGCTCTGTAAAGAAGGTATATCGCCACCTGTTTCAAGGTGTAACTTTCTGACACGTCGAGATCAAAAGTCTTCATGTGGGAGAAACTCTTCGGAGGTTTTCTCCTGAAGAATTCTTTTCTGTCGAAGTCTTCACTCAAGAGAGAAGAAACGAGATCTTTTACACTATCCGGTGCGAAAGACGTTTTTGAAAATTCTATCAAATCCTTCACGGTTTCGACCTTCATTCGCTTCAAGTACTCTTCCGTCTTCTGCCCAACACCGGGAATGACGGAGATCGGTAGATGTTGTACAAAAGGAAGGATCTGTTCTTTGTCCACCACTTTAAAACCATCCGGTTTACACATCTCGGAAGCGATCTTACTCAAGACAGGATTTGGCGCGACTCCGATGGAACAGGTCAGACGGTGTTTTTGGAAAATTTCCTGTTTCAATCTCCTCAGCCTCTCGATCGGGTTGGTGATGTTGAGATCTATGTAAAACTCGTCTATGCTACTTCTGACGTAAATGGGGAAAAATCTGCACACGAGCGATTCTATGTCCAGAGAAATGGACTCATACTCGGCGAAGTCAGCCTTCACCAGGACCAAATTTGGACACAACTTTTTGGCCATCTGCGGTGCCATGCCAGTCTTTATACCGAACTTTTTCGCAATGTAGTTCACGGAGGATATCGCTGTCCTCTTCCCCCACCCTATCACTGCAACGGGTTTACCGCCCAGAAAAGGATTTCTCACACACTCAACGGAGGCAAAGAAAGCATCCATGTCCAACAACGCCACCATCGGATACACCCCACACAATTATAGTATACTTATGATTAAATGTCAACTTATGAATACCTATAAGTTGGAGTGCAAACGAGTTCTCTCCGATCGACTCGAGTCCTGATACGGCGTGCCACTCAGTTCAATGGCAAAGTTCATCGCAACTGAGATGAACTCCAGGGCGGTGTCAGTGATATAATCTTCTCAGACCTTGTGAATTTCTTAACAGGAGGTGAAGCAGTTGCAGGACGTCTGCACGACGGGAGAAAGACTCTTCAAAGAGCTCGACGAGTACATCAAGTCCATCAACGCAACACCCGACAAACTCATCTCCGTCCTCCAAAAGGCTCAGGAGATCTTTGGTTATCTCTCACCGCAGGTTCAGCAGTACATAGCCGATGCGCTCAACATCCCGGTGTCACAAGTCTACGGAGTTGTCACGTTCTACAACTTCTTCTCTACAACGCCGAAGGGCAAGGTACAGATAAAGGTATGCCTCGGAACGGCGTGTTATGTAAAAGGAGCCGACAGAGTTTTTGAACGCTTCTTAGAGGAACTCGGTGTAGAGCCGGAAAAACCAACGAAAGATGGTCAGTTCTCCGTGCACGCGGTTAGATGCTTAGGTGCGTGCAGTATGGCACCTGTTGTACTGGTCGGCGAGAAGGATTTCTACGGCAGGATGAAACCGGACATGGTGCCGAGAATCATAGCCAAGTACAGGGAGGTGAAGTCATGAGTAAAGTTAAATCTATCGAGGATCTCATGAAAATCAAGGAGAAAGCGTTGAAGGAATTGCAGCTCAGGGACACGGGTAAGAGAGGCAAGATCACCGTGGCGATGGGTACGTGCGGTATCGCCGCTGGAGCGAAGGAAACGCTGAGAGCAGTCGTTGAAGCTCTCACTGAGAACAACATCAACGACATTGCGGTGGTGCAATCTGGTTGCATGGGGCTGTGCGAAGTGGAACCCACGATCGAAGTCCGTCTCGAAGGGCAAGAACCTGTGGTGTATGGGCACGTGACTCCGGAGAACGCGAAGCGAATCGTGAAACTTCACATACTCGAAAATCAGATCGTTTCCGATTTGTTAGTGAGAAAGGGAGAGATGTGATGTGCCACTCACCACGAGTACCATCCTGATATGCGCCGGAGGTGCATGCATTTCGTCCGGAGAAACCAGCGTCAAGGAAACACTTCAGAGAGAAATAAAGAAATACGGCCTCGATGAGGTTGTGAGGATAGTCGAAACTGGTTGCATGGGTGCATGCAGCCTTGGACCAATAATGGTCATATATCCTGAAGGCGTTTTCTACCAAAAGCTCACGCCTCAAGCTGCCGTCAAAATAGTTCAGGAACATCTGCTCAAGGGTAGAATCGTGCAAGAACATTTGTACAAGATGCCCACAGGTGAAGTCATACCTGAAGCGATGGACAAGCTCCCGTTCTTCGCCAAACAGGTGAAAATCGCGACACGAAATGTTGGATACATAGATCCAGGAAACATAGAAGAGTACATTGCCAGGGATGGCTACTTCGCTCTGACCAAGGCGCTCAGGGAGATGACACCGGATCAGGTGGTTGAAGAGATCAAACGCAGCGGTTTGAGAGGAAGAGGTGGAGCTGGCTTTCCAACGGGCCTGAAGTGGGAGCTCACGAGAAAGGCCAAAGGTGACAGAAAATACGTCGTCTGCAACGCTGACGAAGGCGATCCTGGAGCCTTCATGGACAGATCGGTGCTCGAAGGCGATCCACACACAGTGCTCGAAGCGATGGCGATAGCAGGTTACGCCGTAGGTGCTCAGCAAGGTTACATATACGTGCGCGCGGAGTATCCCCTCGCGATAGAGAGACTTCAGATCGCGATAGCTCAGGCGAAGGAATACGGTTTTCTTGGGCAAAACATTCTTGGTAGCGACTTCAGTTTCGACATCGAGATTCGAATAGGTGCAGGTGCGTTCGTGTGTGGCGAGGAAACTGCGCTCATCGCATCCATAGAGGGTAGACGGGGTCAGCCGAGGGTGAAGCCACCGTATCCCGCCCAGAGTGGTGTGTGGGGTTGTCCCACGGTTATAAACAACGTTGAAACGCTCGCCTGCGTGCCACCCATAATCATCAAGGGTGCGGACTGGTTCAGGAGTATCGGAACTCCAACATCACCTGGCACCAAGGTCTTTGCACTCGCCGGCAAGATCACGAACACAGGTCTTGTGGAAGTGCCGATGGGCATCACGCTGAGAGAGTTGCTGTACGAGATCGGGGGAGGCTCCTCCACGGGGAAAAAGATCAAGGCCGTGCAGACTGGTGGACCCAGCGGCGGATGTATCCCAGCTGAGTATTTCGACACACCCGTGGACTACGAATCGCTGCAAAAGCTTGGAGCCATCATGGGTTCTGGCGGTATGATCGTGATGGACGAAGACGACTGTATGGTGGACGTTGCCAAGTTCTTTTTGGAATTCACAGTTGACGAGTCCTGTGGTAAGTGTACTCCTTGCAGGGAAGGAACGCGTCAAATGTTGAAAATCCTGGAGAAGATAACTTCAGGTGAAGGCACAGAGGAAGATCTGGAAGAACTTGAAAGGCTTGGCAACATAATAAAGGATACTTCCCTGTGCGGATTGGGTCAGACCGCACCAAATCCTGTTTTGAGCACGTTGAAATACTACCGTCACGAGTACGAAGCACACGTGAAGGAGAAAAGATGTCCCGCGCTACGCTGTAAAGCACTCGTGAGGTACGTCATAGACTCTTCAAAGTGTGTCGGGTGCACCGCGTGTGCACGCGTGTGTCCCGTGAACGCCATCAGTGGCGAGCTCAGAAAGGTTCATTCCATCGACAACAACGTGTGCATCAGGTGTGGCAGCTGCATTGAGGTCTGCAGGTTCGGAGCCATAAGCAAAGTCTCACCGTGAGAGGGGGAATCGCTGGTGGTCGACCGTGAAGCCGTTGCGGAATTGGTGAGAAATATCAAGAAACAGGCACTTGAAGAGAGGGACATGCTCATCAACGCCCTGCACCAGATTCAGGATCGTTTCGGCAACTACATACCTGTTGAAGCAGCGAAAGTCGTCGCTGAAGAACTGAACGTACCCGAGTCCAAAGTTTACGAAGTTCTCACCTTCTACACGATGTTCTCTACCAAACCGAGGGGCAAATACATCATAAGGGTCTGTGTGAATCTACCGTGCCACGTAACGGGAGGCAGACAAATCGTCGAAACGCTGAAAGAGACACTCGGTATTGATTTCGACCAGACCACGAAGGATGGTCTGTTCACGCTCGAGCGAACGAGCTGTCTGGGCCTTTGTGGCGTCGCCCCCGTCATAATGGTGAACGACGAATACTACGGTGACTTGACACCGAAGAAGGTAAAGGAAATCATCGAAAATCTGAGAGCGAGGGGTGATGCGAGATGAAACCCATACTCGTTCTGGTCTCTGTTGATTCAAACAGCATTCTTCTGGGGGCAAAGCAGTTCGTCAACTATCTCAGAGAGACTCTGGAAAAATACAACCTGAAAGACTCGGTCGATGTGCTCGAGACCGGTAGCATGGGTGTTTACACTCAAGGGGTCGTGATGGCGGTCTTCCCAGACGATGTGTATTACTCCGTACGATCAGTGGCAGACGTTGAAAAGATCGTTTCAGAGCACCTCTTGAAAGGCAGGCCCGTGCTGTCCCTCGAGATACCCAGAGAACGCCTCAAGCTCGTTGTCGAGAGAGAGAAGGTCACGGAAGAAGTACGGATCGTGCTGAGGAACATTGGAATGATAGATCCAAGAAGCATAGATCAGTACATCGCAAGGGATGGTTACTTCGCACTCCACAAAGCGCTGTTCGAGATGAAACCCGAGCAGGTCATTGAGACAATCAAGGAATCTGGCTTGAGAGGAAGAGGTGGCGCTGGTTTTCCAACGGGTTTGAAGTGGCAGTTCACAGCGAAGGCTCAGGCTGATCAGAAGTACGTGGTGTGCAATGCGGACGAGGGTGAACCCGGGACCTTCAAAGACAGGTTGATCATGGAAGGAGACCCCCACTCAGTCATAGAAGCGATGATCATCTGTGGCTATGCCGTGGGAGCAACGAAAGGTTACATATACATCAGGGGTGAGTACTACGGTTCGGTCGAAAACATACAGAAAGCGATCAAGGATGCGTACGAGTATGGCTTCTTGGGTGAGAACATCCTCGGAAGTGGTTTCTCTTTCGATCTCACGGTCAGACTTGGGGCCGGTGCGTATGTTTGCGGCGAAGAAACCGCGCTGCTGGAATCGATCGAGGGAAAGTCTGGCAGGCCCAGGCTCAAGCCACCGTATCCACCCACGAATGGACTATTCGGCAAGCCAACAGTGATAAACAACGTCGAAACATTCGCCAACGTTCCACAGATAATTCTCAACGGTGCGAACTGGTTCAAACAGTTTGGTACGCAGGGCTCGCCCGGGACCAAGGTCTTCTCTCTGGTAGGCAACGTCGTCAGAAGGGGTATCGTCGAGGTACCCATGGGTGTAACCGTCAGGGAGCTGATCTACAAGTTTGGTGGGGGCCTGGTGGGAGGAAAGCAGCTGTACATGGTACAAACTGGTGGGACTGCAGGAACATTCATAGGTGTTGATAAACTTGACGTGCCACTTCACTACGAATCTTTCAGAGATCACGGTGTGTCGATCGGCTCGGGTGTGATACTCGCCATGGACGAGGACGTCTGTCCTGTCGACGTTGCCCTGAACACGATGGAGTTCTTTGAACATGAATCGTGTGGTAAGTGCACACCGTGTCGTGAAGGTACGAGGCTCGCAGTTGAGATTCTGCGCAGGATGAGCAAAGGCCAGGGGAAAAGAGAAGATCTCGACACTTTGAAACAGATCGCGATTACCACGCAGGAAGCCTCGCTGTGTGGTCTTGGTCAGAGTATAAACGTTCCTTTGCTCTCAATACTGGATAACTTCAGAGAAGACTTTCTTGCCCACATCGGTACCACGGCCTGTCCGAAAGGTGTGTGCAGGTTCGAAAAACCAATGAAAGTCAAGACGAAGGTGTGATTGTGTGCTCGGCCTCGTGGCCGAGCACGTTTTCTATTGCGATCATGTCTCTGAAAGATCTGCTCAGATCGTAGAGGTATTTTCCTGCTTTTCTCCTTCTCGTGAGGACTCCCGCTTTGTGTAAAGATCTGACCAAATGAGAAGACTCTTTCCCCCTGATCTCGTTGATCGCGGCGATCGTCAAAGGTCCGTTCAAAACTATCGCAGCCACAATCTCCAACTGGTTGGAAGTGAGCTTCACAGTGCGTAGGCTCGTGGCGTTTACGACGAACTGTGCGTACTCGGGTTTGGTGTAGAACTTGTACACGTCACCCAGCTTTCGGAGCTCGACACCGTGTTCCTCCCCGAGATAATCTTTCTCGATCTGGTCGATGACTTGCGAGAGTTCCTCCTCCTTGACCTTCAACAAGTGCGAAAGCCTTTTCAGAGTCATCCCACGGCTCGCAAAGATCAGTGCCTCAACCATTGCCCTGAGGTTCAAATGCCTCGTACCCCCTCACCAGAAGAGTGCCGTCTCGACTTACCAGTTCAACTTTTCTGAAGTGTATCAGTTCCAGTATCGCAAGAAAACGAACAATCAGCTCATACTTGCTGCTGGACTTCTTCAAGATCTCGTATACTTCAAGCTCGCTTCCGTTGGTCAGCTCCGTCAAGATTTCGTTCATCACCTGATCCACGGTTATGGGAAGTCTCTTCAGTTTCAGCGCGGAGTTCCTTATGTTCATTTCTTCCAGAAGTGCTTTGAGAATCTTCGTCAACTTCTCCTGTTGCACATAAGGAACAGGTGTGACACGCACCTTTCGCCGTGACAGGAAATTTGTAATGTCCTTTTCGAGCCGATTTGCGAGCTGTTTCACCTGCTCGTAGAGCTCGATGCGTCTGTAGATGTCTTCTTCCAACTTCTTCAGTTGCTGTCTCTCCCTGTCCGAGAGCGACGGCAACAGGTATTTGGACTTGAGTTCCATCAATTGTGAAGCCATCACGAAAAAGTCGGAAGCTATCTGCAAATCGAGTTTCTTCATCCTTTCCACGTATTCTATGAACTCGTCGGCGAGCTGTGATATGGGAATCTGTCGCACATTTATTTTGCGCTTCTTCGCGAGATGTAAAAGTAAATCCAGCGGTCCTTCAAACTGAGGTAGCCTGAAAACGAGCTCCAAGCCATCACCTCAAAAGAGCAGATTCATTCTGCTCCTGACCAACGCCATCGTTTCCTCGGCCGTACGCTTGGCCCTGCGATTCCCCTCCGCGATGACTTCCATTGCGAATCGTGCGTTTATCCTTGAATATCTCTGCCAGATTGGTTCCAGCTCCCTCAACATGTTCTTGAGCAACAGTTTCTTGCAATCGATACAACCAATCTTCGCGGTCGTACAACCATCGAAAACCCACTGTGATTCCTCTTCACTTATTCCGAAAGCTTTATGGTAATCCCACACAGGACACTTGTTTGGATCACCCGGATCGCTCCTGCGCTTTCGTGCGGGATCCGTCACCATCGGGAGTATACTCTTTTCCAGTTCTTGAGCGCTGCACTCCAGGGGTATTATGTTTCCATAGCTCTTGCTCATCTTTCGTCCATCGGTTCCGGGAAGCTTGGGAACAACCGACAGTACAGCCTGTGGCTCAGGGAAGGTTGGTCCATAAAGGTAATTGAACCTCCGTGCGATCTCTCTTGTCAGCTCGACATGATACACCTGATCCTCTCCAACGGGAACGCCCTCTGCGAGATAGATCAGTATGTCCGCCGCTTGAAGCACCGGATAGAGGAGAAAACCCGCGTTGGACAGGTCTTTTTCAGAGAGTTGCTGTTTCATTTCCTTGTACGTGGGTACCCTCTCCAGCCAAGGGAGGGGCACTATCATCGAGAACAACAGCGCCAGCTCAGCGTGTTCCTTGACGCCAGATTGAACGAACAGAACAGACTTTTCGGGGTCCAGACCGCAGGCAAGAAAGGCGCGCATCACTTCCACCGTGTGATCCTGAAGTTGCTTCGTATCGTCGTAAGCGGTCGTCAAAGCATGCCAGTCTGCAACGAAGAAGAAACACTCGTGACCTTCGTCCTGGAGTAACTTCCAGTTCCTGAGCGCCCCAACGTAATTTCCGATGTGCGGTTTACCCGTGGGTCTCACACCGCTGAGAAGCCTCAAACCTTACCACCCCTCGATGCGATTCGCGCGACACGGTTCATCAGTATGGCTGTGGTCACAACACCCACACCTCCCGGCACAGGTGTGAGCGAACACTTTTTTTCGACCTCTGGATCCACATCCCCAACAACCCTGTCACCCACCACGTTGATGCCCACATCTATGACCAGGGCATTCTCTCTCACCATCTCAGGTTTCAAAAACCCTGCATGCCCCACCGCTACAACGACGATATCAGCCTGAAGCGTTTTTTCTTCCAGATTCTGCGTCTTTGTGTGGCACACCGTCACCGTTGCGCTCCTGTCACGTCTGAGGAGCATGACGCTCAACGGTAAACCAACCGTGTTGCTTCGGCCGACTATCACGACGTTCTTTCCCATCAGCTGTGTGGTCCGAGTGAGTATCTCAACGATGGCAGCAGCGGTGCACGGTGCAAAACCCTCCTCACCGTACATGAGCCGTCCGAGGTTGACAGGGTTTCTCCCTTCAACGTCTTTCTCTGGATCGATGAGCGAAGCGACCTGTAGCTCGTCGGCACCCTTCGGTAAAGGATGTGCCACGAAGATCCCATGCACTGTCTCGTCCTTGGAGAACTCCAAAAGTTTTTCCGACAGAATTTCAACGTTGTCCAACACGAAAATTTCATGCTCGACGTTCAAACTCTTGGCCTTCTTCTGCTGGCTCTTCAAATACGAGATCGTTCCTTCATCTGGATTCACCGCTAAACTGACCAGCTTCGGCTTGGTTAGCCTTGTGAGGGCTATCGTTTCCTCATCTATGGACTTAGCGATGCTCTTACAATCGATGAACAAGTGACATCACCTCAGAAGAGTCCAACGATGTTACCGTTCCCATCGATATCGATGTTCACCGCGTTCGGCTTTTTGCCAAGCCCTGGCATCAACATGATGTCTCCCGACACAGCGACCACGAAACCTGCGCCAGCGGACAAGAGAAAATCCCTCACGGTGAAAGTGTAGTCTTTGGGTGCACCGAGCTTGTCAGGATCGTCAGAGATCGAGTACTGCGTCTTTGCGACTATCACGGGCAAGTTGCCGTAACCGTTCTTCTCGAGCCTTTCGAGGGAAGTTTCTGCTTCCTTGGTGAAAACAACCCCCCTGGCTCGATAGATCTCTCGAGCGAGTATTTGGATCTTTTCGCGCACAGATTCTGATCCCTTCAACAGAGGTTCGTACCTGGAATCGTCCGCCACTCGGACGACTTTCTCTGCCAACTCGATCGCACCTTCGGAACCCTTTGCGAAAGCTTCGTTCAACGCAACGGGAACGTCCATGTCTTCAACACACTTCTTCAGGAGTTGAAGTTCCTCATCGGAATCGGTTTCGAACCTGTTGATTGCGACGACAACGGGGACACGGTACTTTCTCATGTTTTCGACGTGAACCTTGAGATTCTCTACACCCTTCTTCAACGCCTCAAGGTTCGGTTTGGCCAGTTCCTTCAAATTCATTCCTCCATGATATTTCAACGCCCTCACAGTTGCCACGATTACGACTGCCGAAGGCCTGACGTCAGCTACCGGCGCAACGAAGTCCAGAAATTTCTCAGCACCGAGATCTGAGCCAAAGCCCGTCTCCGTTACCACGAAATCGCTCAAGCCAAGCGCCATCTTCGTGGCGATTATGGAATTCGTCCCATGTGCAATGTTGGCAAAGGGTCCTCCGTGAACGAAAGCAGGGGTGTTCTCGCTCGTTTGAACCAGGTTCGGGTTGATGGCATCCTTCAAGAGGACCGCAACAGAACCTTGAACCTGGAGGTCTGAAACTCTGACCGGCTTGTTCGTCCTTGTCCAAGCAACAACCACATCGCCAACGCGCTTCTTCAAATCGTGCAAGTCTTTGGCCAAACAGAGTATGGCCATAATTTCGGACGCCGCAGTGATCACGAAACTATCCTGCCTGGGATAACCGTTCGCATGCCCACCCAGAGCCACAACGATCTGTCTCAACGCACGATCGTTCATATCCATCGTTCTGGGCCAGTTGATCTTGGTCACATCTATGTCGAGCTCGTTGCCGAATCTCACGTGTGCGTCAATCATGGCGGAGATCAAGTTGTGCGCACTCGCCACAGCGTGTATGTCTCCGGTGAAGTGAAGGTTGATGTCCTCCATCGGTAAAACCTGAGACTTGCCACCACCCGTCGCGCCCCCCTTTATGCCGAAAACCGGACCCAAGGATGGCTCTCTGAGGGTCACGATCGAACTGTAACCGAGTTTGTTGAGTGCCATCGACAGGCCTATGCTCGTGGTCGTTTTACCCTCCCCGGCAGGTGTCGGAGTTATCGCAGTGACGATGACCAGCTTGCCTTTGGGCTTCAGCTCCGAAAGCAATTTGTGCGAGACTTTGGCTATGTAATCGCCGTAGGGCTTGAGATGCTTTCTCGGAATAGAGAGTTTCTTAGCCACCTCTTCGATGGGCAACAACCGAACCTGGTTAGAACCTGTCATCAATGGCTCCTCCCTTCACAGGCGCCATTTTTCCTCAGGAACGTACTGTTTGGCCAGCCTGTCAAGCACACCGTTGACGAACTTCCCACTGTTGTCCGTTCCGTACCTCTTGGCGAGTTCTATCGCTTCGTCGAGTGTCACCTGCACGGGGACATCTGGTTCGTAAAGCAACTCGTAAGTTCCCAATCGCAGAACGCACCTATCCACGGACGACAATCTTTCCAAAGTCCAGTTCTCCAGGCATGAAGATATCTTTTGATCTATGGAATCGATATGACTGTATATGCCCCTCACGTATCTCTCAACATCTTTGCGAATTGAGTCTGACTTTTCTTTGCTGAGAACTTCCTGAAGAACCGCATCAACGACATCTTTTCGAAACTCATTCTGGAATATGATCTTGAAGACTAAATCCCTCATCTTGCTGCGGCGCGCCATCTTGAGTTCACTCCTTCGTCTCTTCCTCCCCCTGTTCTGTTACACCCAATTCCTCAACGTCCTCGATCGTTACGTTCACGGAAACCACCTGTTGACCCGTCATTCTTTCAATGTCGAGTTTCACCTGCTCCATCAATTTCCGCCCTGTTTCGACGAAAGACTTGCCGAAGGGCACTGCGATCTTCATCGAAACTATGATGTTGTCTTCCGGTGTTCGCTCGATATCGATCGACTTCTTGAGTTTCTTCTGTTTCTTCTCATCGGTGATTTCCAGCACGGAGCAGGCACTCCTGAAAGCGATCTCCCTTATCGCGTTGTCGGATATGTCGATCGTTCCGAAACCTTTTTCCATACGATCACCTCCTCAAGCTCTCTCTACGTACTCACCTGTCCTCGTGTCAACCTTGATCAGCTCATCCTTCTCGACGAAGAACGGTACGGTAATACGCAAACCGGTCTCGAGAACGGCCGGCTTTCCTCCACCAGCGACGGTGTCACCTTTGAAGCTTGGTTCCGTCTCAACGACCCTGAGCACCACAACGTTGGGAAGCTGTATCCCTATTGGACTCTCTTCGAGCATCAGGATGTCCACCTCAAGGTTTTCTGTCAGATACCACTTCGCATCTCCGATCTCTTCTTCACTGAAAGTGAGCTGTTCGTAATCATCCAGACACATGAAGTGGTAATGATCTCCGTCGTTGTAAAGGTACTGAGCCTTCCTGAACGACAGTTCGGCCTCAGCCACTCTGTCGCCGCTGCTGAACGTGACATCTCTCACGAGGCCTGTTTTGACGTTCTTCAACTTTGTTCTGACAAGACCTCGACCCATTGCCATGTGGTGCTTGTTCACGTCGATCACCCTGTAGGGTTCTCCTTCGTACATGATCACCATACCTTTTCTCAGGTCAGAGACTTCTATCAAAGCTTCCACCTCCGTTCAAAACATCTGAAGCTTCCTTTCCAGATGGGTGAGTCTTTCCAGGTGGTCTTCATGTACCACGACATCCTCTTCTATTCTAACACCGAATTTACCTTCGATGTAGATTCCCGGCTCGATCGTCACGACCGCTCCGACTGGTAGGATCGACTCGTTGCTCTGGTTCACCCTCGGTGCCTCGTGAACCTCCAGCCCCAGACCGTGACCAAGACCGTGGCCAAAGTATTCACCAAGACCACAGCTGGATATGTGCGTGCGCGCCACGGAGTCCAACTCCTTACCAGTCATCCGGCCAGAACCTTTCTCGAGTGCCAGAGATTGAGCTTCAAAGACCGTGTTGTACACCTTCACGAATTCTTCGTCTGGCTTGCCAAAATAGAAAGTCCTGGTTATGTCCGCACAGTAACCGTTGAACTTTGCGCCAAAGTCGAAGAGCACCGGCTCGTTCATCCTCAGTCTTCGTTCCGAAGCTCTTCCGTGTGGCAGCGCCGTTCTCGGTCCTGTTATGACGATCGTTTCAAACGCGATCCCGTCAGCGCCGAGAAGCTTCATTTGATACTCAAGCTCGGCCGCAATGTCCTTCTCTGCCACCCCCTCTTTGACGAGCGGAAGAACTTTCAGGAGTGCTTCTTCGCTTATCTGAATCGCCTTCCTGATGAACTCTACCTCCTGAGGCTCTTTGATCATGCGCATCTGTTCAATGATGTGATCGATGGGCTTGTAAAGAGCCTGGTACTTTTCAGAGAGCTTCAGATACATGTCGTGGCTTATTCGAGAAAATTCCAGTCCAACTACCTTGGGTTTGATCGTTTCAAGTACACCAACGACGGTGTCATAAATGTTCGATCCGCGATGTTCAACCAGCGTGAACTTGGTCTGCTGCTTGGCCTGCTCGAAGTACCTCGAGTCTGTGACTATGAACTGAGAGTCCTTCGTGATGACGAGGAAACTGAACGAACCGGTGAACCCCGAAAGATACATCGTCGTTGGTCGAGAGGAGTACTCCACGTTGCATATGAGTGCAGCGTCGACGTTTTCCTTCTCCAATGCTTCGACGAACTTCTTGACTCTCTCCATGCTTCGATCACCTCCATCGTTTCGATTGTACAATATTTCATGAGGTGGACGATTCAGTGAATGAGCCTGGCAGAATTGTCGAGAAGATAGTGAAACTGTTCCCACAAGAAAGGTTTTCATCCGATCCTTTCAAGATTCTCATCTGCACCATACTCAGTCAACGAACCAGGGATGAAAACACAGAAAGCGCATGCGAAAAGCTTTTTGCCCGGTACAAAGACGTCTTCGATCTTGCGAAAGCATCGCCAATCGATCTCTACGAACTCATCAAAAAGAGCGGTATGTACAGGCAGAAGGCTCAGAGAATCGTTGAGGTGGCGAAAATTCTTGTCGAAAAGTACGGCGGAAAGGTCCCGGACAAACTGGAAGAACTTCTGAGACTACCCGGTGTAGGTAGAAAAACAGCGAACATAGTGTTGTACCAGGGCTTTGGTCGACCGGCGATCGCCGTGGACACACACGTGCACAGGATCTCAAACAGACTGGGTCTCGTAAAAACGAAGCGACCTGATGAAACTGAAGAACAACTCAAAAAAGTGATCCCGAAGCGCCTGTGGGGACCTATGAACGGTTCCATGGTGGAGTTCGGAAGAAGAATTTGCCTGCCGGTGAGACCAAGATGTGAAAACTGTCCTCTGAACCAGGAATGCAACTATTTTTTGCAGAAAAGACGTTGAAATCATGGCGCAGCGGCAGTATAATTAGAGTAAACTTGGTTTAGGGGGCGATCGCATGAGAAGATTCTTGGTTGTTTCCTTACTCGTACTGGCACTTATGGTGGCATTCAGTCAGAAACAGACCATGGTCGTCTACGCCTACGGTTCTGAGATGATAACGCTTGATCCCAGCACGGAATTCTCCAACTCCATCATTGTGCTGAACAACGTTTACGAAACTCTGACACGCTATGTGGATGGGAAACTCGAACCGCTCCTCGCTACAGAATGGTCGGCGAACGAAGATGGCACAGTGTGGACCTTCAAGTTAAGAAAGAACGTCAAGTTTCATGACGGTACTGAGCTCACATCCGAAGCTGTGAAGTTTTCCATCGAGAGAACAATCAGGCTCGCAGGTGGACCTGCTTACATTTGGGACAGCGTTCAGGAAATCGAAACACCAGACCCCTACACCGTCGTCTTCAAACTCAAGTATCCTGCGAACATTCCGCTCATTGCCTCGGCCGGCTATGGGGCCTTCATATTCAGTCCGAAGGTGGCTCAGATCGGAGACGACGAGGCAATTGCGGACTGGTTCAATGCTGGCAACGATGCAGGCACAGGTCCCTACACCATCACCAAGTACGATCCCAAGACACAAGTAGTCCTGAGAAAGTTCGACGGTTACTGGCAGGGTTGGACTGAAGGGAAGTTCGATATCGCCGTCATTCAGATCGTGCCAGATCCTTCTTTGAGGATGCAGATGGTCACCTCCGGCAAAATCCACGTCACGAGGGAATTAATTTACGACGATCTGAAAAAACTGGAGAACAACCCAAACGTTTACATCTCTCAGAAACCCAGCTTTCAGGTGCTGTATCTGTTCTTCAACACGAAAAAGTTCCCTCTCAGCAATCCAGACTTCAGAGCCGCTGTGGCTTACGCGATACCATACAAAGAGATCATCGATCACGTTCTGCTCGGTTACGGTCTGCAACCTTCAGGGATCATACCCAAGGGCATGTTCGGTTATGCAGATCATTTACCACCCCTCTCTCAGGATCTGGAGAAAGCTAAGGAGCTACTTGCAAAATCAAATGTTGATCCAAAGAACGTGAAACTGGTGCTGACGTACCTGCAATCCAACGAGAGCGAGAAAAAAGCATCGGAGCTCATCTGGTCAAGTTTGAAGAAACTCGGCATAGAGGTTGAACTGAGACCCATGAACTGGGAACAACAGTGGGCATGGGCGAGGAGCGAGCCAACGAAGGCGCAAGACATGTTCATCATGTACTGGTGGCCCACGGTGATGACGCCGTACGACTTTCTCTTCAGTATGTTCCACACGGAAGAGGAAGTGCTGTTCAACCTTTCCTACTACTACAACGAAGAAGCGGACAAGCTCATGGACGAGGCCGTGCAACTCGAAGGGACGAATCCGAAGCGTGCCGAGCAACTCTACAAGATGGTCGAGACGATCTTGCGCAGAGATCTGCCTGCAGTCCCACTGTACCAGATCAGCGATATTTATGTGGTTCACAAATCGATCAAAGGATTCACACCGAATCCCGCTTATCCAAATGTGGTTTTCTTCTGCGAACTTGAAAGTGGATCCTGAGGTTGATCGCGCGTGAATTTTCTGAGGTACACCGTTTCAAGACTGTTCTGGTCGATTTTCGTCGTCCTTGGAGTCGTGTTCGTGGTCTTTTTGGTTTCGAACGTTGTACCCTCTGATCCAGCTGCGCTGTGGGTGGGTCCCAAAGCCACCCACAGTGCTATTCAAGCGGCGAGAGAGAAATTGAAGCTCGACAGACCGATACTCGTGAGGTTTGGTTACTTCCTGAAGGACCTGCTTCGATTCGATCTGGGTACATCGATAAGAACGCACAGGCCTGTGATCGAGGACATAAGGAAAGCCTTGACGGCGACGTTCGAACTTTTGTTGGTTGCAGAATGTATCGCAATAGGGTTGGGTATTCCGCTCGGAGTTCTCGCCGCGGTAAGGAGAAACAGATGGTTTGACAACCTAAGCAGGATCTTTGCGGTCGCCGGTGTATCACTGCCGAGCTTCTGGTACGGTATGATCCTGCAGCTTCTGTTCTTCAAATGGCTCGGTTTGCTACCCCTGTCAGACAGGATAGATACGTTTGTTTCTCTCGTTTACCCGTTCGAGGAAAAGACAGGTTTTTATCTTATCGATACCCTACTCGCGCGAAACTACGTTGCCTTTTTCGATGTGATAAAACATTTGATACTTCCAGCCATAACACTCGCCGCATATCCCATAGGTTTGATCACCCGACAGGTGCGTTCCATGATGGTTGAAGTACTGCAGGAGAACTACATCAGAACGGCCTTTGCGTACGCTATTCCCGAGCGGAAAATTTACTACGGCTACGCCCTCAAAAACGCCATAGCGCCCGCGATGGTGACGGTTGCTCTTTCTTTCGCCTACACACTCGTGGGGGCGTTCCTTGTCGAATTGATCTTCAACTGGCCGGGATTAGGTAGGTACGCCGCAAACGCGATACTGAGCATGGACTATCCAGCAATCGTGGGGGTAACGATAGTGGCGTCGGTGTGTTACGTGCTCATCAATTTCGCGGTTGACCTGATTCAAGCGAAGATAGATCCGAGGATAAGGTTTTGAGGGGGAATCCTTCTGACTGCAAAACTGGTTAGACTCGCTCTCAAGAACCGACTCGCGAAATTCAGCCTCACGATAGTCTCGATCTTTGTCTTGCTTGCGTTGATTGCTCCATGGATAGTACCTTACAGGGAACAAGCTCTGGGTGAGCCGAACGTGGCGGAACGCTTGTTACCCCCGAGCTTGAGACACCCCTTTGGCACCGATCACATGGGTCGCGACATCCTCAGTCGCATGATTTACGGTGCGAGAACTTCGCTCTTTACAGCGATCTCAGTTGTCTTCCTCTCTGCTCTGATAGGTGTTCCGATCGGTATCGTAGCAGGTTACTCCGGAGGATTCTTAGACAACGTTCTGATGCGTTTCACAGATGTCTTTTTGTCTTTCCCCCCGCTCTTGCTCGCACTCTTGATCGCGTCGACCCTCGGTAAGGGGTTGTTCAATGCCATTCTGGCGCTCGTGATAACCTGGTGGCCATGGTACGCACGGTTGGTACGATCCCAAGCCTTGTCGATGAAGTCACTTGCGTACGTTGAGGCAGCGAGAGCAGCGGGTGTTTCACACTTCGTCATCATGTTCAAACACATTCTTCCAGGTTGCGTCGCGCCGCTCGCCGTTCAATGTACGATGGATATGGGCAGCGCCATCTTGGAGGCCGCAGCTTTGTCTTTTCTTGGCTTGGGAGTTCAGCCTCCAATGCCCGACTGGGGTTTGATGATAAGCGAAGGTAAGGCTTACTTTTTGAATTATTGGTGGGTACCAACGTTCCCTGGTTTGTTCATGCTACTTTTGGTCATGTCTTTCAATTTGCTTGGCGACGTTTTCAGAGAACTTATAGATCCAAGACTGAGGAGGAGAATGTTGATTTGAGTGAACTTGTGAAATTCGAGAACTATTCCTTGACTTTCAAGACTCTGCACGGTGATGTGAGAGCGCTGAGAAATCTGTCCTTTACAATTAACAGCGGCGAAATCGTGGCGTTGGTTGGAGAGACAGGTTGTGGCAAGACTGTGACTGCACTTTCGATCATAGGCCTTCTTCCAGAGAACGCCTCGCAGACCGGTAAGATCTTTTTCAAAGGGATTGAGGTGAACCACGAAAACGTCAAGAGAATACGTGGCAAAGAAGTTGCAATCGTTTTTCAAGACCCTACTTCCTCGTTGAACCCGCTCTACACTGTTGAGCGACAGCTTGTGGACGTACTGATGAGTAGGTGGGACATCTCTGTAAACAAAGCGAGAGAAAAAGTAGATGGGCTTCTCAGACAGGTTCAGCTGTTCGATGTTGATAGAGTCCGACGAGCCTACCCACACGAACTTTCCGGGGGTATGAGACAACGTGTTATGATCGCCATGGCCCTTGCTTGCGAGCCAAGTTTGTTCATTGCTGATGAACCTACGACGGCCCTGGATGTGACCGTGCAAAGGCAAATACTCTATTTAATCTGGGAGTTGCAAAGGACAAAGAAATTCTCGGTACTCTTCATCACACACGATCTTGGTATTGTCGCACAACTCGCCGACAGGGTTGTGGTCATGTACGCAGGAAACATCGTGGAGATGGCACCAAAGAAAGAGTTATTTTCAAACCCGCTACATCCTTACACGTCCGGACTCCTGAACTGCGCGCTTGATCCACGTAAGAAGAAATTGCCAGAACCGATCCCTGGTTCTCTACCGTCTCTCACTGAGCCCCCAAGCGGTTGTATCTTCAGAGAAAGATGCCGGCGAGTCCAGAACGATTGTGGCATCTTAACACCTGAACTGGCAGAGGTACGGCCAAGCCATTTCGTCGCTTGCCATCTTTGGAGGGAACACCGTGGTTGAGGTCAAGAACCTCAAAAAGTATTTCGTCCTCAGGGGTAAGGGACTGTGGGGAAAGAAATATCTCGTCAAAGCGGTCGATGACGTGAGCTTCTTCGTCAAAGAAGGTGAAAGCATTGCAATCGTTGGAGAGTCGGGTAGCGGAAAGAGCACACTGGTCCGCTGCATCAACGGTTTGGTCAAGCCCACGAGTGGACAAGTGTTCTTGGATGGCGAGCCTGTTGTAGGGCTCAAGGGAAATGAATACAAAGAAAAGGTCGCAAAGAAGGCCCAGATGGTCTTTCAGGATCCCACAACGTCTTTGAACCCAAGGCTCAAAGTTTTCGACATCATCGTGGAGCCTGTCCTCGCCCAGCGAAGGGTTATCAAGTCTGAACTCGTTGATCTTGTGAACGACTTACTACGAAAGGTGGGACTCGATCCTAAGCTTTCAGACAGATATCCTGGCGAGCTAAGCGGTGGCCAATGCCAGAGGGTAGCGATAGCGAGAGCGCTCTCCGTGAGACCAAAGGTCCTTCTCTTGGACGAACCCACCTCTTCGTTGGACGTGTCAGTTCAGGCGCAGGTTTTGAAACTACTCAACGAGTTACGCCAAACTTTCCATTTGACTTACATCTTCGTGAGCCACGATCTGGGAGTGGTGAGGAACGTCGCAGAAAGGGTCTTCGTGATGTATCTTGGAAAGATTGTAGAAGTCGGTCCCACAGAAAAGGTCATAGATCAACCTTTGCATCCTTACACGAAACTTCTTATCGAGTCCATTTTTTATCCAGATCCAAATGTTGAAATGAAGAAACCAGCGATCGTTGACGAGGTAGGAGCGACAATGAACGCCGGATGCAGATTCAAAAGTAGGTGCCCGTTTTCTACAAAAGAGTGTGAGATTTACGACATGAAGCCACTCGAAGCATCAAGAGATAGATCAGTGTCGTGCATCAAATGGGAGGAGGTAGGAAAATGGTCGAGCTGAGTTTGAGGGACATCGAGCAGATCCTTTTTGGCTGTGCAGTTCTCGGAACAGGCGGAGGAGGAGATTTGCAGAAGGGTTTGGAAACGGTCAGAAGGACTGTGAAGGAAAAGGTTGTACTCATGGATGTTGATGAGTTCGCTGACGATGAACTGGCGGCCTGCCCGTACTTCGTTGGGTCTGTTTCACCAACGACGAAAACGAAAAATCTTGAAAGAAGGATCGAATCACCTGTATACGAATCCTTCAAACTCCTCGAACGTTACGTGGGAAAGAAGTTCAGCGCAGTCTTTCCGACCGAACTTGGTGGTGGGAACACGGCTGTCGCGTTCGAAGTTGCAGCGCAGACAGGCGTAGTCGTTCTGGATGGAGATCCCGTCGGAAGAGCTGTTCCGGAAGTTCAACACACAAGTTTCTACTTGCTGAATGTCCCTATGACCCCATTCACAGTCTGCAACCATTTCGGTGACAAAATGATAGTCGAAGAGGTCAGTAGCGACGAGCAAGCCGAGCAGATCACGCGTGCTGTGGCGGTTGCGAGTGAAGGAAAGGTCGGTGTCACCTCGCACCCACTGAAAGGCTTCGTGCTGAAAAAGAGCCTTGTGAAGGGTACGGTGAGCCTCGCGTGGAAGGTTGGAAAGGCCAGAGAAGATGCACTCGTCGAAGGAAAAAATCCAGTGGAAGCGATCGTGGATGTTCTGAATGCGACGATTTTGTTCGAAGGGGTCGCTGAGTCTGATGCCATGTGGGAGGACAGGGATGGTTTCACCTACGGTGAGATGCACTTTGCTGGAGTTGGACCGTTCAAAGGTAGGAAATTCAGAATCTGGTTCAAGAACGAAAACCTCGTAGCTTGGATCGATGAGGAGGTGTGCCTGACTTGCCCAGACCTGATCATCGTTCTCAGAGCCAAGGATGGAACGCCCGTGCTGAACCCACATCTGAAAGAAAATGAACGCGTCGTGGTCCTCGGTGTTGCTGCGAACGAACTTTGGAGGAGTCCAAAGGCGATCGAAATCTTTGGACCGAGACACTTTGGGTTCGATTTCGACGAGGTACTCTTGAATGGGAGGAACACAAAATGAGGTTCGATCTCTCCAAAGTTGCGATGAAATTAGTCTGTGACATTTTCAAGGTCAAACCCAATGAAGAAGTCGCGATCACCTACGACACACTTTCACATCTTGCAGTTGTAGAAACTGTGGCCAGCGAGATTGTTCGCGTTGGTGCGAAGCCACTCCTACTGTGCGTTCCGGCCCCGAGAGGAGTCGGCAAGGCTGCGGATCCCGATCTTCCTCTGAAGGCCCTGAGCGCTGCGCTCCAAAACGTCGATGTATGGATCGAATTCAACCAGCAATGGTTGTTGTATTCCTCGGCATTTGAGGCGGCGATAAAGAACAAAAGCCTCAGATACATGTGCTTGGTCGGCATGGATGAAGATATGTTCGTTCGCACGTTGGACATAGATCTCGAGAAATTGACGAGCTTCATGAAGAGGTTCGCTCAGATCTTGAAGAATGCAAGAGAAGTCAGGATAACGAACCCCTCGGGTACCGACGTGAGATTCAGTAACCACCCACAGCGACCCATAGTATGCGATTACGGTGATGCAAGCAAACCCGGCATTCACATGCTACCTGGCCAGATGAGCTGGACTCCCATCGAAGAATCGATCAACGGTAAGATCGTGTTCGACGGCTCCATCGTTCCTCCACTTGGAGTGTTGAAAGAACCTGTCACGCTCGTTGTTAAGGAAGGAAGAATCGTTGAGATAGTCGGTGGGAGTCAGGCGCGACAGTTCAAATCGTGGTTGAAGTTTTTCAAGCATGAAGGTATGTTCAGACTCGCACACATTTCGCTCGGTCTCAATCCGGGGGCCAGGCTCAGTGGAAACGTCCTCGAAGACGAACGCGTCTGGGGCTGCAGCGAATGGGGTATAGGTTACATCAGCGAAGATCTCATCCCGGACAAAGTCTACACAGACCAGGCGCCATCTCACTGCGACGGTGTGTGTTTGAACTCGACGGTCTTGGTGGACGATAGAGCAATTTTCGTCGATGGTAACTTGGTGGACGAGGAGCTACGCAGGTTGCTGGAAGACTGATTACATAAAGTTAATGTTTATGCCAGATATGCGGTAAAATCTTTTTCAGAAGGGGGGATTCAGCGATGAAAAGGTTTCTAACAGTACTTCTGCTCATCGCCACGATGATATTGTTCGCAGCGAGGCTTACGATCCTGCACATCAACGACACGCACGGCCACGCGTGGGCCTGGAGTGAGACGAACAACCCCAACATTGGTGGCTTCGCTGCGATAGCAACGATCGTTGAAGAGGTGAGGAAAGAGGTTGAAGCTTTGAACGGTCACGTGTTGTTCTTGCACGCAGGTGACATGAACACGGGCGTTCCAGAGTCGGACATGCTCGATGCAGCACCGGACATCGTTGCCTTCAACATGATGAGGCTCGATGCCATGGTCTTGGGTAACCACGAATTCGACAAACCCAAAGAAGTGCTCGCAAAGCAAATGAAGCTTGCCAAGTTTCCTATGCTCAGTGCTAACTTCCACGATCCGGAAGGGATCGTCAAACCACAGCCTTACGTCATCAAAGACTTCGGCGATCTCAAGGTCGCGATCATTGGTCTCACGACGGAAGAAACTGCGATCTTAGAACCATTGCATCTGAGAGGTGCCACCTTTGCAAACTGCGTGGAGACGACCAAGAAGCTCGTCGAAGAGCTCAAAGACAAGGTAGACATCGTTGTGGTCCTGGCACATCTGGGATGGGGACCGGAAGGCGAAGGAAAAACGACGAGCAAACAACTCGCTCAGTTGGTCGATGGTATACACGTCATCGTCGATGGTCACAGCCACACGAAATTCGAAGAGGCGCAGGCGGTGAACGGAGTCATCGTAGTGCAAGCCTGGGAATGGGGTAAGTACGTCGGAAGGCTCGATTTGGAGATAGAGAACGGAAAGATCGTCTCCCACACTTGGAGACCGATCCCGGTCAACTTAAAGATCCACAAGGGTAAGGATGCGCAAGGTAAAGACATCTACGAGTTCGTCGACAAACCCTACGAGGAACATTTCTACGTCAAGACTGTGCTCGACTATTTCAAACAACTCGGTGACGAACAGCTGAACACGGTGATAGGCAAGACACACATCTTGCTCGACGGTGAGAGGGCGAACGTGCGTTCTAAGAGCACGAATCTGGCGAACATGATCTGTGATGCGATGCTGTGGAAAGTCAACGCTGATGTTGCGCTCATGAACGGTGGAGGAATAAGAGCTTCCATAAAACCTGGTGACATCACCGTGAGAGACGTTCTGACGGTTCTGCCTTTCGGAAACACGCTGTACGTGTTGAAAATGACAGGAGAACAGCTGATGAAAGTTCTTGAATACGCTGCGACCGTCAAGGAAGGTCAAGGAGCGTTCCTGCAAGTCGGTGGACTGACCTGGAGGAGCGTCGATGGCAAAGTCGTCGAGGCAAAGGTGAAGGGTGAACCGATAGATCCCAACAGAGTGTACGTCGTCGTGACGAACAACTACCTCGCAGGTGGTGGAGATGGTTACACGATGCTCAAAGATCCCGCAGGTTACGACACAGGCTTCAGGCTCGATAGCGTCCTGGTTGAATTCATACAAGCTGTGCTGAAGGGAGAAATAAAAGACTACGACGCATCACTCAGGTACGTGAGAGAATAACTAAAGAGGGGCCTTCGGGCCCCTCTTCTATTTCACGGAACTCTCAATCGAGTGGTTGCCACTCCACATGAAACGTTCCGGGCTTATCGATCCTTTCGAAGGTGTGAGCACCGAAGAAGTCCCTCTGAGCTTGTATGAGGTTCGCAGGCAAACTGTCTGTTGTGAGACTGAAAAGATAGTCCAGACAACCATTGATTGCAGGTGAAGGTATCGCGAGTGATCGCGCGAAGTTACTCACCTTGACGGCAGAATCGAGTCTTTCCTCGACGAATTTTTGAGCTTTCTCGTCGTTCAAGAAGGTCAAATTGTCTTGCGAGTCTTTCAACAACTCTATCAAAAAATCAAGCATTTTCGACCTGATGATGCATCCACCTTTCCAGATGCGCAAGACCTCGAGTAGATCGATGCCGTAATTGAACGTTTTGGACGCCTCATGGATCAACCAGATGCCCTGCGAGTACGAAAGAAAGTATGCCAGCGAGAGCGCTTTTTCCAATTCTTCTATAGTGACACTCTCGGACAGGGTCAAATGCTTGTGGTACAACTTCGACAATCTTTGTCTTTCCTCTTTGTAATACGATACGACGCGCGCGAAGACTGAGGCGGCCATAGAGAACGTAGGAACTCCAAGATCGAGCGCAGCCTGAGTGGACCACTTACCCGTGCCCTTCTGCTCAGCTTTGTCGAGTATGAGCTCAACGAGTGGCTTTCCTGTTTCCTCATCATTCCATCGCATGATCTTGGAAGATATCTCCATCAAGAACGATGACAATTCACCGTTGTTCCAATCCTCAAAGATGGAACCGATCTGCTCAGTGGAAAGGTTCAATCCTTTCCTCATGAGATCGTAGATTTCTGCGATGCTCTGCATGATGCTGTACTCAATACCGTTGTGCACCATCTTTACGAAATGTCCCGCTGAACCATCGCCAACGTAGGTACAACAGGGTCCATCCTCCGTCCTGGCAGCTATGTCCATCAAAATCCTTTCGACCAAGGCGTAGGCGTCCCTCGTTCCTCCCGGCATCAACGATGGACCATGCAAAGCACCGTACTCTCCTCCCGAAACACCCATGCCCAAGTAGAGGATGCCTTCTTTAGCGAGTTCTTTCAGCCTTCTGTCTGTGTCTGCATAGTGTGAATTTCCTCCGTCTATTATGAGATCTCCTTTTTCAAGGTATGGTAGGAGTTCACCGATCATATCGTCAACAGGTTTTCCTGCTTTGACCATGAGTATTATCTTCCTCGGTTTTGACAGACTGTTCACGAAATCCTCAATGCTGTAAGCGGGTACTATCTTCTCAGACTTGACCCTCTCTTCGATAAATCTCTTCGTCCTCTCGGCGGTTCGATTGTAGACCGCCACCGTGTAACCTTTCCGTGCAATGTTCAGAACCAAGTTCTGCCCCATTACTGCAAGACCGACAAGCCCGACATCAGCTTTCACCGCGTTCGACCTCCCCGATCTTTTCTCCAAATACAATGATACATCAACGGCTCAAGCGTAGAGGAAGTAACTGCCTTCTTTCACAAGGACTTGCACTGGTTCGTTCAACTGAAAGTCCTCCTCACTGTTTATGAAAATGTTGTCTTCCAGCTCCTGCAGTTTCACTTCGTAACGCGTCTTCGCACCAAGATAGAGCTTGCCAACTATAAGTCCGTTCAACAGTATATCACCAGGCGCCTTCTCGATCGAAGCGTTATAACGACTCAGAACGGCTTCCTCCGCCCTTATGACCAAGCTGAGTTCTTCTGCACCTTCAAAGACAGCTATACCCAGTTTTCTGACTGCTTCAGGTCTGGCACGAACAACGCAGTTCACGCCAACAAAATCGGCCACGAAAAGGTTCGCCGGCCTTCGATATATCTCACGAGGTTCGCCCACCTGGAGTATCTTGCCGTTGCTCATCACGGCTATTCTGTCAGCTATACTCAATGCCTCTTCCTGATCGTGTGTCACGTAAAGCGTGGCAATGTTGAGTTTTTTCAACATGGCTCTCAATTCGAAACGGATCCGCATCCTTATCTTTGCATCGAGATTCGACAGAGGTTCGTCCAGCAAGAGTAAGTCAGGCTCAACGACGATCGCCCTGGCGAGTGCCACTCTCTGTTGTTGTCCGCCAGACAGTTGACTCGGCTTTCTGTTCGCCAGATGTCCTATATCGAGAAAGTTCAGGACCCATTCAACTTTTTCTCTGATCTTCTCTTTGCTCAGCTTTCTCACCTTCAAACCATAAGCAACGTTTTCGAAAACAGTCATGTGTGGCCACAAAGCGTAGTTCTGGAAAAACATGGCAACGTTTCGTCGTTCCGGGGGCAGATCGGTCACATCGCGCCCTCTTATGTAGATCTTCCCACCATCCAGCTGTACAAAACCTGCGACGGATCTCAATAACGTAGTCTTTCCAGAACCGCTCGGTCCGATCACCGCGAGCAGTTCCCCTTCATTGATCTCCACCGAGACGTCGTCCAAGGCTTTCACATCGCCGTAGTACTTCTTCAAACCCTCGGTTCTCAACACTACCATGATTTCATCCCCCAATTCCTGCTATGTATTCGGCTTTTAAGAACCTCTCAATGACGAACATGAACAGGAGGGACGGTATCATGAGCACGATTGCGATTACGCTTGCGATCTGCATGTTGTAACCGGCACTCGCTGTGTACATGAGTACGGGGGCCGTCTGTATGAAAGGAGCTCCTATGAAGAACGCCGCGTTGAATTCACCCATCGACCAAAGAAAGACATGTATCGCACCAGCTATGACACCTGGAATGCCCAGGGGAAACGTGATCGTCCAGAACACCCGCCATCTGCTCGCGCCGAGATTTTGTGCGGCCTGTTCCAGTTCGAGTGGTATAGATTTGAACGTCGCCGTTATTATCCACAGAGAGAAAACCAGCGAGGCCATCGTGTGGGCCATGACGATACCCCACATGTTGCCTCTCAAACCCATCTTTCCGAAAATTCGAGCGAGGTTGATGAAAACTGGAAGTTGTGGAAAAGCCTGAGGCATAAGAAAAAGAAACAACAAGATGCGTTCTGCGGGCAATCCGTACCTCGCGAACGCGTAAGCGGCGGGAATAGCGATCGCTATCGAGAATCCCACAGTGAGCAACGCGATCTTCAAGCTGAGTACAAGCGAGTCGAGCACTCTACCCTGCCTGAACACTTCAGACCAGTAGCGCAACGTGAATTCCTGAGGAATGGGGCTTGGCCAATACCAGACCCTTGCAAAGCTCCAGATAGCAATTCCGACGAAAGGGCCTACGACGAACAAGAGTATGATAAAAACCAGGACAACTTTCAGTGTGAGCTTCAAAATTGAGAACCTTCTCACGCCTTGATACCCCCTCGCTCGGCAGCCATGAACCTAAGATAGTAGATGGCAAACACCATGACGATCAAATACGAGATCACGCCCAGAGCGTTTGCAGTGCCCCAGTCATTGAAATAGTTCACCCTGAACATCATGTTCACAGTGATCATGTTCGGACTCGCTGGTCCAACCATTATAGGTATGGTCAAACTGCTTATGGTTCTGACGAAAGTGAGGATGAACGCCACCATGATCGAAGGTCGGCACATGGGAATCAAAATATCGACCACGATCTTCCACTTCGAAGCACCAACGTTCTGTGCCGCTTCGATGTATGCACTGTCCAAGCTTCTGAAGGCGCCAAGTACGATGAGCGTGGCGTACGGGGTCATGATCCAGACAAAAGCCCAAACCAATCCGATCCAACTTCTGGAGAGCCCTGGTAGTTCCTCAATCCTCAGGATCCTCGTCAACAAATTGTTCAACGTCCCATGGGGTGCGAGGAACACCCTCATCGCATGTCCCACGATCAGAAAAGGTATGAAGAGAGGAAGTTTGTACATCAGTTCAAGAAATTTCCAGCTCTTGAAGCGAAGATAACCCGACACGACAACGCTCACGATCAGTGTCACCACAGTTGTGATGAAACTTATCAGTACACTGTAGATGATGTCACGCCAATAGATATCGAAAGCCTTTGCATAGTTTGCCAGACCGTACTTTCCCTCAACTGTGAAACTCGTGTAGACAGATAAGATCAGAGGATAAACGTAGAGTGCTCCCAAGACGATGAGTGCGGGCAAAATGAGCAGAAAGCCGACGAAAAGTTCCCTTCGCCGTTTCATGGGCTCAACCTCCGTGAAGAAGGCGAGGCACGAAGCCTCGCCTTGGCTCATTTCTCAACCCATCGTTCGTAAGCTTCAAGCATCCTCGTTCTGTAATCGGCTATCGGCATTCGCTTTCCAAACTTGAGTAGGTCTGCTTCTTTGATATCCCTGTAGAGCCTTTCGAAAACTTCCTTACCGAGATGGGGTGTCACGTATTCTACACCGATCGCTGGGTACCAGTTGAACTTGTCGACGATGTACTTTGCATGCACGGCCGGAGACGTAACGAATTCTATCAACTTCAGCGCGTAGTCAGCGTTGGCCGCCTTTGTAGGTATTGCGAAATACATCGGCTGGCCCGGCATACCTGGTTCTGGCAGGATCAACCTGATGTTTGGATCCATCCTTCCTTCCCTTATCCAGGTGTAGAACATGTCGACCCACACTGGACCCATCCAGATTTCTCCTCTGTTCAGGGCGTCGAGTGTACCGGCGTTCCCTGCAGTCAGCGTGACGTACTTGTTGAATTCCTTGAGCTCGGCGTAAATCTGTGGCCAGTCTTCCATGTACTTCTCATCGAATGGTCCGTTCATGAGTACATCGGGATTCTTAGACTTCCAGTAAACCCATCCAAAGACGAACGACACGCCAGACATACCGCCCTTGATACCGTTGTAACCGAACTTCTTCGGGTTCTTCTTCACCCACTCGACGAGCTCTGCGTAACTTTTCGGAGGATCCTTAACGAATCTCGGGTTGTACGCTATGGCCGTCTGACTGTGGAACATTGGCATGACATAACCGTCGACGTTCACACCGAGCGCAACCTCAGCCGTTTTCATCGTGACAAGTCTTCTGGTCGTCAAAAAGTCCGTGTACGGCCTTATGAGACCGCGTTCGATTCCCCAGATCGTTCCAGCTTCGTGAATCACGACCAAATCGATGGCCCATTTGTCCTTTCCGGAGTCCTTTTCAAGCTGGAGTTGCTGAATGATCTGTTGAGAGCCCGCATCACCCGGTCCGGTACCAACGACCTTGACCTTGACGTTCGGGTACAGCTTCTCGAACTCCGGAGCGATCTCGTACTGGAAGAAATCGACCATGTTTTGATCTCCTGCGACCATCATCGTGAGTGTGACTTTGATCGGAATGTTTAGCTGGGCAAGCAGCACTGTGGCCACGATCAACAGCACTGCGCCGCACAACCTTCTCATAGACTCACCTCCCCTTGGAATTCAACCAGCAAAAATTCAAAATTCCTTCAAAATGCTTTGCAAAGTCTTGAAAGCCAACCTTGCCGAGGCTTCTGATCCTCCCGGTAGTGGTAAACATTCCACCGAAACAAAGCCATCGTAACCAGTGTCGTGCAACGCTTTCAGTATCGATGCGAAATTCAAATGTCCCGCGCCCGGTGCCCACCTGTTGCTGTCTGCGACATGGAAGTGTTTGATCCATTTTCCACACTTTGTTATGCTCTCTTCGATGCTGACTTCTTCTATATTCATGTGGAAAGTGTCTGCTAAGATTCCGGCGTTCTTTCTATTCAGTGACTCGAGCACAGACTTCACTTCCTCGAGTGTGTTGAGAAAATCCGTCTCGTACCTGTTCAAAGGTTCGATCACCAGCTCGACACCCTTCTTTTCTGCATAATCGGCGAGTTCCTTCAGGCTTTCGACGAACAGTTCGAGTACCTCATCCAGAGCTCGCTTATCTCTCTTTCCACGTACGAGCCCGATGATCACTTTCGCATTAAAGATCGAAGCGAAATCGATGTGACTCTTCAGCCTCTCCATCGCACGGTTTCGAACCGAAACGTCCTGCGCCGTGATGCTCAAACCATCCGCAAGATACGCCTGTCCAGTACCGATTGCAGCAACAGGCATGCGAAGTTCATAAAGCAGTTCCTTCAGTTCTTCCACATCCACGGTGCTCGGATCCCTTATGGCGATCTCAACCGCATCGTAGCCGATCTGCTTCGCCATCTTCACACCCTTCATCAGATCTCCCTTGAAAGCGAGTGCATCAAAAGCCGCATCCGAAGTGCTCACAACGAGTGAAAGTCTCATGAGAACACCACCTTCTCGGCACATTTTTCGACGAACTCTTTCAGGCCAAGGTATCCACAGTTATGCAGAAGCACCTTTGCACACTTCTTCACAGTTTCCGGAGCAAAAGCAAAACTCACGCCGAGCCCTGCAGTTCTTAACATCTGTGAGTCGTTCTCACCGTTGCCAAAGGCGACGACTTCTTTCAAGTCGATCCGCAAGAACGTGCAAAGCCATTTCACTGCTTCTGCTTTGCCCACGCCGGCGGGGAGAACTTCGAGAAGATCTTCTTCTGATCTCGTCGCGTTCATTTCCAGACTGTGATCGAACTTGAAAAGTAGCTCCAGTCTGTTCAGTTCAGAACTCGGACCTGTGAAGACCAGTTTCGTGACCCTCGCAGTGTGCAACTGTGAGAGATCATCGATCGGATGGTAGCTGAGCCCATCTCGAAAGATGTAGTTGGTTGCATGCAGAGAAACGTTCATCGCATAAACATCTTCGTCGATGAAAAAGAAGATAGCAACGTTGAAATTCCTGCATTGCGAAACAACTTTCTCGACCACGTGGCCCGGCAAGAGCTTCGAATACAGATAATTCTTATTCGTCGGATCAAAGATGCGCGCACCATTGAACAGTATTACTGGCACCGTGATCGAGAGGGATTCGACGAAATTCATGGCGCTCTTCAACGAGCGGCCTGTGGCGATTGTACTGCGAATGCCAACGCTTTCAAGCCGTTTGAGCAGTTCGGCTGTTCTCACGTCGAGCGTTCCGTCTCTTTCCAAAAGCGTTCCATCCAGATCGAAAACGAGCAGTTTCATTCTCTCTTCACCAGCGCCACAGAGAATCTTTCAAAATCCACACCCACGATCTCACCAACTTGAGGAACTGCTCGCACATCGTGACTGTGCATCTCTACACTGACCTGTCCGAGATCTGTCTTGATCTCGAAATAAAACGTGGAACCCGTATAAACCCTTGTGATCACTTCTCCACTCAGCAATCCTTCTTTGCTCGCAACAAACCTGCCACCTTCGGGTCTGAGAACCAGCAAAACTTCCTCTCCTGGTGCAAAAGCAACACCTGGTCTGGTTTCCACATTGATTTTCTTGCCGTTTCTCAGTTCAACGAGACATTCATTTTCCTTCTGTTCGATCAGCCTTCCCTCAACGAAACTCGCACGGCCGATGAAACCGGCCACGAACACGTTCGCAGGGAATCTGTAGAGCATCTCGGGAGTATCTGTCTGAACGATCTTTCCATCCTTCATCACAATGACGTAATCAGAAAGCGTCATTGCCTCAAGCTGATCGTGCGTGACGTAGATGCTCGTGATCCCGAGGTTCATCTGGATCTTTCTGAGTTCCACCCTCATCTGCTCACGGAGCTTCGCATCCAGGTTCGACAAAGGCTCATCTAAGAGAAGCACCTTTGGCTCGACGACCAGCGCACGCGCCAGCGCAACCCTCTGCTGTTGACCTCCGGAAAGCTGACTGGGGTACCTCATCTCAAGACCCACGAGCCCCACTATGGCAAGCACGTTCATCACCTTTTCACGTATGACCTCTCGCGGCATCTTTCGCGCCTTCAATCCATAAGCCACGTTCTCGAACACGTTCAGATGCGGAAACAACGCATAACTCTGAAAGACCATCGCAGTGGGACGACGGTTGGGCGGAAGGTCGTTGACGACAACGTTGTCAATGAGTATCTCGCCAGAGGTAGGTATTTCAAATCCACCTATCAATCTCAAAGTCGTGGTCTTTCCACATCCTGAAGGTCCCAAGAGGGTGACCAGCTTTCCTTTTTCTACGCCAAAGCTGACCCCATCGACAGCCCTCACAGTGGAGCGGGTGGCCGGATCTTTGAACAGTTTCACCAGATTCCTTACTTCGACATAGTAGTTGCTCACCTTTCAACCCTCCTGAGCTTCATCTGGTAAGAAAGATTGATCGTAGCGAACCTCATCAGGAACATGGCGACGACGATGATACCGATCAGTGTACAACTCAGTGCAGCAGCCTGCGCCAAATCTCCGTTGCTCACGGCCCCAAGGATGCGCACCGTGATCAAATTCCACTTTGCCGACACAACGAAAATCACCGCGCTGATAGCCGTCATACTTCGAACGAAAGCGTTGAACAGAGCGGTGAAGAATGCAGGCATCAAAAGTGGGAGCGTAACTTTCCAAAACGTCTGATAACTGTTGCTCCCCAAATCCATCGAGGCTTCCTCTATGGACTTGTCGATCTGATACAGCGCCGCCACACCGTTCTGAACTCCCACGGGGAGTTCCCTGAAGACGAAAACCAAGATTATGATCAGGGCGGTTCCCGTCAGAATCAGAGGTTCCTGGTTGAAAGCCAGAAGATAACCTATGCCCACCACCGTACCCGGAACGGCAAAGGGAAGCAACGACAGAGCTTCCATGATTCTTCGGCCGAAGAAGTCTTTTCTTGAAACCAGATAAGCAATCATTATTCCCAGCACACCACAGATCGGAGTGGCTATAGACGCGAGAAATAGGGTGTCCTTCATGTATTCCCAGCTGAAGTTGAAAACGTATTTGTAGTTATCCAGCGTCAACGAATGGTTCACGCCCCAGAGTTTGGTGAACGAGCCGAACAGAACCGTTCCGTAAAACAACCATATGGAAGCTGTGAGGATCAGGCAAACGACGGTCAATATCCCCTTGGCCCACTTAGGTAGTTCCATTGCCCTCGACAGGAACGATTTACCCGTCACGGTCACAAAGGACTTTCTCGAGAGCCAGTAGCGCTGTACGAAGAATGCGATCAACGTCGGTATCAACAGTATGATGGCGAGCGCTGAACCATGGGGAATCCTGTAGCTGCCGGTGATCTCTAAGTATGCGGAAACGCTCAGCACATGGAACCTACCACCGAGCACGAGCGGGTTTCCAAAGTCAGCCATCGACTGCGAAAAAACCAGCAACCACGCCGACAGAACACCTGGTAAGCTCAGTGGAAAGGTCACACGCCAGAAGGTTCTCCATTTGCTGCATCCAAGACTCTGAGAGGCCTCCTCGAGGTCTGAGCCTATGGAAAGCAGCGTACCCTCCAAGGTCAAGAAAGCCGTTGGAAAATACGCCAGAGTTTCGACTATGACCAAACCCCAAAAGCCATATATTTCGAACGGCGGAGTCCCACCGAACAGTTTTCTCGTGAACAGTCCGTTTCGACCAAACAAGAGTATCGCTGCCAAGGCAACCACAAAAGGTGGCGAGACTATCGGGAACGTTGCGATGGTTCTGAAAAAATTCTTTGCAGGTACGTTCGCCTTTGCCACAGAGTACGCAAAGACGTAGCCAATCAAAACACCAAAGCAGGCTACCGTTACACCGAGTTTCAAAGTGTTGAAGATAGGAACAAGAAAATACCTCTTCGAGAATATGGTCTTGTAAACCGCCAGACCGAACGTACCGGGCTTTGGTTCGAAACTCTTCAGACCGACCATTAACAACGGATACACCACGAACAGAGCCAAAAGTACCCATACCAAAACAATCATCGCGAGAAGAACAGGTTCGTTCAAAAGTCTTCTCATTTGCTTTGTGAACATTCTCCCTTCACTCCTCAGAAAGCTGGCGCGGACAAGCCGCACCAGCGAGAAGATTCATCTTCCGTACTCGATTTCTTCCTTCCAGCGTTCGATGAGCCTGTCTTTTTCCCTACCAAAGTAGTCAAAATCCATCGGTACGAGCTTGACTTCTTCAAGCTTGATCGCACCGGCTGCAACTTCGGCCTGTGGATTTGCTGGCAATCTGTACCACTCTTTCATGAGGTTCTGCGCTTCGACACTGAGCATCCAATCGATGAACTTGGCAGCAAGATCAGGCTCTGGTCCACCTTTGATCAGCGACATCGCGCCGATCTCGTAACCTGTGCCCTCTTTGGGGAACGTGAGCACTAACGGATAACCTTTGGCGATACCCCTTGCTATGATGTCGTGTGCAAAGGCGATCCCGACCGCAGCTTCACCCAGACCTGCCTGTACCACTGGAGCGGAACCGGACTTGGTGTACTGCTGAATCTGCTTGTCGAGCTTTTTCCAATAATCAAAAGCGGCATCTTCACCCATGAGCGCGACCAAAGACGCCAGGACAGTGTAGGCAGTACCAGAGGTGTACGGGAACGCGACCGTGATCTTACCTTTGAACTCAGGTTTCAACAGGTCGTACCAGGAAGTTGGTGGATCGACGTTGAGCTTTTTCAAGATCTCGGTGTTGCTTGCAAAGCCGATGGCCCCGAAATAGATGCCCACCCAGTAGCCCTCAGGATCCTTCAGAGCCTCAGGAACTTGTTCCGTCATTGCCGACTTGTAAGGTGCAAGCAGTCCTTTCTTTTTGGCAGCGATCTGATCCACAGCGGGGCCTCCGAACCAGATGCTCGCTCTTGGATTCTTCGACTCAGCCTCGACGCGTGCAAGTAGCTCTCCAGAAGAGAGTCGAACGACCTCGACCTTGATACCCGTCGCCTGCTCGAACGCCTTCACATAGATCGGCCACTCGTTTTCGTCCAAAGCCGTGTACATATGAAGAACCTTTTCTGCGGACAGTCCCAGAGCCACCAGCAACACTATCAACCCGAAAGAGACAAACTTTCTCACGAAACCTCACCTCCCCTGTAAGGTCCTGCGTACTGCATTTTCGCCGTTGTTACCTTGGCGGCGAGCTCAACGGCCTGTCTCACGTTCTTTCCGTCAATTAACGCCGCGAGAAAGGCTGCCAAACACGTGTCACCACGACCTGTACGGCCAAGCATCTTGTACTCCGAGAAACCTGCTTCATAGAAATTCTTTCCATCGTATGCAATCACACCGTCTTTGTGAGTTGCCAGAACGATTTTTGGCCCATAGTTCGATATTCTCTTGCAAGCCTTTTCCAAAAGACGTTCTTTAGTCATGACAAAGGCTTCGTTGCTGTCCACTTTGAAGATGTCTATGATCGGAAGGTACACGTGCTTGAACTCCCAATCGGAATAACTCATGGTTCCATCCTCGAGCACGTTCCTCAAAAACCCCTGCGCATCCACCGCCATTGTCTCCACCTGCGTTCTCAAATGTTCCAAGAGTTTTTCTGGAAACTCGCCGTGCCAAAGTGCACTGACAACCACGAACTTTGTTTTCACTCGTTCCAGGTCATCCAGATCGAACGGATCTGCCCTGTGCAGGATCCTGCTTTTCCTCTCGTCTGGATTGCTCGATGGATAGATGTTCTCTATCGTTGTGGTCTCAGAACTCGGTAAAATCACCAGTCGAGCACCCACCTCCTCGATCGGTTTGAAGAGAGAGGCGTCCTTCGACGAGATCTTCGTCACCACCACGCTGGGTACGTTCAACCTCTGTGCCGCGATCGAACCGTAGAAAACTCCTCCGCCCGGCGCGACGACCGTCTCGGTTGGGGTCCTGTTGATGTCTTTCGAAACATGTCCGATGAAAGTCAACTTGACCAATCAAACCACCTCATTTAACACCTGCAGCAGCGGCGATCAGGTCCATCACCTGCTGAGGCGTAACCTCTTCTCGTTTATAATCACCAATCTTCTCGCCGTGCTCGAGTATGACGAGCCTGTCCGCAACTTCGTAGACGTGGTAGATGTTGTGAGTGATGAATACAACCGATATTCCCCTTTTCTTAGCCTCAAGTATGTGTTCGAGCACTCTCCTTGTCTCGCCAACCGAAAGTGCCGCGGTCGGCTCATCGAGTATCAAAAGCTTCGCACCAAAGTGTATGGCCCTCGCTATGGCAACGGCTTGTCTCTCGCCACCAGAAAGGAAAGCCACCGTGTCATCCACACTTCGAACTTTTATACCGATTTCAGAGAGCGCTTCGCGTGCGATCTTCCTCATCGCCTTTCTGTCGAGACACCTGACTGGACCGAGTGTGCGAACGATCTCTCGTCCCAGGAAAAAGTTCCGCCACAGGGGCATGAGGTTGACCAGTGCGAGATCTTGATACACGGTTTCTATGCCGTGTTCACGAGCTTCACGCGGTGAACTGAACCTTACACGCTGCCCTTCGAAATAAATTTCTCCCTCATCGGGCTGATGGTACCCCACGAGCACCTTGATGAGCGTTGACTTTCCGGCGCCGTTGTCTCCCAAGAGGCCCACCACCTCTGCGTGTCCGACGCTGAAATCGACTCCCTTCAGTGCCATTACCCTACCAAAGTTCTTTTTGATGTTTCTCATCTCAATCAGTGGCTGACTCATCCTGCCACCTTCTTTCTGATGCGTGCGTTGATCACGGCTGCGACTATGAGGATGACACCGATGAAGGCCCTGTACCAATAAGCTGGAGCTCCGGCGAGCACGAGTCCGTTGCGCACCATGCTGATCATGAATGCCCCTATGCACGCACCTATCACGCTACCGTAGCCTCCTGTGAGCAACGTGCCCCCCATGACGGCGCTCGCAATAGCTTCCAGTTCCAGCTCCTGACCAAAGGTGGGATCAACGAGCGTGAACCTGGCAAAGGTCGTGAGACCCGCAAAACCCGCGAGAACGGAAGAAAAGATGAAGTTGACGAGTTTCACACGTGTGGTTCCTATTCCCAGCGCACGTGCCGCGCCGAGGTTTCCACCGGTAGCGAACACCCAGTTTCCAAAGCGTGTTTTTTCCAAAACGATCCAGAAGACGAAGCCAAGTACAAGGAACCAAATCGCCGAGTACCTCAGACCACCGTAGACCCTTCCACCGAGGTACTGGAGCATGCTCACCTTCCTCGAGAGGATGATGGGAAAACCCCCAGTGACTGCGAGTAGTATACCGCGCCAGAACATCATCATGCCGAGTGTGGTTATGAAGGATGGAATACCCGTTTTCAGTGTAACGGTTCCGTTCACAAGGCCTATCCCTGCGCAGACTGTCAGAGATACGACCAGAGAAAGATATGGATTGTACCCCGCGTTGACCATGGTCGCGAAGATCATTGGAGCGACGGCGAAGACGGAGCCAACTGACAGATCGAACTCTCCGCTGATGATGAGCATCGCCACACCTATCGAGATGATGCCGAGCTCGGCGGCCATGGTGAGGGTGTTGAAAACGTTCTCGGCCGTCAAGAACCTGTTCGACAAAAACGAGAAGAGAACCAAGAAAACGATCACACCCACTACGGCACCGAACTCTTTTATTCTGAGAAAGTCAGGCAGCGTGAGCTTTTCTTTTTTCAAAGATCTCCCTCCTGTAGAAGGGGTGGTCCTGCGACCACCCCTTGGATCTTGAGGGTTGTTCCGATCAACGATAACCGAGCTGGACAGTTTTTTCGACTATGTCGACGTTGCTCTTGTCCACGATAGACGGCCCTGTAAGAACGTTCTCGTGAGGTATAAGACCGAATTCTTTGTAGAGATACAGGAAGACTATGGGCAAATAACCCTGCAGGTACTGTTGCTGGTCAATCGTGAACACAACTACACCTTTCTTGATCGCGTCCGTTATTCTCGTTGTGAGGTCGATCGCACCGATCTTGACTTTGCCCACCAGTTTCTCCTCTTCGACCAGTTGTATCGCGGGGTGTGCACCCAGCGGTCCGAGTGTGAAGATGGCGTCCGTGTCTGGATACTTAGCAAGATAGCTCTTGAGCAACGTCAGAGCTTTCGTTGGGTCGGTGGTTATGTCCAGTTTCTCAGCTGGGATCTTCTTCTCCTTGAGCACATCGATGATGCCCTTCGCCCTCGCTTCCAGTCCCACGTGTCCCGGCTCATGAATGGCTATGACGGCGCGTTTGGGAGTGAACTCTTGTAACATCCTCCGTGCCGCGTACACACCAGCCAGGTATTCGTCCATACCGACGTAGCACAGATACGGAATCTTCTCGTCAACTGGCCTGTCGTCTGGCACATTGATGGCCACCACGGGTATACCCATCTCGATGGCCCTTCTGAGTGGTTCATCCAGAGCAACCGGGTTCGTCATCGTTACAACCAGACCGTCGGGCTTCTTGGCTATCGCGGCGTTAACAAGGTCGATGAACTCCTTCAGTGAGAACTTCTCTGGGCCCAAATACACCGCTTCGACGCCGAACTTGCTGGCCGCGTCCTTGACACCCTTCATCACGACACCCCAGAAGGGATCTGCAGGACCACCGTGCGATACCACATAGAATGTGTAGCTGAAACCAGCAACCACGAGTAGGACAGCCAGAGCTACCACAAGCAACCTTCTCACACGCATCCCCCCTTCAAAAGCGGGCGCGAGCGCCCGCAGTGTCACCACATGTTACCAATGCTGTAGATACTCCTCCAGCCTGGTGAAAGTGGTTCCTTCAGCACCGCGTCAAGCTCTTCCTTAGGTCTCTGTGAAAGCTCGTGCGCGGGTGGAAGCTTTCCTGCTGGGAACTTCTCCATGATGTCGTTCACCAGCTTTTCAAGATAATCCAACAGAGCCTCCACACCCTCTTTGGCCTTCTCAGCACTCGCCGCAGTTGCCTTTCCGACGACACCCTCTGGGTACGCGACCACTTCTATTGGTCCTCCACCCACATGGCCGTACCAAGCGATAGGCCTGTGCAACAAATTCCCCGCTTTGTCGATGTGTCCTTCTGGCAGATAGCCACGCGGGTTGGTATCGACTGCCCACTCTTGATGACAGAACTCTGGGAAGAGCGCCAAACTCCAGGAAGTTTCCACCTCGTCGGCGTGGATGAACTTGGTCTCGTAGGGGCCTCCCTCCTCTTTCGTCTTGAACTTGTCCTGAATCGCATGGTACCAGTTCACGTTGACTATCAGTGCCGGAACTTGGAATATCTTCGCAAACTTGTGTATCGCCACTGGTATCACGAACTCCTGTCCATGGCCGTTCAGTAAGATCTGCTTTCTGAAACCAGTGTTCCAGAAACCTGCGATCACGCTGACGAGAAAATCGATGAAAGCCTCATCCTTGACGGGCACTGTTCCTGGCATACCGATGTGATGGTACGGATGAAAGCCGTACCAGATGGGTTCTGCGACAGTGCAACCAGTCTTGAGCGCAACTTGCTCTGCCATTCGCGTCACGAGGAAGGTGTCTTCACCCGTCGGTGCGTTGGGCCCATGGTTCTCGGTGCTCCCGACGGGAATGATTATGAGATCACACTTCTTCAATCTTTCCTGTATCTCCTTCATGGTCATCGTTTGAAAATAGACTCCCGTGGGCCTTTCCATGTGACCTCCCTCTGGAGGTATCTTCCATTTGGACATCTTCATCCCTCCAATCTTACGTGTGCATTTCCGCCTTCAACAGCCTTATAGCAAGCGTCTATAATGCGGATCACGGCAACTCCATCCGAAACGGTGACTGGCGGTGTCTTCTTCTCCTTGACACAGTCGATGAAAATCCTGTTCTCCTCGACGTAGCCCCATTTTTCTTTGAAATCGACCTTCATGAAATCGTGGCTCTCAACCTCTTTGCCCAGTCCTTTGCAGAAGTGAACCTTTTCCATTTCCTCGTTCATGAGCATGTTGTGCTCACCGTACACTTCGACTCGCTCGAATGGGATCATCCAGCTCGCATGAGCGCACGATGTGAATGTTCCTATTAGGCCATTTTTGAGCTTCATGACGATCGCCCAGTCATCGATGTCCGGATAAACGCTCTTCTTTCCAAGCACGTACATCTCCTCAACGTCTCCGAGAAGCCATCTGACCATGTCAAAGAGGTGGATGGTACTTTCGAAAAGAAATCCGCCGGTGTAGTTCCTGTCACTTGTCCAAGGTGGGTTCAAGAGCTCACCACGGTTCATCTTTATCTGGAACGAGAGCGGTTTGACAGAACCATTCAGTATCTTCTCCTTCATGAACTTATACACGTACGCGAATCTTCGATTGTGTCCAACTTGGAACACCAGATTCTTTTCTTTGAGCTTCTTCTCGAGTTCGATCGCGTCTCTCAAAGAGATGGTCATCGGCTTCTCACAGAACACATTCAGGCCCAGATCGAGTGCGCTCATGGCGTAGTCAAAATGAGTTCTGTTTGGAGATGTTATGTAGACGACATCAACACCCGCATCACGCATTTGTCCAAGATCGTCAAACACCTTAGCGTTGAATTTCTCTGCAACGATCCTTGCTCTTTCTCTGTCAACATCCATGACGCCAAGAATCTGCACATCTTCAAAACTCGACAGTATCTCCAAATGTACCTGTCCTATGAACCCACTGCCAACGACACCAACCTTGACTTTGTCCATGTTTCTTCACCTCTCAGGGGTTGAGCATCGTTACTTTCACGAGCTCCTTGTCGGTCTGAAGCCTTTTGATGTATTCCGGAATTTCGTCGATGCTCACCGTTTTGGAAATGATCTTCGTCATGTCCATTCCCGTAGCCATGAGGCTGATCACCCTCGGGAAGTTTCCGTGTCCGGAGTGTCCCTGAGATCCAACGATCTGTGCGCGTCTCACCTGGAACACTTCACCTGTGAGCGGTATCTTCGCATCGGCTCGCGCGACGATGACGACGGTCGCGTTGATGCCCCTCGCTCTCCAGATGACTTCCTCTATGTCTTTCCAAACGATCTGTGGCAATCCCGTCGCCTCGAGGTACAGTTTCGCACCCATCCCGTTGGTGCTGTCAAGGACAGCCTCAACGAAGTTTTCCTTCGTTGGATCGATCACAACGTCTGCTCCGAGCTGCTTTGCGATATTTCTGCGTGTTGCTGACGGTTCTGAAAGTATCACCTTGGCCGCTCCTGCCCGCTTCAAAATCGCTACCGCCGCAAGACCGATGGGTCCACCGCCGAGTATGACGACGTTGTCGCCCGGTCTTATGCCCCCACCCCTCTCTATCACGGCGTTGTATGCGACGGACGTAGGTTCCACCAAGCTACCCGCCATGAAGAGTCTGTCTCCTTCGTAAACACCTTCGAGCTCCTTAAGACTCCAGAGGTACTTCGACTCGAGAACGATGTACTCGGCGAAAGCTCCGTCGACGTCGAAACCCATTTCGTGCAGGTTCTCACAGTGGTTTGGATAACCATCCGCACAGGGTCTGCAGTGTCCACACCAGAACATCTCTTCGGCCGTCACCGGCTCACCAGGCTCGAAGCGTTTGTTGGTTCTCCTGTTGATCGCTTCAGGGCCTGCCTCGACCACGATGCCTGAAAACTCATGCCCGAGCGTGGTCGGAAAACCCGTCAAACCTGGATACAGAATGTAACCTTCTTCGTCGGTTTGCGCCATGTGAACGTCGCTGCCACAGATGCCGCAAGCCTTGACCTTGATGAGTACCTGCGTGGGTTTCGTGATCTTCGGTTCTGGAACCTGTTCGACACGAACTTCAGGATACCTCCAAACCTTGCTACCGAGCCAGCAAACTTTACCTTCAACATCTTTCGGACCAGGCTTGAACCCCGGTCTCGGGTCCCACTTGGCGTGTAATCTGACCGCTTTCATTCTTGTCCCTCCCGCTCTGTGACAATCTCTGTCATTAAGTTTATAACCATGTGACTGTGATTCCAAACGCCAAAATTCGCAGTTAACACCCCCTGAACTGGCTTTCACTTCTATTTCCTTTTTCTTTCTCGCTCTTGCACAGTTTTTCGAAATCTTACTTTTGGTTTCGAGAATCGCTTTCGCAACGCTTGGTGTTATAATCACATGGGGGATCGATGTTATGTTTACAGAAGAGAGAAGGAACATAATCCTCGACATTTTGAAGCGAAAGGGAAAAGTAACCGTACAGGAACTGGTGGAAAGGTTCAACGTGAGCAGCGTAACAATAAGAAAGGATTTGGAATTCTTGGAGTCGAACGGTTCGATCGTGAGAACCCATGGTGGTGCGATCCTCGCCGACCATTCGAAGTCGGAATGGAACTTTTTGAAGAAGATCCACCAAAAAGAGGCCGAGAAGAAGCGCATCGCTAAAAAGATCGTTTCGCTCATCGAAGATGGAGACACGGTGATATTGGACAGCAGCAGTACTAACTATTACGTCACGTACGAGCTTCGACACGCAGATTTTTCGTCGATCACTGTGGTCACTAACAACGTCTTCATCGCGGGAAAGTTGATAGAACAGGGTATCGAAGTGATCGTTCTGGGTGGCGTGGTGAGAGAAAACAGTCTCTCACTCGTTGGCCCGTGGGCATTGAGGTTTCTGGAAGAAATCAACGTCGACAAAGCTTTTCTCGGAACAACGGGTTTTTCCATCGAAAAGGGCTTCATGACACCGAGCATAGTCGAAGCGGACGTGAAGAGGGCGATGATCAAAAGTGCTTCGAAGGTGTACGTGGTCACCGATTCAACGAAATTCCACAGAAGCGCCTTTGCATCTTTCGCTATGCCCGAGGAAATCGACGGTGTCATAACGGATATTGGTATTCCTGAGGAATTCGAAAAGTTCCTGATCGAAAAGGGCGTTGAAGTGTACAAAGTGTGAAAGGAGTTGGTTCCATGTCCAATCTGTTTGCCGAGTTTCAACACCTCACAAGGGGCAAATTCGTCCCTTACGCCACCTCGCTGAGAAAAAGCACGGATGCCACGTTCTTTCTCGTACGCGACGAGCTCGACAAGTATCTGATCGTGATCGGCAAGAAGGGGATATGCGAACTGTTCGAAGGTCAAAAGATTGGTGAGATCGATCGACAGGACGTTGTCCTGTGTGCCAAAAACGATAGAAACTGTCAAAGTCTCATGAGTCTGTTTCCCTCACTAAAACCACAGATTTGCAACGCGAAACTTTCGTTTGGTTTTGGAGACAGGCTTGGTGTGGCTACGGCCGCGCACGCTCAGTGTGTGCAAAAAGAAAAACTGTTCCCCATTTTTGCCCAGCAGTCAGTTCGGGAGATATCACGAACGGAGAGAAACTGGCTCGACGTGTTACACAGCGCCGTATGGGGTGTGTTCGAGAGTGGCTACGACGGGCCCTTCGGAGCGGACGCGGACCACGTGAAGAAGATTGAAGATCTGGAGAGCGCGGCACGCGCGGGCTACACCATGTTCACGATCGACCCTTCGGACCATGTCAAGGATCCTGCAAAATTTGACAAGAGAGAACTCGTCAGGTTCTACGAAGAGCATCCAATGAGACGCACACTCGAAATGAAATACATCGGAAAGAGCTTCACGGTCCTTGGAGAAAAACTCACGTTCGACGAAGAAAACTTTGCGGAGGTGTTCGTGACCTACATCGATGCGATCGAACATGTGGAGAAATGCTACAGGGCACTGCGAGCAGTGTGCAAGACGAGCTTCGATCTGGAGGTCTCCATAGACGAGACGTCTGTACCAACAACGTCCCTTGCACACATCTTCTTCGTGCAGGAACTCGTGAGGCGCGGTGTGGAATTCCGAACCTTAGCGCTGAGGTTCCCGGGAGAGTGGCAGAAAGGAATTGACTACGTGGGTGACATCGATCTCTTCTCTGAGAACCTTGACAAGCACGTCGCTATCGTCAAAATGTTCACAGGTTACAGATTGTCTCTGCACTCCGGTAGTGACAAGTTCAGCGTGTACCCTATCTTAGCTGAGAAAACAGATAGAACCATCCACGTCAAGACAGCTGGAACGAGCTATCTGGAAGCCATCAGGGTCGTTGCGAAGTTCGCTCCGGATCTGTACAGACAGATCCATAAATACGCTCTTTCAAGATTTGACCAAGACAAAGCTTCCTACCACGTCACGACGGAGCTTTCGAAGATCCCAGACGTTGATAAACTTGAAGATTCAGAGCTTCCGTCCTTACTGGATCAACCTGACAGTAGACAATTGATACACATAACTTACGGTTCCGTTCTGACTGCGAAAAAAGAGGGTAGATCTCTCTTCAAAGATCGTATAATGAGAGTGTTGTTCGAACACGAAGCTGAGCACTACGATTTTCTCAAAAAGCACCTTGGTAAACATATCCAGCTTTTGGGTGTTTGAAAGGGGTGTGAGGATCATGAACGAGGCGTACAAGCTTTTCAGTCTCGAGGGTAAAGTTGTTGTCATCACCGGTGGGGCTGGAATCTTGGGATCCGCGATAGGAGAAGGCATGGCAAGGTTTGGAGCCAGCATCGCAATATGCGACATCAGAAACTACGAAGAGAGAGCGAACGAATTTAGATCCAAAGGCCTCAACGCCAAGGGTTATCACATGGACGTGATGAACATCGAGAGCATCAGGAAAGCTCACGATGAAATACTCAAAGACTTCGGCAGGGTGGACGTGCTCATAAACGCAGCAGGTGGGAACATGCCAGAAGCGACCACCTCACCGCAACTCAGCTTCTTCGACATACCTTTGGAGGCGCTCCAAAAGGTGGTTGGCCTGAACTTGTTCGGTGGCGCGATACTACCATCTCAAGTCTTCGGAAAGACGATGGTGAAGAATCCCGAGGGTGGTTCGATCATCAACATCTCTTCGATGGCCGCGTTCAGACCCTTGACGAGGGTACTTGGCTATTCTGCAGCGAAGGCAGCCGTGAGCAACTTCACTCAGTGGCTCGCTGTGCATTTGGCGCTCGAGTACAGCAAGAAGATCAGAGTGAATGCGATTGCCCCAGGTTTCTTCCTCACCAGCCAGAACCGATACCTCCTGCTCGATGAGCAGGGCAACCTCACCGCGAGGGGTAAAGCGATCATCGATCACACACCGATGGGCAGGTTTGGCGATCCCGAGGACCTCATCGGTGCCTGTGTCTGGCTCGCTTCAGACGCCTCCAAGTTCGTAACCGGTGCGGTCATCCCTATCGATGGAGGTTTCAACGCCTACTCCGGTGTGTGAACAGAGGTGTTCAAGATGAAGTACATTGAACGGTTGCAGGACAGTCTTGACAGAACAGATTTGCTGCAACTGATCCGGGAAACCCTACCGGACAGAAAGCTTGAAAAAGTCCTGCTGATCCATCCAGATTACACGCGTGTCGATTTCTCACACCTGCTCGTTCCCATCATCCACGGAGAGTTGAAGAAGAGAGGTTTGAGAACTCTTCACACGCTCAACGCGAGTGGAACCCACAGGGCAATGAGCGAGCAGGAGATCAGAAAAAAACTTGGACTTTTCGAAGAAGAGTTCGTGATGTTCAACCACGATTATGCAAACCCAAATGCACTGATGAACGTTGGTGAACTGAGCGCAGAGTTTGTGAGCCAAAAGACAATGGGGGATTTGCAACAGCCTTTACCGGTGACACTCAACAAGCTCTTCTTCGAAAAGTACGACCTCATCATCGTTTTGAGTGGAACCTCTCCGCACGAATCTACTGGATTCTCCGGTGGACTGAAGTCGATCATACCAGGCATCGCAGGACCCGATGTGGTCGGACTCTTCCATTGGGCTGCTGTGCTCATAGGCATTCCGAGATTGATCGGGCTTGTGGACAATCCCGCGAGGGACGTGATCAACGAGGCCAGCAAAATGGCTTTTGAAAAAGTTCGTTCCCCCGTGATCTTTTACAACATGGTCTATGAAGAATCTTCGTCCGGCGTTCTGGCGAAGGGTCTTTACTTCGGCGAAGGGTATGAAGGAGCTCTCGAGGCGTACAGGCGAGCGGCGGAAGCGAGCAAAAAAATTCACATCGTGTACATCAACAGGCCCGTGAAACGTGCCGTGCAGGTCATCGACGAAAACTACGACGAGATCTGGACGGCGGGCAAAGGCTCGTACAAACTGCAACGTCCCGGCGTGATAGAACCCGGCGGTGAGATCATAATCTATGCACCACACATAAAGATCTTCCACTCAAACAAGCAGATGGATCAGGCCATAAGACAGATCGGCTATCACTGTAAGGACTACGTGAAGGAGTTTTTGAAGAGACATCCCAATTTCGACAGGAACGTCGCTGCACATGTGATAAATGTCCGAGGCGATGGAAGGTACGATCCTGTCACTGGCAAGGAAGAATGCCTGTTCAACGTCACACTCGCCACAGGAATAAGCAAAGAAGACTGCGAAGCTGTTTCACTCGGTTACAGACCCTGCCAATCGATACGCCGTGAAGATTTCATGGATGAGGATTCTCTTTGGATAGAACATGGAGGCAAGTTCCTTTATGAGCTGCGTGGAAACAACTGACTGTCATTCCCTGAAAACCAGCAGTTAACAATTGTGCGCAATAATACTTTCGCTCAAAAAGCACGCCTTCCGATCCCGAGCCTCGGTGCCCTTCACAGGGTCGGCAAGGGAGATGACGAAGGCGGAAGGTTCAACCAAATCGGGAGGTGTTTTGATGCCGGTTATCACGATGAAACAGTTGCTCGAAGCAGGTGCACACTTTGGCCATCGCACAAGACGCTGGAACCCCAAGATGGCACCGTACATCTACGGTAGCCGCAAGGGAATCTACATCATTGACCTGCAGAAAACGCTCAAGCTCATCGAAGAAGCTTGTGAATTCATTCGAGCCAAGGCAAGTGAAGGCGGAACCATGATCATGGTCGGTACGAAGAAACAGGCTCAGAGAGTCATTGAAGAAGAGGCCAAGAGATGTGGCGCTTTCTATGTCAACAACAGGTGGCTCGGTGGATTGCTGACGAACTTCAAAACAATCAAATCCAGGATCGACAGACTCATCGAGCTCGAACAGATGGAAGAGAGTGGCGAGCTTGCAAAGCTACCGAAGAAGGAGCAAAGCAGGCTGAGAAAGGTGCTCGAGAAACTTCGCAAGAACCTCGGTGGTCTGAAGGGAATGGAGAAACTTCCCGATATCGTGTTCGTTGTCGATCCGAGAAAAGAAAAGAATGCGGTCGCCGAAGCGAACATCCTTGGTATACCTGTCGTGGGCATCGTGGACACCAACTGCGATCCTGATCCCATCGACTATGTGATCCCGGCGAACGACGATGCGATAAGGTCCATCAAACTGATCGTGTCCAAGATAGCCGACGCTTATCTGGAAGGTAGAGAGGGTGTCTCCTTTGCTGAGCCGGAACCTCAGCAAGCACCGAAAGCTGAAGTTCTCGAGGAGAAGGAGAGCGAGATAGACATCTCAGATCTGTTCGAAGACACCAGCTTCGAAGAGGAGGAAGAATGAGGGGGAGTCGATCCCCCTCTTTTCATTCATGAGGGTGCATTTCAAGACCTACGGTTGTCAGATGAACGAGAACGATACACAGATCATGGCAGGAATTTTACTCCACGAAGGCTTCGAGATCGTCGATGAACTTGAACTCGCCGATGTGGTCATACTGAACACGTGTGTAGTGAGGCAGAAATCACAGGACAAATATCACTCGGCGCTCGGTCAACTCGTAAAATTGAAAGGGCAGGGAAAGATAAAGCTGATCGGCGTGGCTGGTTGTGGTTCGAACCTCGAAGGTGAAAAGCTTTTGACACTCGGAGCCGATTTTGTTATTGGTTCACGTTCGATTGTGGATGTCGCTGAAGTGCTGAGAAGATCCGCAACCGGAGAGAAAGTGGTTCACCTTGAAGACAGAACGCACCTTCTCGAAGCGGACATTCCGAGATTTCGCAAGGTGAAACACCACGCATGGATAACCATCGTACACGGTTGCAACAGGTTCTGTACTTACTGTATCGTGCCGTACACCCGCGGCAGAGAACGCAGCAGGCCCATGCAAGACGTACTGAGAGAGGTCGAAAGACTTGTCGCAGAAGGCACGATCGAAGTCACCTTCTTGGGCCAGAACGTGGACGCTTACGGTAAAGATTTGAAGGATGGCACAAGTCTGGCAAGGCTGATCGAGGAAACGAGCAAGTTTGAACAGATAAAAAGGATATGGTTTTTGACATCTTATCCAACCGACATCACAGACGAATTGATAGAAGTGGTTGCGGAAAATCCCAAGGCGGCAAAATCTTTTCACATACCTGTCCAATCCGGTAGCGATCGTATCCTGAGGATGATGAATCGTCGTTACACTTCGGCACAGTTCCTGAGCCTGGTGGAGAGAATACGATCACAAGTGCCTGATGCGTCGATAAGCAGTGACATCATCGTGGGTTTTCCGACAGAAACTGATCAGGATCATCGAGAAACGATCAATCTGGTGCGTCAAGCAAGGTTCGAAAGACTCAATCTGGCCGTTTACTCACCTCGACCTGGCACAGTGGCGGCAAGGTTCTTCAGCGACGATGTGCCGAGGGAAGTCAAAGTCGAACGGCTGAACCAGCTGCTGGAAATCCAGAAGCAGATAAACGCCGAGCTGAACGGTGCGTACCTTGGCAGAGTGGTGGAAATCATCGTCGAAGGTAAGACGAAGGATGGTTCTTACTACGGGCGTGACATCAGGAACAAGATCGTCATCTTCACAAGCGATGAGCAATTGAATCTTGGTGAAACGGTGCGCGTGAGAGTGGAAAGAACGACGGCGGGGCCACTGTACGGGAGAAAGGAATAGAAAATGCGAGCCCTGGTGGGCCCGCCAAAGCCGTGGGGGGTGTATCTCAAGGGGGATAGGGGGGTTCCTGTGTTCACTTTCCAACTACATTGTAAAGGTTCCAAGTTACATTATCTATCAGTTTAAGTTCCTGTGTGACAACGTTTGTGTTAACAAATCTCTAACTAAACTGGTCCTAGATTCTGCCTCATTATTCTTGACCTCTCCGCCTGATCTCTGGTTCAAACACCTTTGCGAACCTTCTGAACGATGAACTGGCTCAACACGTCCTCCAGGTTGGGTCTTCCTATCTCCTGCAACTCGTACCTGACCCTAACTGCGGGTTTGTTGAGCTTCATGAGTCTTCGCAGATCGATCGGTGTGCCGATGATCACAACATCAGCATCTGCGTTGTTTATGGTCTGCTCGAGCTCTTTCACCTGTTTTTCTCCATAGCCCATCGCTGGAAGTATCAGGTCCAGATGCGTGTATTTTTTGTAGGTGTCCAGTATCGAGCCAACAGCGTAGGGCCTCGGATCAACGATCTGCGATGCACCGAACTTCTTCGCTGCTACGAAACCTGCACCGTAACGCATTTCCCCGTGAGTTAGAGTTGGGCCATCTTCCACAACGAGTGCCCTCTTGCCTTTGATGATGCTTGGATCCTCGACGAATATGGGTGAGGCAGCATCCACGACGATGGCCCTCGGATTCCATCTTTCGATGTTCTTCCTGACGATCTCTATGGCCTCTGGTGAAGCCGTCTCTTCCTTGTTTATGACCACAACGTCCGCCATGAGCAGATTGGTCATGCCGGGGTGGTATGTTACCTCGTGACCTGCCCTGTGTGGGTCGGCCACTACGATCAAAAGATCGGGTTTGTAGAACGGAAAGTCGTTGTTGCCACCGTCCCAAAGGATGACGTCGGGATTCTCCGCCTCGGCGCTGTCGAGTATCGCTTTGTAGTCAACTCCAGCGTAGATCACCGACTTTCTGTCTATGTGAGGCTCGTACTCCTCGCGTTCTTCGATCGTGCACTTGTATTTGTCCAAATCTTCGTACGTCGCGAACCTCTGCACCTTCTGCGCCACCAAATCTCCATAGGGCATCGGGTGTCTTATCGAGACTACCTTAAGACCCTTCGATCTGAGTATGTCCAAAACGCGGCGCGTCGTTTGACTCTTGCCACATCCAGTCCTGACCGCACAAACGGCCACGACGGGTATGTTGGAGACGATCATCGTGTGCATCGGTCCCATGAGCTTGAAGTCTGCACCTGCGGACATGACGATCGCGGCTCTCTCCATGACGTATTGGTGTGATAGGTCACTGTAAGCCAAGATCACTTCATCGACGTTGTACTTCTTGATCAACTCGACGAGCTTGGACTCAGGTTCGATCGGTATCCCGTTCGGATAGAGTTTGCCCGCGAGCTCTGGTGGGTATATCCTGCCTTCTATGTCCGGTATCTGGGTCGCTGTGAACGCCACTACCTCGTATTCTTCGTTGTCTCTGAAGTACACGTTGAAGTTGTGAAAATCTCTGCCAGCCGCACCCATGATGATGACCCGTTTACGCACTATGAACACCTCCTGTTCAGTATTTGTTGCCCCGATTAATATACCAAGAAAGATCTTTCCTGTCACGTCTCGAACCCACCGTGTTTCATGCGCTAAAGTCGATCTCACCCGGACAGGGGTCAGTTTTTTGATTATGCTCACGTATGCATGAGTATGCTTGAGAATGCATCTTCTGATATACTTTGCTCAGCGAACGTTCGACGAGGTGATGAGCGATGCACTACTTCTACTTGATCGTAACGCTTTTGTTTTTTTCCTCCATCGAGGTTGTCACGAAGCCTGTTTCTGGAAAGATCGATCCGTTCTTCCTGACGTTTTTCCGATTCCTTATTGGAGGTAGTTTCTTGATACTCTTTTCACTCTTCTCTAAGAAAAGAATCGAATCACACGATCTACCCAAACTAATACTCATCGGTTGTTTGAACGGTGTGATTTCTATGAGCTTGCTTCAACTTTCTGTGAAGTATTCCAACGCCTCAACCGCCGCAACTCTAGTAGCGATGAACCCATTGTACGTGAGCATGTTTTCCCAGCTTCTCGGTAAAGACAGATTGAGCAGGCGAAAGTGGTTTGGTGTCGCGCTCGGTGCCCTTGGAGTACTGGTCCTTTCCTCGGCGAACGTTTCTGGCGACAGTGCGTTAGGTATCGTTTTTGGTATTTCAGCTTCCATCAGTTTTGCACTTTACACCGTGCTCATGAAGGATTTTTCGAACAAGTACGGTCCACTTCTGGCAACCTCTGTTTCAACCTTTGCTGCGGGGATTGTTTACGGCGCGCTGCTTGCCATCTTTGGAAGGCTCTCTCTATTGGATGTGAACTGGTGCGAAGGTTTGATTTTTCTCTACGTAGGTATCGGTGTCACCGGTGTGGCCTACGTGACATTTTTCAAAGCGATCCAGCACTTTGGTCCTGTGAAAACGAGTGTCATATTCTACTTGAAACCAGCCGTAGCGAGTTTTTTAGCATTCTTGTTGCTATCGGAAACTGTCAACGCTCAAAAGATCATCGGAACGATCATCGTGGTGGTGTCTTTGTTTTTGAAATGATGATGTGGTATCATGGTAAGCGAGGCAAAAAATATGAAACAAGCACTGTTGATTCTTCTGCTCGTTTGTTCTCTTCATTTTGCCTTGTCTTTGAGAGTGGGGATATACGACAATCCACCTCAGGTGTACCTGCTCGATGGTCGCCCCGCTGGTCTCTACATAGAGGTGCTCGAAAAGATCGCAAAGGAAAACGGTTGGAAAATTGAGTACGTTTTTGCCACCTTTCCGGAGCAACTTGAGAACCTGAAGACTGGCAGGATCGACGTACTCGTGTCCATAGCGTACACGGAAGAACGCGCGAAGGTGTACGACTACAACAGTGAAGCTCTACTGCTCAACTGGGGCGTGATCTGTGTTCAAAAAGATTTTCAGTACAGAGACATTACAGATCTTGCGGGAAAAACTGTGGCTGTTGGCAAAGGAGACGTGTATGGTCAAGCGTTCTTGAGAGAACTGCAGCGCTACTCGGTGTCTGTGGACTTGCTCGAACTGCCCGATTATCCTGACGTTTTGAGGGCCGTCCGGGAAAGACGTGCCGTGGCTGGTGTTGTGAGCAGAATATACGCCGTACAAAATCACGAGAAATTCGGTGTGAAGATCACGGGCACTATCTTTTCTCCGGTTGAGTTGAGGTTCGCGTTCCCAAAAGGTTCTGCAATCAACGCAACGTTGATAGACAAAATCGATGAGCATCTCAGAAAACTCAAGAGTGATCACGAAGCTTACAACAGTTTGATCGCGCGCTACCTCGGGATGGAGAAGCGCGTGATTCCACCTTGGTTGGCGACACTTCTCTTGGTGACTGGTGTTGGGCTCGTCGTCTTTGCGTCTTGGACTTTGAGCTTGCGTGTGATGGTGAAGCTCAAGACAAAAGAACTGTTGAAAGCAAACGATGAACTCAAGCAGTTGAACGAAGAGATCACGGCACAACAGCAAGAGCTTTCGGCGCTGAACGAACAATTGGAGAACACTTACGCGCGGTTGGAAAGTTCTTTGAAGCGTTTCGGTGATGTTCTGAGCTTTCTCTCTGGCATCTCGCCAGATGTGTCGCGTGAGGATTTCTACACGATGTTTCTCTCCTCGGCGCAGAGGTTCGATTCCAACGCTCTTGTGGTATTGATGGACGATGACGTGTGTTATCTTCTGGAAGATGGTTCAATGAAGAAGACCTCCGTGAAAGGACTCACACTGTTGCATGATAGAAAGAAACTGTTGGATCTCGTGAGTGAGGCGTTGAAAATCAATTTTGAAGCGGTCGTTTACGACGTGTCTAAAGACGGCGAAACGGCACTCCTGTTCCTGTACAAGGACCACGTCACGTATTGTGTCGAAGAGGATCTTGCGAAAGCACTGTGCTCGGTCCTGACAATCTACACAAAATTGAAGAAGCACGAAGAAGCCCTGGCGTCTCTCAGCGAAGGTGTCACACGCGCGTTTCTCAGAGCACTGGAGTTCCACGAACAACACACAGCAAAACATTCAGAGACGGTGAAAAACTACGCAGTGAAGATGGCTGTAAAACTCGATCTGGATGAGCGTTGGGTGCGGCTCATCAGTTGCGCTGCTTTGCTCCACGATCTTGGGAAACTCGCCATTCCCAGCACGATTCTGAACAAACCTGGGAGGTTGTCAGCGGAGGAGTTGCAGCTGGTGAAGCAGCATCCGGTGATCGCCGCGGAGATCATTCGGCACATCAAAGGACTCGAAGAAGTCGCAGAGATCGTACAACACCACCATGAAAGATGGGATGGTAAAGGTTATCCTGACGGTTTGTCGGGCGAGGAGATTCCGCTCGGCGCCAGAATCTTGTGCGTTGCGGACGCTTTCGAGGCGATGACTTCGAACAGACCCTACAGGAAAGCGATGAGCATCAGTGAGGCTGTCTCGGAACTGATCAACAATGCGGGCAAGCAGTTTGATCCCAACTTGGTACTGATTTTCCTCGAAATACTCAAAGAAGAAGGAGTGATGGTGGTTGAAAGTTGAAAAGTCACGTGTCGCTTTGTCAATGTTCTTCATCGTCGTGCTCATCGTTCTTCTGAACGCCGACCAAATGGTCATGTCACCGAACATTGGCAAGATCGAGGAAGAATTCAAGGTGAGTGACGCACAGATAGGCTTCGTTGGGGCAGTCTTCACTGTGATCGGTGCCGTGATCAGCTTGGTGTGGGGTTATTTCGCAGATAGGTACAATCGAAAACGTCTTCTGATCTATTCGATACTCGTTGGAGAGATACCGTGTTTGATGACGGCCTTCTCAATGAACTTCGGTCAGTTCTTCTTCTGGAGGATGCTCACAGGTATAGGCGTTGGCGCATCTTTCCCGATCGTCTTTTCATTGATTGGGGACATGTTCGATGAAGTAAACAGAGCTAAAGTTGCAGCACTCATGGGTGCAGCGATAAGCGTTGGAAACATTCTCGGTATGGTCGTGGGAGGCTTCGTTGGCCCCACGTTCGGCTGGCGCGTTCCCTTCGTGCTGGTTTCTCTGCCCAACGTGGTCTTAGCCATGGTTGCCCTGTTCGTCCTTCAGGAGCCAGCGAGGGGAGCCTTTGAGAAAGGCATAGGAGAACTCGTCAGAGCAGGCTATGCCTATCCTAAGGTGCCAAAAGTTGAAGACTACGCGAAACTGGTGAGCATCAAAACGAATTTCCTCTTGTTCCTTCAGGGCATAGCGGGAACGGTACCATGGGGTGCAATACCGTACTTTCTGGTCGAGTTTTTCAGGAGGGAGAGGGGCCTGTCCGTCGAGCTCGCAACGCTCGTGTTCGTTGTTTTCGGAGTTGGGAATATCCTTGGAACGATCATCGGTGGTTGGATTGGCGCTATTCTGTACAGAAGATCGAAACCGCTTGTTCCTCTGTTCTGCAGTTTTACAACCGCCGCAGGCGTCTGGTTGACGGTGTTAACGTTCGATTATTCCAACGCGACAGGTTCTGGTCTGTACGTCTTGATGCTTCTCGGTTTGCTCGCCGCGCTCACCGACAGCTTGACAGGGCCGAACGTGAAGATGATGCTCTTGAACGTGAACGAACCGCAGGACCGTGGCAGGATCTTTTCGATCTTCAATTTGACCGATTCTTTGGGCACGGGCATTGGGAGGTGGATAGGGGGGTTGCTCTCGGTGGGCTTGGGTTCGCTCGGGGCGGCGATGAAGGTTTCTGCGTACTTCTGGTTGATCTGTTCGTTCTTCCTCTTTCTTCTCATCTTCAGATTTGCGAAGGATGTCGAGACTTTGGAATCACAGATGGAGGCTCTCGCTCAACAAATGGAGAAGTGAGGAGGTGTGGAGATGTTCCCGAAAGATTTTCTCTTTGGAGCATCGATGTCCGGTTTTCAAGTCGAAATGGGTTATGCGAAGGGCGATCTCGATCCAAACACGGACTGGTTCGTGTGGGTGAGGGAACCTGAAAACTTGATCAACAGCGTCGTGAGCGGTCATCTTCCCGAGTACGGTGTGGGCTACTGGTACAACTTTCCGACGATCCACAAACTTGCATCCGATTTTGGGATGAACGTGCTTCGGACCAACATCGAATGGTCGCGCATCTTTCCAAGACCAACCTACGACGTAGACGTAAAGGTGGAGCAAACTGAGTCGGATATCACATCCGTGCAGATCGACGAGCGTGCGCTCAGAGAACTCGACGAACTCGCAGACAAGGAGGCGGTGGAGCATTACCGTGAGATCTTCTCGGATATGAGAAAGAAGGGCTTGAAGGTTTTCGTCAACCTCGTGCATTTCACGCTGCCCATCTGGTTACACGATCCGGTCGCTGTTCATAAAAGACAAGAAACTGACAAACTCGGCTGGGCAAGCAAGAGGAGTATCGTGGAGTTTGCCAAGTTTGCAGCTTATGTGGTGTGGAAGTTCGACGATTTGGTCGATATGTACAGTACCTTCAACGAGCCCAACATCGTGAGCCAGATGGGCTACGTGATGAGTGTCTCTGGTTTTCCTCCCGCGGTATTCGATACAGAGAAATTCTTCGCCACTTTCGTGAACCAGATCGTTGCGCATGCGAGGGCTTACGATGTCATGAAAACACTGACAAACAAACCCGTAGGATTGATCTACGCAGCATCAATTTACGAATCGACCAACAGTGATGCAGAACTTGAAGAAAGCGTAGGTCAGTTCATGAACTTTGCGTTCCTCGACGCAATCAACAGTGGTGTCCTTTTGTTCCAAACAAGAGAAGATCTCGCAGGCAGACTTGACTTTCTTGGTCTGAACTACTACACCCGTACTGTGATCCAGAGATCGGCCCAGGAACTGAGTTTTGGTCTGGTGAACATGAACTGGTCCATCGTTCCAGGTTACGGTTACAGTTGCCAGCCCGGCGGTTTCTCGCGAGACGGAAGACCGGTGAGTGATTTCGGTTGGGAGACTTATCCGGAAGGCTTGCTGAAATTGCTCCGTATGATGAACGAAAGGTATGCCCTGCCAATTTACGTGACCGAAAACGGTGTTGCGGATGCTCGCGACTGGCTCAGGCCATACCATCTTGTGGCACACATGTACGCGGTGGAGAGGGCCGTCGAAGAGGGTCTGAACGTGAAAGGCTACTTGCACTGGTCTATAGTGGACAACTACGAATGGGCGAAGGGATACCACATGAGGTTCGGGCTGGCCGAGACGAACTACCAAACCAAGTCGTACAACCCCAGGCCTTCGATGTACATCTTTAGAGAGATCGTGAAGGAACTATCAACGGAGAAGTTCAGAAGTTATCTTTCATCCCCGTACCAGATTTGGAGACAGAAGGGCTGAGGCTTGAGAAGAGAAGCCTGAACGCATTGAAAGTACAAAGAATCATTACACCCGTGTCGGCGAAGACACCTTGCCACATGGTTGCCTTACCCATTGCAGCCAAAATCATGAATGCCACTTTTGTACCGATGGCAAGGACGATGTTTTGAAGAACGATCCACCTGGTTCTTTTAGAAATCGTGAAGAGGTGCCATACCTGTATCGGTTCTGCGTTCATCAGCACGGCATCGGCGATCTCGATCGCACTATCGTTTCCAAGCGAGTTCATGGCAACGCCAACGTTGCTCCGTGAAAGCGCCGGAGCATCGTTGACGCCATCGCCCACGAACATTGTTGTCCCATCTTTCATGATCCTTTCTTCCAACAGCGCAAGTTTGTCTTCGGGTCGAAGGTTGGCGAAGTACTGAACTTGCCCTAAATTCTCCGTGACTTCTTTGACCGCACCCTCAGAATCTCCGCTCATCACGTACACCTTCAAGCCTGCCTGTCTCAACTTTTTCACAGTCTCCTGCGCTGTGTTCTTCAGTTTCTCCTTGAAAACGAACGTTCCCGCGTACTGTCCATCGACACCAAGGTGCACCACCTTTGCCTTAGCTTCGCACACACTCTTCGGATGCTCCACGTGTTCTTCGTGCAGAAACCTGTCGTTGCCGAGATGGACGAGCCTATCCGCGACGACGGCTTTCACACCGAGCCCCGGAATTTCTTTCGAATCCTTCAGCAAGCTCGCATTGACCTTGAAGGATTCAGAGAGCGTCCTCGACAAGGGATGGTTCGAGCCTAAAGCCGCATGTGCCGCTAAGAACAAGACTTCATCTCTGGAGAACCCTTCCTGGGGTTCAACGGAGGCAAGTTCGAGCGTTGTCTCGGTCAACGTGCCAGTTTTGTCGAAGACGACGTTCTCGACATCCGCGATCGCATCCAAGTACTGTGCGCCTTTCAAGAATATTCCCTTTCTCGAAGCCTTTCCGAGCGCCGCGACGTAGGTCAACGGTACGCTGAGCACCAGCGCACAGGGACAAGAGATTACCAGGAGAATGAGGGATCTGTAGAGAGATTCAGAGAAGTTCAGAGCAAAAACAAAACGGAGCACGAAGATCAGCACGACCGCACCGATGACAACGGCGGGAGTGTAGTACCTTGCGAACTTCGTGATGAACCTTTCCGCCTTTGTCTTCCTCTCCTGGGCTTTCTGCACGAGCTCGACCACTCTCGCCATCGATGAATCTCTGTATCTTTTGGATATTTTCACCTTCAAGGTCCCGTTTTCCACTATGGAACCAGCGTAGACATTTTCTCCTACGGTTACGGCTTGTGGCAGAGGTTCGCCCGTGAGATGGGACACGTTGATCTGTGCCGATCCTTCAACTACGATTCCATCGCTTGGAACCTTCTCACCGAGCCTCACGAGAACTACATCTCCCACCATCAGTTCGTCCACGTGAACCTGCTCAATCGAGTCCTGTTTCAACCTCCACGCGTACCTCGGCGATTCAGTCAAAAGCTTTTTCATCTCTCTTCGAGATCTGTCGATGGTGTAATGTTCGATGAACTCTCCGAACCTGTAAAGAACCATCACGGTTGCTGCCTCTGGAAATTCTCCAAGAAACAAAGCGCCAAGTGTGGCGATGCTCATCAGACTGTTTTCATCGAAGAACTTGAGTCGAGCAAAATTCTTGATAGTCTTCTTGAAAACTTCGAAGCCTGACAAAAGATAAGCGAACAACGAAATCTGCGGTTTTCCCATGAGCAAAGATACAAGAAGCGAAGAACCTGAGAGGATCAACAAAAAGAGGGTCGAAGAGCGTCTTTCTTTGTGATCGACATGGCACACTTCGCAGCTTTCCACTTCACTCACTCCTTTGCGTGTTCCAAGGCCGAAGAAATGAGCTCAAGCACGTGTCTGTCCTTGAGCCTGTAAACAACCTGCTTGCCAATCCTGATGGAGTCTACGAGACTCGAAAGTTTCAACACTCTGAGCTGGTGAGATATGGCTGAGGATGAAAGCGATAGGATTTCAGAAAGGTCGCACGTGCACAAGTTGGCTTTCGAAAGGGCAATGAGAATCTTCAGGCGAGTCTCGTCTGCGCACGCCCTAAGGAGTTTCACCATCTTCTCTACGATCTCTTTCGTTTCAAGTTCAGCCTTGATCTTTGAGACCCGCTCTTTGTGTTCGTGCCTCTCATCGCAAACGTTTCTCACCCAATCACCTCAACAATTGAGCAATTGTTCAATTATAAGTATAACACAAGAAGCGTCTACAGGTTAATGCATTGATGTTCTTCAGACACAAGACGGCGCTCCGAACGAGCGTTCAAAGCGTACGAATTGACCGTCCTTTCAAAAGTCGTTCTCTTCGACCCACACACTCAGTGAATCAACCACGTCTTCACATGTTTGATCTTCGTTTTCTCGCTCAACGGTTCTTCAGCGAAGTCCACCTCGATCGCTCGACGGGTCGTTTTCATCGATGGTTCAGATCCATCCGGACAAAACAACCTCAAGATCACGCCTTCTTCGGATGGTTTGAAGGCAGACAAAAAGCCCTTTTCGACTCCGATGTCGATCCTCGGTAACTTTTCAAATCTCGCTTGAACTGCGAGTGGTGCAATCGCGCATTCTCTGACGGCCTTGTAGACGTTTTCAATGTCGTAGTCGTCGTGCAAAAGGATCGAAAAACTCGCCTTGTGCTCTCCCAATCCCTGTGCTTGGGGTGTTTCGAAACCCGGCCCAGCGTGCCCAGGACGTGTGATCAGATCGTTTCTTGAAAGCCATCCAACGCTTCGGAGTATCGTCAAATGAAGGCCTTTTTCGTCCACGAAGACTTCTCTCAATCCTTTGGGGACTATCGTCATTCTGTACTGCGGAACGCTGACGAACCAGTACGTCGGAAACTGGTTTTCGGGTAACTCTGACCAGGAAGAATAATCGCCTTCGAGCTTCTGGATCGATCTCTTCACGGGTCCAAAATAACCATCGCTGATCAGTTCACTCAAGCCTTTCAACGGAAAAACAACACTCATTCTGTGATCTTTCGCGGTGTTGTTGAAGAAGACGTCGACGTCCACCCTTTTCATGTCCCTATGGAAGGTGTAGACGAACCTGAAGGGTATCGAGACGGTCTGCCTGGACCTACTCTTTCTGTCCGCAGCGATCTGGGCAGGCACCTCGAGCGAAAAACGTGCCTCGACACGCTTAAAGAAGCTTGAATCTATCAGCGTTTCGATCTCGGCGATGCAGTTCTTCGAATCGTACTTCTCTTTACACGCGTAACTGTAGTTGTACTCGTCACCGACATCCTCGACATCCTCAACGTAACACAGATTCTCGAGCGACTTTCCATCGTGCTTTGCCTTCAAGGTACCGTTTTGCTGGATAGTAAAAATCGATTCAAACGTACCAGCTTTCTGTCTTTCTCCGTGAACGAAGCTGAGCTGCTTGAACGACAGACCCTGGACGGGTGTTTTCAAAAAACATCTGTACCAGCGGCCTTGATCTTTGAACACATCGATCGTCGAAGGGTGGGAGTAGAAATCGATCAACGTGTTCAAATCTTTCTGGACGTCCTCGGTGGGGAACAAAACACATTCAATAGGCCTGCCATCCTGGCTCACCAACCTCCACTCACCCTCGGGCAATCGAACGTTCAGCTCGACGACGCCGTCGTACTCGCTCTCCGTTGGGTTGAAAAGGGTGATGCCCATCTTGTCGACGGGCTTGCCACACATCTCGAGCAAGGCTCTCACCAAGATCGCCTTTCCATGGTTGATTGCCCTCGCCAATCTATCCTGAACGTTCTTGTGGACTTCGTCCACGCTACAACCACACAAACTGTCGTGTGGATGGCACTGCAGAATCAGTTTCCAACCGTACCACAGACTCTCCAGCGGAAGATCGATACCGCCGAGTTTTGCTGTCGCAAAGAGGGGTTCCACGTAGTGCAGATAGAGTCTTTCTGCTTCGTACTGCATGAGCTTTTCCCAGATTCTCGCCGACAACACGTCCTTGAGGATGGGGGCACGCTTTGGACTTCTCAGCTCTCCAGACAAGCTTTCTCTGGGCTTTTTCAACCGCGAAACGTACTCTTCGAGCGAGGCGTGAACGAACTTCATCTCCTCGTTGCTGATCTCCTTCAAGATCTTTCCCACGTCGGGTCTGGGCATCTCGTGGTCCGTGCCATTCATCAAGAGTGGTTCGTTCTCTGGGTCCAAGCTGGTCAGCAACTTCGCTTCCGATAACAGATGTGACTTGAAGTGTTCCTCGTCTTGGCCCCAGTGTGCCGCATTCGAATAGCTGTGCACCAGATAAACCGTATCTATGGCCTCTCCCATTGGAGAACTCCATACGAAACTCGTACCTTTCACATCGTCCACACCACGCCAAACCACGGCCCACTCCATCCCAAGGCCTTTCAAGATTGTGGGCGTGTACGCGTTGTGTCCGAACATGTCTGGCAGGTAGGCAACTCTCGAGAGGGGCACGTTGAATCTCTTCGCAACCTGCTGACTGTACAGATAATTTCTGATGAAAGATTCTCCGCTTATCAAAAACTCGTCGGGGAGCACGTACCAAGGTCCCACGGCGATCTTACCCCGTCTCACAAGTTCGAAGAATTCTTCTTTCGTTCCATCGTTTTCAACGAAATCTTCAAGCACCACGGTTTGACCGTCCAAGTGGAAATGTCTGAAGGTATCTTCCGTCTTCAAGATCGACACGAGCTGGCTCAGTAAGATCGAAAGCCTCTGCCTGTAGACCTCGAACGTGGTGTACCATTCCCTGTCCCAGTGCGTGTGTGTCACGACGAACACTCTCTTCATCTTCACTCACCTCGAGTCAGGTAGATGGGATTGCTTATCAAAATTGGTCTTTCCTTCTCATCGAACGCGAGCAAGGTCAGAAGGTCTTCCTTCTCTTCGACCTCGATCCTTTCTTCGAAAGTTCCATAAACGTTGAAGCTTCGTACCGTTTTCTTTGTCACGACCAGAAGGTTCGACTTTGGTAAGTTTTCTATTCTCAGAAATACATTTCCATCGTGTTTTGCAGTTTCGCCGACGTTGTTTCCAGAAACATCGATGTTAACTTCTCCGATCGAGGAGAGATAAGTTCTACCGAACTTGATCGACCAGAGCACTTCCATCAGTTCCAAACTCCTCGCTGAGACGTAATTAGCCATCCAATCTCTTTCGTCCTTCGTGTGCAAATCCCTGCCTGCGGTGGCGATCACCCTCTTGCCACTCCTGACCGCTTTCAACCAGCTACCTATGGCTTCGTAGTTCAGTTCCAACCTGGACAGATCGGCGTTCCAAACTTCGACAAAATCTGCATCGAACGGATCGAATTCGTACGTCCATTTGCATCCAACGCAGGCTGGTTCTCCCATTACGAATGGATGAGCAACACCGATCAGGGCGTTCTGTGCGTGCGCTTCACGGACGATCTCATCGAAATCTTTCTCCCTTCCCTCTCGATCCTTCCAGTCGACGAATGTCTTACCGCCAAGAACAAGTGCATGGCCCTTGAACGTGTTCATCTCTTGGCCGGGAAAGCCCACAGCACCGGGAAGCTCTTCGAGTTCTCTCCAGCCAGAGATGTTACTGTGGTCGGTCAGAAAGAAGAAGTCAAAACCTTTCTCTTTGAGGAACATCGAAAGTTCACTCACACTCATGGTTCCGTCGCTGTGCCGAGAGTGAGTGTGGAACTCTCCTTTGAAGGTTTTGAACCCTTCTTCACCTTCACACAGAATCTCAAGTCTGTAGTGAACATCACTGAAGAGATAATGATTCTCGAAAAAGACTGTCCATCTTCCAGGTAAGGGGCGTGTCTGAACGGCAGCTTCGCTGGCTTGTGGCGCAACGACGAAGTTCTTCGTACCTCTGTCGCACCTACCCATGAACCTTCCGAGCGAATCGTAGAAGAGGAGATTCACGTGGTTCTGCACGGGACCGAGCGATGTGGGAGAGTACTCAAAGCGGACGGTGAGTTTGCTGGCGTTGCGTGGAACATCGAAATCGATTTTCTTCACCGTCTTGCTCTCGCTCAGGTTTATTTTGCCTTCGAAGATCACGCCTCATCTCTCCTGCGTACACGAACACCGTTTTCGTCAAAAACGTGCAGTTTGTCTTTTCTGAACTTCAAAAATATTCTATCACCGCTTCTATAGGGCACATCCTCGAAGACCAAGACCCTCAAGGAATTCATGTTCACTTTGACCGTCACCACCGTCTCAAATCCAAGTGGCTCGACCACGTAGACCTCACCGACGAGATCCCCTTCTTTGGTGTTCAGAGCGATGTTCTCAGGTCTTATTCCTATGAATCCCCTTTCTTTCGGGAACTCAATCAGTGCCAGCTCTGAAAGATCGATCTTTTGACCGTCCAGAATGCATGCCGGACCATCAAATCGACATTCGACGATGTTCATCGGTGGATTGCCTATGAATGACGCCACGAAGGTGTTCGCCGGTGTATCGTATATTTGTCTCGGTGTTCCCACCTGGAGTACATGGCCTTGGTTCATCACAGCGATCTTCGTCGAAAGCGCCATCGCTTCGGACTGATCGTGTGTCACGTAGACTACGCTCGTTCCGAGTTCCATACTGAGCCTCTTCAAGAAACTCCTCGCCTCTATCCTCAGCTTCGCGTCAAGGTTACTCAACGGTTCATCCAACAAGAACACGTTTGGTGTCTGTATCACTGCTCTCGCCAATGCGACTCTCTGCTGTTGTCCTCCGCTGATCTGTTGAGGGTACCTTTCAAGTAAATCGGATATCTGAAGGCTCTCCGCAACGAACGCAACCTTCCTTTCGATCTCTTTCTTTGGAACCTTCCTAACGAGCAATGGATAGGCGATGTTCTCCCTAACGGTCATGTGGGGATAAAGTGCATAATTCTGAAAAACCATCGCCACGTTTCTGTTCTTCGGAAGTTCCATCGTGACATCCCTTTGGGCGATGTAGATCTTTCCTTCGTCTGGAAACTCCAGTCCAGCGATGAGCCTCAACGTGGTCGTTTTTCCACAGCCGGAAGGTCCGAGCAACGTGAAGAAGTCTTGCCTTTCGATCTGCAAATTCACCTTGTTGACCGCTACAACGTTTGAGAATCTCTTCGTCACACTCTCCAAAACGATCCACGACAAAGTTCTTACCCCCTCAACCTTTGATGCCACCATAGAAGGAAAAACCGAATTTACGTTCTATGAGCACGTAGGCAAAGATAACGGGCAGGGTGTAAAGAAAAGCGTACGCCGATATCATGCCTATGTCCGGAACGCCCACCTCACTAAAAAAAGTGTAGATCGCAACTGAAACAGGGTACTTGCTCGTCGATCTGAGAAGAACGAACGGCACAAGGAAGTTGCTCCAAGACTGTGTGAAAACGAGCATCGCTATGACGATGATCCCCTTGCTCGAGAGTGGTAAGAAGATGCGAAACATGACCTGCATAGGGGAACTCCCATCCACGAGCGCCGCTTCTTCGTAAGTTCTTGGTATCGAGTCGAAGAAGTCTTTCAAGATGAACAAAGCGGTGGGCATAATCCCACCCGACAGCGTCAAAATCACACCCAGTTCGGTGTTAACCAATCCGAGCCTCAGATTCAAGATGAATATCGGTACCATCGCAGCGGCACCACTCACCACACTCGAAAAAAGCACGAGCATGTACAGAAGAACGTTTCTCCCCTTAAAATCGTGCCTGGAAAGAACATAAGCTGCGAACAGCGCACACGTCGTCACCAAGACGACCACCGAAACGGAGATCACGAGGCTGTTGCGAAAGGCGTTTATCGCGGTCCGGTTCTGGAAGACGCGCGCGAAATTGTTCAACGTGAATCCGCTCAGAGAGATGAACAGAGAAGGTCTGATTGAAAACGGCGTGACAACGAGCCAGACTATGGGGCAGATGAAGAAAGCCACGATGGGTGCGAGGATTATGTAGGAAACGATCTTGCTCGTTCTTCTTGGATCTTTCATGCCCTTCTCCTCCTGGACAGGCTCAAATAGAACATCGCGAGCGCGAAGTTGATCAACAACGCGATCGTGGCGATGGATGCACCGTAACCGAGTTTGAAGTATCGAAATGCCGTTCGGTAAATGTATATCGACAGAAGTTCAGTCCTGAACGAGGGACCTCCACCAGTAAGCAAATAGGGAGTGAAAACGTTGAAGGTCCAAAGTGTTATGAGAATCAGGTCGGTCAGTATGTAAGATTTTATGTTTGGGAAAACGACGTCTTTGAATTTTCTCCAACTCGATGCGCCTATCACTTCCGCAGTTTCAAGATAAGAAGGTGGGATCGTTTCCAAGGCAGCAGAAAACAATAGCATGGAGTAGGCAGTTCCTCGCCAGACGTTGAAGACGATGATCGTCAAAAGTGGATACTCATAGAACCAGTTGATCTTGTTCAAACCAATCGCAGAAAGAAGCACGTTCAACGTTCCATAATCTTTATCGAGGAACGCTATCCACAGATAGGCAACCACGACTTCTGGTATGATCCACGCCAGGATCACCACGCTTTGAACGAAACTCTTCAGTCTCCGCTTTCTGTAGGTGAGCAAGGCGAGCGAAAGTCCAAGCCCCGCTTGACCGATGATCGCAGACCCGAGGACAAACAGAAGTGTTATTCTCAGTGCGTTGTAAAAGAATCTATCGCTCAAAACCTTCGCATAGTTTTCAAACCCCACAAAATCAGGATTTCTCGCTTTGGCTCCGGTGAGTGTTTCGTTCGTCATGCCTATCTTCAAGACCCAAACACCCGGCAAGATGAGAAACACAAAGATCAAACTCAGCGCAGGTATCAACAAGAATATGATGACCTTTCTACCCATCAAAGACCGTTTCAATCTCTTCACCACCACAAAAGGGCGGGCAGAGCCCGCCCATGTTTCACGGTTTCTCTATGACGTTTTCTTTGCCCACGATCTTCGTCACTTCTTTGGCGAACTCTTCGAGGGCTTTTTCAACACTCATCTGTCCGGTTACAACCCTCTCTGTGAGCAACTGAGCCTGGAACGAGATCTCAGGATAAACTGGAAAGGCTGGTCTAAAGGTTGTGTACTTAACCAAAGTGCGACTCGTCTCCGCGATGAACTTGTCTTTGTTGACGGTCCAGCATGAGTCGGCAAGATCCGATCTTGGCGACACGAACGGTTTCATCTGGAAGTAGGACAACTGGGGTTCAACGTATAGCAATCTCTTCAGGACTTCTGCGACGAGCTTCGGATTCTTGCAGTTGACGTTTACGGCGAAACCGGTACCACCGGAGATCGAAACGAACTCAGGATCTTGTGGTTTGCCACGACCGGGCATCGCAGCCCAACCGATGCGCTCGTCTCTGTCGGGAAATCCCCAGGATGGGTTGTTCGGGTTCAGCACCGATGTGTAGAACCAAGTTCCTTCGACGTACATCGCGATCTTCTCTTGTCTGAACAGTTCGAACGTCTTTTCCCTCGCACCTGGAGACACCTGCAAAGCCGCATCGCCGAGTTTTTCGTCCACGTAGATTTGCTTGTAGAAGTTCAACGCGTCCTTCAGGGCACTGCTCTTAACGATCCACTTGCCAGTTTCCCAATCGTACAGGTTACCACCAGCACCCAGCAAGACCATGAAGAAACCTTGCATCGTGGTCGCTTCACCCATCTCAGTGCCCGCGTTGAGCTGAATGGGTATCACGCCCGGTAGCTTCTCCTTGATGATCCTCGCCGTTTTGATGATGTCTTCCCAGCTCTTCGGCTGCCATGGTACTGGGATTCCGGCTTTCCTGAACAGCTCTTTGTTGTAGTAAATCATTCTCACATCGGTACCGGCCGGTATCAGATACGTTTTGCCCTTGTAGCTGCCCATCGCTTTCATCGGTTCATAGTAGTACTTCCAAGCTGGTATCTCTGCAAGTATATCGTCTATGGGTCTCAGATACCCGGCTTCGACGAACTCTGGGACCCAGAAACCATCGATCCAGAGTATGTCTGCTCCGCCTCCACCTTTGATGTCCAGAACGATCCTTGCCTTGAAGTCCTCGTCCTTGATACCCGTCTGGATCAACTCGACTGTGATACCCAGCTCTTTCTCGATGTCAGGAATGTACTTTTCGAACCAGTCGACCACTTGCGTGTTCTTACCACCCTTGATCGCGTTGGCGATGATGGTTACTTTCTGTCCAACCGCGATGATTACCATGATCGACACCAACACGGCCACCAGCCACTTTCTCACAGTAACACCCCCTCAGAAATGATGGTGCTCCACACACCCGCACGAATTTCTCACGATCAACTTCGTTGGAACGTAATGCTTTTTGATGGGAATTTCGCCCCAGCTCAAGAGTGAGAGTAGAATCGCTGCAGCCTTTTCTCCCATTCGTTCGGGATACTGCCTGACGGTCGTCAGGCTCGGCTGAACGAAAACGCTGAACGGTAGATCGTCGAATCCTACCACCGCCACGTCCCTTGGGACCTGCACACCACACATCTGTAGACCCGACATGATTTCAACCGCAAGAAGATCCGTGCATGCGAAAATTGCATCGAAGTTTTTCAGTTCTTGGCATAGTTGTTTGACTCTACCCCTTTCGACTTCGATGAGTGTTAGGTTGGCATTCATATCACTGCACGCTAAACTCGCACCATGGAATCTGTCCTTCACACTGCTTACTTTCGGTTTTTCCCACGTGATGAACGCGATACGTCTGTATCCATGAACTTCTATCAAGTGCTTGGTCACATCGTAGGCGCCCTTGCGGTTGTCCGATTCGACGGAATAACCATCCATTCCTTCCACAGTCCTGTCGACGAAGACGATCGGACGTTTTTCAACGACGAGCCGTTTGACCGACTCGTTCTTTAAGGTGCTGATGTGCGGAAAGATTATGAAACCAGATACGTTGAGTTCCAAAAGTCTCTGGAATTTTTCCCTTTCAGAAGAACCGTTCTCATCTGCAAACTGAACCACGGCGTGAAAACCCAGACTCGAGATGTGCTGTTCTATGCCTCTGAGTATCCCAACGCTGAGAAAATCCGATGCTGAGCTCAGAAAGACACCGATCAGGTTCGACGCTTTTTCGTGTTCTTCCTTCTTTCTCACGAAGCTCCCTATACCCTGCAGTCTGTAAAGATAACCCTCGATCACCAGCTCGTCTATCGCCTTTCTCACCGTGATCCTGCTGACTTGAAACATCTCCATGAGCTCTTTTTCGGACGGAACTCGATCGTCCGGCAGGAGCTCACCAGTTTTTATCTTGTTCAGCAGATACTCCTTGACGACCTTGTACATGGGTTTTTGCCTGCTTGTACTCATCATGACATGTTATATCATGTTATTGCAAAAATGTCAACAGCTCGGACAAGATTGTTCCAGTGAGGCTACGCGAGCGTATCTACACAAAACACGATTCGCACCCGCTGGCCAGGAAAAAATTGGACTCGGTTAGTCTCACGCTCGGCACGTTCTTGAGCGATGACTGTTCGGTGGTGAAAGAAAAGAGGTAGAAGAAGCAACAAAAACGAAATGAGCTCGCTCGCCGAGACGCTCACACTCAGTCCTCGTTGAAGATGAACAGCTCTGAACGCTCAGGGATAGATCTTTCTCCCACGTTCATCGCTTATCCCCGTCTTTCTGTAGAAGTACGTGTTGACCACATCCCTCCACTCCTTAGCATGCTCCAACTGCACTGTGAGTCTTTCCAGCACACGCTTATACTTGACTGGATCGATCTTTCCCTCGAGCCGTTGCCATGCCTTCAAGAACTCTTCGACTTGTTCGACGCCTTCGAAGTGTAAATCGTACATTGATTGAAGCAGAGTCTTGCCGGATCTCAGCTTGTGGTCGTAGCGAACTCTGTGGAAAAACAACAAGAGATCTTCCGGGCACGTCTCGATGCTGTCGAAGATCTCTCTCCAGGGTGAGTGATACTGCAATGTGAAGCCAGTTCCCTTCGATGACCTGTCCACAGCGATAGCCTCGTGGTTCGCCCTGTGGTAAGTCCCCCACTTGGAATACTCGTAGCCCTCCGGATTCGGTCCATAGTGATGATTGGGATTCACCATCCAGCCTAACCCGAATGGCGTGGTATACTTTTCATAAGCTCTGTGAGAATTCATGAGCATGTGCTTGATGGTCGCTTTGACTTCCTCATCTTTTCCAAACGTTAGGGTGATCCAGTCATCAACGATCTTTTCCACCAACTCATCCGGATTCCAAGCGAGTCTTGCAAACGTGTACAGATTCGCCTGTGCCAAATCGTGTCCTGTCCAATTTGGGTCCCTTCCCACGTTGGAGACTCCCGCCATACCGCAGTACTTCCTGTTGAAAACTGTGCCATCGACGATCCTCTTCACAAAGGACCCTCGGCCTCTGGCGAATGTGTCAAAATCAAGTATTTCTTTCCAGAAAGGTCCAAGGTAGCACAAATGTATCTGCTGACCGGTGTATTCTTGGGTGATCTGCAGTTCGAGGATCTGATTCGTCCGTTCCAAAGCTCCAAACAGTGGTGAAACAGGTTCTCTCACCTGGAAATCCATTGGGCCGAACTTGGTCTGCAGGATTACGTTGTCCCTGAACTGCCCATCGAGTGGCTTGAAGTTTTCGTAGGCTGCCTTCGCTCTGTCGGTGTTGTAATCTCTCCAGTCCTGTAAGCAGTTGTAGACGAAAGTACGCCAGATCACAACACCTCCGAACGGTTCCAAAGCTTCGGCCAGCATGTTTGCTCCGTCTGCATGTGTTCTACCGAAGTAGTGTGGGCCTGGATTGAATTCAGAATCGGCCTTCACAAGGAAACCCCCAAAATCTGGGATGAAACTGTACAGTTTTCTGGCCTGGTCTTTCCACCACTTCTTTATCCTGTCGTCCAACGGATCAGCTGTCTCGAACTTTCCAAGATACATCGGTGAAGCGAAGTTCACACTGAGATACAATTTTATACCGTAGTTTCCGAAAACTTCCGCGAGCTTCGACAGTGCTTTCAAATACTTTTCATCATCGATCAATTGCACTGCCTTGCCCCTCACGTTGACGTTGTTTATGACCACGCCATTAATACCCACCGAGGCCAGCAATCTGGCGTAATCTCTTGTTCTACGATTCAGGATAACGCGATCTTTCTCAAAGAAGATGGACCTTCCAGAGTAACCCCTCTCCACGGAGCCATCCAAGTTGTCCCAGTGATTGATCATTCTCAGCGGCATTGCAGGCGTTTGAACCACATTCATTTTCTCAAAGGATTCGCCAAGCCTGGCACGTTTGATGACCTCGAACGTGCCGTACACCAAACCAGCTGTGTCGATCGCACCAATCACGAGAGTGTCTTTACCGGAAAGCTTCCTGTGCGCAAGGAAGAAAGAACCTTCTCTTTCGAGTTTCGGCACATCGAACAGCTCACTGAGTTTGTCAATCTTCCCGAGTATTATTGTTCTTTGATTTTGGATAGTGTTTTCAACCAGCATTTTCGTTCCTAAGGCGTCTCTCGCAAAAGTTTTCAGCTCTGTGAGTGCCGTTTCGACTTCCCATGGTTGAGCAAAGGGCACCGCCGATTTGAACCATTCTCTGTGGCAAGCAATTTCCCAGTCTGGTAATCTTCGATATTCGAGCCAGCAAAGTTCGTACTCGTTGTTCATCCTTCTCACCTCAAATATCTACCTTTTCGAGGATCAACACACCGTGCGGTTCCAAAACCAAGCTGTCAAAGAAAGTTCGACCACTCATGAGGTCTCGCCACTTGCCCTCCTTCAGGAGAACTTGCTTTCTCTTGCTGTCAAAGTTCATGACAAACAAATACATTCTTGAATCTTTGCTGCGCCTCCTCACTACCTCGACACCGTCCACAGGACCGCTGAAGGAAGTTTCAATTCCATGTCTCTCGACGATGTATCGAACAAAATCGTTGCACAGTTCTTGCGAGGCACAGGCAGCAACGTAGTAAGCGAATCCCTCGCCATACTGGTTGAAGGTGATACAGGGTTCGTTCGCGTACAGTCCGTCTGAGTAGGTTCCCATCACGAAGGCTTTCTCGACCCTCACCAACCCCTCAATGAGCTTCACCAGATATTTCTTTCCCAAAAACAAGACCGTTCTTTCTTCGCTCAACGGAAACGCATCGAATTCCTCAACCCGCACGCCGAAAACATCGTTCATGGATGCCAAATAACCCCCGAGCCAGGCCAAGTTGTTCTCGTCGACAACCCCACTCATAGTGGTCGCTACAAAGATGCCGCCGGATTCCACGTATGACCTTATATCTCTGCCGATTTCGTCGCTCACCATGAACAGTGTTGGAGCGAAGATGGCTTTGTACTTACTGAAATCTTCTTCCACACCTATCACGTCGACTCCTACACCCATTCTCAACAACGCCCTGTAGTACTTCTCGACCTCTTGTAGGTAGCTAAAGTCGATGTTCGGTCCCGGGCTGTCCTCCAGCGCCCACCAGCTTTCCCAGTCAAATAGGACTGCAACCTGTGCATCGACACGCGTGTTCAGAACCCTGTCTTCGAGTTTCTTCAGATCCTCGCCGATACACTTCACAGCTTCGAAAACGCGCGTCCCGTTCGTGTTTGCGTGCGTTATGACCGCTCCGTGGAACCTTTCGCAACCACCCTTGGACTGGCGGATCTGAAAGTAGAGTGCCGCCTCGGCACCGTGTGCAATGGTTTGGAACGTGTGTAACTTCAAAGCTGAGGCAGACTTCTGATGGTTGTACCATTTCCATATCGCTTGTGATGGGGATTGTTCCATGAGAACCACAGGTTTTCCACGGGCGACACCTCTCATCAGCGCACATCTCAATGAGACTCTCACGTGATCCTCTCCGTAGTCCGGATAGCTGTCCCACGATATCACGTCCATCTTCTTGGCCCACAGGAAGTAGTCAAGAGGTTTGAAGGTAGCCATGAGGTTCGTCGTGACCGGCACATTCGGTGTGTACTTCTTCAGAGCCTGGTACTCCAGCTCGAAACATTCCAGCAGGCTCTCGTTCATAAATCTCCTGTAGTCTTGATAAATCGCCGGGTTTATGGATTGGAGCCTGTCTTTTCTGAACAGGAGGAAGTTCCGTGTAGTTGGAAGGCTAATTTCTTCCCAGTCGTAGATTCTCTGGCTCCAGAAGTCTGAATACCATTTCTTGTTCAGCTCATCCAGAGAAGCGTACTTATTTTTCAACCATTCTCTGAACTTTCGCTCGCACGTTTCGCAGTAGCAATAGTTCGAATACTCGTTATTCACGTGCCAGAGCACCAATGGTCGATAGTCTCTATACCTCTCTGCGAGTTTCTCCGCAATTCTTACAGAGAATTCTCTGTATTTTTCGCTGTTTGGACAGAAATTCGCCCTGCCACCGGGTTTTCTCATGTGCCCGTTCACATCCACAGACAAGATCTCAGGATACTTTCGAACCATCCAGAGTGGCGGGGCAGCCGTCGGCGTGGCCAGGCAAACATAGAATCCTTCATGCTCCAAGATCTCGAGCGCTCTGTCCAAGAAGGAGAAATCATAAGTGGACTCGTCCTTCTGGACAATGGCCCAACAGAAGACGCCGATTGTCGCGATGTTCATGTTCGCTTCTCTCATCCATCGCAGATCTCTTTTGAAGGTATCCTCATCCCACTGTTCTGGATAGCATTCCCCACCGTACCAGAAACCGTTTCTTTTCATATCAATCAAAAGGACCACCTCTCACGAAAGTTTTGGAAAAGGGCCTACCATAATGGTAGGCCCCTGAAGCGAAAGTTCACCTGGATCATTTCTGCTTGATGAAGAACTGCATGGGCATTGCGTTGAGCGGGCTTCTCAAAACGTCGTCAGTCACGATCTTTTCTGGAACGTTTCTGAAGTTGTTCTTGACGATCGCTGGCGATAGGTCTTCTCCGACCGTTCCAATGAGCCACAGGTTCTCTCTGTGGATCTTGGTTACCTCTCTCATGTACTCTTTGATTTCCTCATCGCTCGTGGCTGTCTGTATCATCTGCCACAGATCGACGAGCCTGATGACTTCCTGTGGTGGCACTTCTGCATCAGCAGGTGGTGTTTCACCCTTCAGGTAAGCTTGTATCCACGTGCTCCACGGCGCATACCACCAGTCTGAATACTGCGTCACAGCCGGGAAGGTGAGCATCGGGGAAGCCAATGGCTGCGCTGCCCTGTCGAACGCCCACACGGCCGCATCGTACTCACCCGTACCCATCCTGGTCTCGAGCAGGGACCTTTCGATGTTGTTGACCTCGATCCAGACCCCTATCCTCTTCCAGTGTTCCTTCACCATGGTCCACACGTCGGCATGCATTTGCCCGGTGACTTCAACGGTGAACCTGAGAGGCCTGCCATCGGGGAGCAACCTGTACTCGCGCTTGGCGTCCCACTTGAGTCCCATCTCGTCGAGCAGCTTGTTCGCAAGGTCCGGGTTGTAGTCGGCGTACGCCTTCTCCCACTCAGGATCGTAATAGGCCGAACCGCTCACGAAAGACGCCTGCCTGGGCTTGGCCATACCGTTAAACAGAACTTCGCTTATCTCCTCCCTGTCGATCGCCAGAGACAAGGCTCTTCTGAACCTGACATCGTTGAAGATCTTTCTCAGAACCGGATCTGGGTGTGCGGGGTTCAATGATACCCTGCTGACCGATCCGTTCGCAGCAATCCAGTTCAAAACCCTGTAATCACCCTTCTTTTCGTTCTCCTTCAGCAATGTGTAGTTTCCGGCTCCCGCTGCAAGACCACCTATGTGTCTCCATTGCATGTCGATCTGCCCAGAAATAGCCCTCAAAAGGATGATCTCGTTGTCCGTTACGTATTCGTGCCTGATGTAGTCTATGTAAGGAAGCTGGTTACCTTCGATGTCGACTGCCCAGAAGTATGGGTTTCTCTCCAACACGTAGAACGGTTCGGTCGGGTCAGTGATGGCCTTCCACGGTCCGAGCACTGGCAACTCCACGTTCCTCACTATGTTGTTCTTCTGGTTGAACAGATCGACCCAGGTGTTCACTCCGGAGACCTTCTTCATCTCTTCCTCGATTTTTTCCATGGGCGTGTACTTGGGATGGAACTGCTTCAGATAATGCTTGGGAGCCCCTGTAAAACCTGTGCTGTAGGCGACCTGGAGCATGAACAAAGCGTAAGGTTTGCCAAACTCGAACTTGATCGTGTAATCATCGATCTTCGTCACCTTCGTTTCCTGGCCTCCGATCCTGAACCATTCCGGCTTGGTCGGCGTCAGATCGTTGTTCGCCACCATGTCTTCGACCCAGAACAGTATGTCGTCCGCTGTGTACGGATGTCCATCCGACCACTTGACACCCTTCCTCAGATAAAAGATGTAGACTCTGCCATCCTCGAGTATGTCCCAAGCCTTGGCGAGACCCGGCAGGAACGATCCGCCTTCCATGTCCCAGTACACCAAATGTGGTTCGACGATCTTGTAGATTCCCCACTGGTCCGCCAAACCTTTCCAAACTCTTCTCCACGTTCCCCCGAACTGACCTACTTCTTCGTGCGGTATGACCACGAGTGGCTCTTCGGGAAGTCTCTCTTGCACCGGAGGAAGCTTTCCCTGCTTTACAAGGTCTGCCAGCATGGGTGATTCTTTGTACTGCGTGATCTTCTTACCGGTTTGCTTCTCCATATCCGCCGGCGTGGCGTACACACCCCAGGCGAAGGCCCAAGACACAATCAGAGCCAGTACACAAACCACCAGCAGACGAACCCTCATGCAGATACCCCCTTTCTTAAAGTTGCCTCACGCCTTTCAGCGAAAGTCTTTCCGCAAAGTGACAAGCAACGTAGTGCGGATTCTCGACTAAACCTACGTCTCGAAACTCAGGCACTCGTGTCCTGCAGACTTCCTCCGCGTACTGACACCTCGGATGGAAATGGCAACCAGACGGCGGGTTGACCGGGCTCGGGACTTCGCCCTCTATGGGCCTGAATTCTTCGACCGCTTCCGGGTCTGGTTTGGGAACCGACAAAAGCAAGGATTCGGTGTAAGGATGCTTCGGCGAGTCGAAGAGCCCCTCAGTCGACGCGAGCTCGACAATCCTTCCGAGGTACATCACAGCTACCCTGTCACTCACGTGTTGAACCACGCTCAAATCGTGCGAGATGAAGATGTAGGTCAGCTTGAACTTCTCCTGCAGTTCCATGAGCAGGTTCAAAATCTGCGCGCGTATCGACACATCCAAGGCTGCAACGGGCTCATCGCATATGACCAACCTTGGTCTCAGGGCCAGAGCTCTTGCTATGACGATCCGTTGTCTTTGACCACCGCTGAACGCGTGAGGATATCTGACCATGTACTCCGGCCTCAAACCAACAGCTTCCAGGAGTTCGGCGACCTTCTCTTCCAGTTCCTTGCCCTTGGCGATCTTGTTAACGAGCAGCGGTTCTCCAACGATTTCTTTCACCTTCAAACGTGGGTTCAAAGATGTGTACGGATTTTGAAAGATCAGCTGCATATACCTCCTGAGCGGCTTGAGTTCCTTCCTACTTAGTTTTGCCACGTCCACCATTCTTCCATCGATGTTGAGTAGTATCTGACCCTCAGTTGGATCGATGGCTCGAAGTATGCAGCGTGCAGTCGTCGTCTTACCGCAACCGGACTCTCCAACGAGGGCGAGGGTCTCGCCTTCAAACAAATCGAAACTTATGTCATCCACTGCCTTCACATACGCTACGACCCTCTTGAAGAGCCCCTTTTCGATAGGAAAATACTTCTTCAAGTTTCTCACTTCGAGCAACTTGTGTTCAGCGGCCAATTCATCTACCCCCATAAAGGAAGCACTTCACTCTGTGGGCTACATCGACTTCGACTTCCGTCGGTTCTCGCTCATCACAAAGACCTCGGATGAAGCTATCACATCTGTTGTGGTACCGGCAACCGATGGGTAAGTTATAAGGATCGGGTACGACACCTTTTATCGCTTCAAGCTTCTTCTTCCTTCGGGCCAACCTTGGTATGGATCGCAACAGCGCCCTTGTGTAGGGATGCAGCGGGTTTCGAAAAAGATCCTTGACCGGTGCCGTCTCAACGATTTGTCCCAGGTACATCACGGCAACCCTGTCAGATATCTGCGCAATCACGCCCATATCGTGCGTGATCCACATGATCGCAGAACTGTACTCCTTTTGGAGTTGCTTCACCAGATAGATTATCTGTGCCTGAATCGTCACATCAAGTGCTGTCGTTGGTTCGTCAGCTATCAAGACTTTCGGATTCAAGGACAGAGCCATCGCAATCATACACCTTTGTAGCATTCCTCCCGAGAGCTGAAACGAGTATCGGTCCAGAACGCTCTCTGGATTGGGTATCTTGACCTTTTCGAGCATTTTGAGTGCCAATCTTCTCGCTTCCTGCTTCGACATGTCTTCGTGCAAGAGGATGGCCTCGATCATTTGTTCACCCACGGTGTAAACTGGGGCAAAACAGGCGGCCGGTTCCTGAAAGATCATCGCGATGTCTTTTCCTCGAATGTTTCTCATCTGCTCGCCTTCAGAATCCAGCTTTGTCAAATCCATCGCACCTTGCTGGTTCCAAAACAAGATCTCCCCACCCACAATCTTGGCCGACTTTGGGAGTATCCTCATGATAGACTGCGCCGTCACGCTTTTTCCGCAGCCTGATTCACCGACGATGCCCAGCACCTCACCCTCGTTCAACTGAAAGCTGACCCCGTCGACGGCTCTAATAGTTCCTTCAACAAGCTCAAAGTGAGTTCGTAAGTTCTTAACTTCCAGAACCTTCCTCATGCTCCTCCCCTCATGTCTTGTAGGGATCTGCCGCATCTCTTAAACCATCACCAACAAAGTTGAAACACAAAACTGTCACGATTACAAAGAATGCAGGCGAAAGGAGCCAAGGATACAATGCGACAGTTCTTATGTTCTGCGCCTCTTGCAGCAAAACTCCCCAGCTTATGGCAGGGGATCTGAGTCCCAAACCCAGAAAACTCAGTCCAGTCTCACCAAGGATCATGCCCGGTATCGCGAGTGTCACGGATGCTATCAGGTGACTCGTCAGGGCTGGCAACATGTGCTTGAAAATGACCCTGAATTCGCTTGCACCAGCAAGTCTCGCAGCAACAACGTAGTCTTCCTCTTTGAGCGCCAGAAATTTGCTTCGTACGACACGCGCCAAACCAGTCCAGCCTACCAGAGAAAGGATCACGGTGATTCCAAAATAGACCTTCACCTGTGACCAATACCTCGGCAACGCTGCTGCGAGTGCCATCCACAACGGGATAGTTGGAATACTCCTGATGAACTCTATCGACCGCTGCACGAAGTTGTCCACCCAGCCACCGTAATATCCCGAAATGCCACCTATCAGGATACCCAACACCATGCTTAGAAAGACTCCAACCAAACCGATCGTGGTTGATATCCTCGCTCCGTAGAGCACACGTGACAGAACATCACGGCCCATTCGATCCGTGCCAAGCAAGAACATCGTGCCTCGTTCCACTCCGAAGAAGTGCAGGTTCGTTTTCCACATCCCCCAGAACTTGTACTCGTCTCCTCTCACGAAGAACTTGATCGGATAAACTTTGCTCGGATCTTCTTTGTAAATCCTTCTGAGAGTCTGTGGATCGCGCTCGATCTTGAAACCATAAACGAACGGCCTGGTGAGTTTGCCATCCTTGAAGAAATGTATTCTCTGCGGTGGAGCATAAACGTAAGCTGAGTAGATTTTCTCAGGATTGTACGGTGCGAAGAATTCACAGAAGATACCAAGGACATACAAAACGAACAATACCAAGAGCCCAACGATCGCGAGTTTGTTCTTCTTGAACCGCCACCACATCAGTTTCCATTCTGACGCTAAATAGATCTCTTCAACCTTGGTTCTCTTGGTCACACGCCCGTTGATCGCCATCCGGTCTACCTCACTCGAAACGTATTCTCGGATCCAACCATGCGAGGAGGATGTCGGAAATCACCGTTCCAATGATCGTAAATATGCTCAAGAACATCACCAGGCTCCCCGCCAGATACATGTCCTGCGATTTGAGAGCATCGAGCAGTATCACACCCACTGTTGGAAGGTTCAAAACGATCCCGGTCACAACCGCACCAGAAACTATCTCGGGCAGAACCCATCCTGCGGTACTCGCGAACGGTATCACCGCCACTCGCAGCGGGTATTTCCAGTACAGTTCCTTGCCGGGAACGCCCCTTGCCTTTGCCGCAATCACGTAAGGCTTCTCGAGCTCGTCCAGCAAGTTCGCACGTAGAATCCTTATCAGGCCTGCCATGCTGCCCGTACCTATGACGATCACCGGTAACCAGATGTGCTTCAAGAGATCAACGAACTTTGCCCAGCTCCACGGAGCGTTCGCGTACTCCGGCGAGAACAATCCACCTAAGCTCACACCGAAAGTCACGTACACTGCCCAGAGGAGTATCAACGCGAGCAGAAAGTTCGGAGTCGCAAGGCCTATGTAACCGAGAACGGTGAATGTGTAATCGCCTATCGAGTACTGATGAATGCCTGAGTAGACACCGATGAGAAAACCAAAGACCCAGGCGAAAGCGGTTGCCAGCACCGAGATGAGCACCGTGTACCAAAGGCGCGGTCCAATGAGCTGACTGACCGGTTTTTCCCACATGAAGGAATAACCAAAGTCGCCCTTAAGAACTCCTTTGAACCATATGAAGAATCTCACCAGGAGAGGTTTGTCGAGGCCGTAGCGCGTTCTGAGAACCTGCAGAGCTGCTTCATCTATGGCCTCACCGCTTTGCTTGAGGTTCATCACGTACACTGTCAGATAATCTCCCGGTGGGAGTTCTATGATGATGAACGAGACGACCGCTATGAGAAAGAGGAGTGGTATTGCGAAGAAAAGCCTTCTTAACAGGTAAGTGAGCATGAAACTACCCCCGTTGTTTCTTTACTGACCGCAATTATTTTGACATGACCGTCACATTCGTGTCAATCGCAGTGTCGGGTGATATCCCTGGATTAAATAGAATGGTTCTCACTTTTCACACTTCTTTTTCAGCATTTCTCATTCTGGCTTTTTGTTCTACCTTCTTTCACATTCTTGCTCGCTCATCGACATGCGGTACGTTCAGTGATCGTGTTTTGAACGAAGTCTCAGTGAGAAAAACACAAGCAGGATACCGAGCGCGGGTTTGACAAAGTACCTCGCACACTCCGACCAACCAAGCCTGTAGCCCAGCGTCAGGAAGAAAGGAGTCTGAAAGAATGTGATCAGTAAGAATTGAAGCCCTGTGAAGATGAAGAAGCGATCAAGAAGTCTCTTCATCCCTTCCTTGGCCCTGTTTCTGTAATGGTTTTCAAAATACACAATCATCGCGATGATCAACACCGCGAAGACGATGATAAAAAACTTGTTGAGGACGTTCATCGTTTCGATCTTCATTCCTACCGAAGCAGCCGCGGTGTAGAAAAACTTGTACGCTTCGAAAAGCATCTGGAACGACAACAAAACGTTGATCAACAGGAAAACGTAGGCCAGAGCATTTTTCAGACCTGTCCCTCCCGGAACGTGTCCTTCAAAACGTGGTACAATTCCTTAAATCTCGCGTAGACCTTATCATAAGCTCCTCTGTTTTCGGGCGTTGGTCGAGTCGTTTCCCTCAGCTTGAACCACTCTTTAGATACCTTTCTCACATCCAGTTTTGAATAACCTGAACACGCCAAGATCGCCGCACCGTAAGATGCCCCTTCATCCACCAGGGGCTTCTGTATCTCAACGCCGAGTGCATCGGCCAACATCTGGTTCCAAACCTTACTCTTCGAACCTCCTCCAGTAATACGTACGTTCTTGGGTTCCAGGCCCAGTTCCTTAAGAATCTCGAAGGAATCTCTTATTCCGAAAGTTACCCCCTCGAAGATCGCGCGCACCACATCCCACTTCGAATGGAAGGAAGACAGTCCGAAGATTACACCCCTCGCGTGCGGGTCCCTGTGAGGTGTTCTTTCACCGTTCAGATAGGGCAAGAAAATGATCCCGTTCGAACCGATCGGCGTTCTCGCCACACAGTCGTTTATGTCGTCGTATCCCTCTTCCAAAAATCTCTCCTTGAACCATTCCAGAGAGTACGTAGCTGTGAGCATCACGCCCATGTGGTATCTCATGTTTGGAACCGTGTGTGCGAAGAAGTGAACCCTGCCCATTGGATCGTACGAACCAACGTCCGTTGGTGCCACCACGGTCCCAGAGGTACCAAGGCTCACCATCACGTCTCCCGGTTCGATCACACCCACACCGAGCGCCGCACAGGCGTTGTCCGCACCCCCCGCGACGACGATCACGTCCTGAAGATCGAGCTCTTCTGCGAGCTCTCGTTTCACCTTTCCAACGATTCCGTTCGATGGCAGAATCTCGGGAAGAATCTCAGTTGATATCTTCAAAGTTCTGAGAAGTTCTTCGCTCCAGCGCATTCTGAAAACGTCGTACATTGTGGTTCCGGATGCATCCGAATGGTCCGTTGCTATGTTACCCGTGAGCATGTAGTTGATAAAGTCCTTTGGGAGCATGACCTTGTAAATCCTCTTGTACAGCTCAGGTTCATTCTTTCTCAGCCAGAGCAACTTCGGCAGTGTGAAACCAGGCAGGATCGGATTACCAACGATCTTCAGAACCTGCTCTTCTCCTCCAAGCAAATTCGTGGCCTCGTCACACTCAACGTAAGTCCTCTGGTCGCACCACAGTATCGCATCTCGAAGAACACGACCTTCCCCATCGACGACCACAAGACTGTGCATCTGCCCACTCGTGGCGAGTGCCCGTATCCTTCCGCCAATCTCACGCGAACGGTTTGAGAGTGCTTTCAACACTTTCAACGTTGCGGACCACCACTCGTTGGGATTTTGCTCTGCCCACGCCGGCTTTGGGGTCGAGAGCGAAAGTCTTTCACCGTGCACGGCGACAAGGCTTCCCCTCGCATCAACGAGGATCCCCTTCACCCCGGTCGTTCCAAGGTCTAAGCCCAGAAACAATTCCAAGAGTACCACCTCACCTCACGTTCTCAATGATGTTCTCGACGGCGAGGACCGCAGCACCCACCAAGTTCGAACTTATGGTTCCGAAGATCGAAGGTCTTATCTTCAGTTGCTTCGTCGCGTCCTTCAGTGCCCTCTGTTTGACCTCTTCCTGTACGATCCGATAGAAGTACTCTCCAAGGTCCTGAACCTCTCCACCCAGTATCACTATTTCCGGATTCAGGATGTTCACAATGTTCACGATACCGATCGCGATGTTCTGAGCTAACTTTTCTAAAACTTTTCTGCTGTCTTCTCTCTTTTTCAGCGCGGCGAACTTCTCTATCGCGTTCTTCCCCTCCAATTTGCCTTCGTAGTGTTCTATCGCCCAGTTGATCGACGCATAGAATTCCCAGCACCCTTTGTTTGAACAGTGACAAAGCCTGTTGGAGCGCATGTCCACCGTCATGTGCCCAGCTTCGCCCGCTGTGTACGTCGGGCCACGGTACAACTTCCCGTCGATGAGAACACCCGTGCCGACACCTTCCCTCACGACTATAAAGATTGCCTCCTTCACTTCCTTCATATCCTCTGAATGGTACTTCTCCGCAAGTACGGAGAGGTTAGCCTCGTTGTCTGCGAGTATCGGAACGCCCAGTTGCAGAAACTCATTTATCGAGACGTCGCGCCAACCAAGGTTCGGTGCCATCAGTATTCGGTTCTCCTCCATGTTCACCATACCTGGCACAGATAACGAAACACGGCTGATCTTATTGTCGAGGGAGTACTTCTCGAAGATTTCTCTCACTTTCATGAAGAACTTTTCGGGTGCCCTGGGCGTCTCGAAGGAACCACCGAGCGACACTGTACCATCGAAGTAGCCGAGGCCGTAGGTGGTGACGTTCACGCCGACATCGAACACGAGACTGAGGAACGCATTGTTCTTTATATCGAGCAGGATTCGACGTCTACCAGGGGAATTCTTCCCTTCCGAGCCTATTTCCTGCACGAAGCCCTCTTCGATCAGTTCTTTCGTGATCCGTGTGACACTGCTCGGTGTCAAGCCCGTGATTTCGGAGATCTCCGAACGCGACACGGGTCGATTCTCATGCACGATCTTCAAAATGTTCCTCTTGTTGAGCACTTTGATCCACGGAGAGTTGTATTTCAAGGCTCATACCTCCCGAAGTGAAAAAATCTCTTGCAAAAATTGTATCTTAAGTCTTGTGTGATACGATCCCCCTCCCTCGTGGCCAGCAAAAGGATAGACTTCGATTCTCTTGGGTCCGGCGTAGTAGTTGTAGGCAGCGAAGATCGTGGAAGGTGGACATATGTCGTCCATGAGTGCCACGGAAAACAAGGCCGGACACTTTGCTCTCACTGCAAAGTTCACCCCGTCAAAGTAAGACAGCGTCTTGAAAACTGTCTCGGTTTGTTCTGGATGAACCTTGCAGTAACTACTGATCTCAGCGTAAGGCATGCTGTCCACCAGTTTCACTGCCCGCTCGAAGTGACACAGGAAAGGCACATCACAGATCAGCCCTTTCACCCCCTGAGCGAGAGCCGCGGTGGCGAGCGCTATGCCGCCACCTTGGCTCGTCCCCGCCACGGCTATCCTCTTGGCATCGACGCCTGGAAGAAACGCGACAGACTGAACGGCCATCACGGCATCGGTGAAAACCCTTCTGTAGTAGTAAGTCCTCGGATCGAGTATGCCCCTCGTCATGAAGCCAGGATACTGTGGTCCATGAGAAGGTTCATAGTCCGGCGTGTCGCCTTTGAGCCAGCTGCTTCCTTGGCTGCGCGTGTCCATGACGAGGTGCACGAAGTTTGCACACACGTAGAGTAGCCAGTCGTGTGGAAAACCTCTTCCACCACCATAACCAACGAACTCGACCACACATGGAAGTTCATCCTTCAAGTCCTTCGGGACGATAAACCATGCCTTGATCTTCTGACCCATGTATCCGCTGAACGTGACATCGTAAGTCTTCAGCAGTTTCAGTCCAGAATCCACTTCTTCAAAAACTGGTGGCTCGAAGCGCCCCAGGCTCTCACTTATTGTCTCCCGCCAGAAATCATCAAAGTCCGGTTCCTCTTTCCTCTCAGGTAGGTATTGTCTCAACTGCTCGAGTGGCAGATCGTACTGTGCCACTCAGAATACCTCCGTTTCACTGAAAAATTTCCTCAGACTTGGGACCTTTCTCTCCTCGCCCACCAACTCCACCTCATCCGAGAACCTGATATCGACAGATGAAGCGCCCACCATGAACCTGTACACACCAGGCTCGACAACGAGCTCCATCCTTCTGTTGTAATAGGAAAGGACATCGGTATGTATCTTGAACTGCACCGTCTTCTTCTGACCGGGCTCGAGATGCACTCTCGCAAAACCCTTCAGTTCCTTCAAGGGTCTTGTCACCGAACCGTGCTCTCGACCAACGTACAGTTGAACGACTTCTTCTCCCTCTCTTTCTCCCACGTTTTTCACGTCTACTTTCAGGACGATCTCGCCGGCTGTGGGAACTCGCTTGGATTCGATGTAAAAGTTCGAGTACTCGAATTTCGTGTAGGACAAACCGTGTCCAAACGGATAAAGTGGCTCGACCGGCTCATCTACGTAGTCTTTGTGCCAGTGTGATCTACCGCCAGAGGGTTTCACATAGTGGAACACGGGAATCTGACCAGCACTTCTTGGAAAACTGATCGGAAGCTTTCCAGAAGGGTTCACTCTGCCGAGCAACACGTCCACGATCGCTTGTCCACCGGCTTCCGCTGGCAACCACGCTTCCAGTATCGCACTCATTTTGTCCTCGACACTTTCCAGTGCGTACGGTCTGCCGGTCAAAAGCACCAGCACGATGGGTTTGTGCGTCTTCGCAAGCTCCAGCAACAATCTTTCCTGTAGACCGGGAAGCCTCAAATTCGCGCTGTCCCTTGACTCACCCGATGTACAGTCCTTCGTCAAACCAGACCTGTCGCCCATTACAGCCACGATCACGTCACATTTCTCCGCCAGATTTACTGCTTCACGAATAGTGCTTTCGTCTCCTTCCAGCACACCGCAACCTTCGGCCCATTCAACATCGACACCTTCACTCTTCAACGCATCGTACACACTCATGACGCGCTGCAGTTCCTTGTTGACGATCTGATCCACTCTCTTCAGATTGAAACTCGGCGCGTTGATCGATCCCAGATTGGCGGTGTCGAGTAGCGCCTTTATGTGTGTGTAATAAGAATAGTCACCGAACATGTTCCGTACACTCTTCGCGTTTGGCCCCACCAACGCGACCCTGAGGTTCTTCTTCAAAGGAAGTATTCCATCGTTTTTCAGAAGAACGATCGATTTTCTCGCCACTTCCAGTGCAAGATCGTCGTGCTTTGGTAACGAGGCACAATCTTCCACATAAGGGTGTTCAAACAATCCAAGCCGGAACTTCATCAGTAATACCCTGTAGACCGCTTCATCCAGAGCACTTTCAGAAACCTCACCCGTCTCAACGAGTCTTTTCAGTTCATAGTAGCAATCTATCCTGGGAAGTTCTATATCGATACCTGCCTGGAGGGCTAATTTCGCCGCTTGGCCTTTGTCTCTGGCAATTCTGTGGTAACTTCTCAAAACATCGATGGCGAAATAGTCAGAGACTACGATCCCTTTGAAACCCCACTCTTTCCTGAGCACATCACTCAAGAGTTCCTCCGAGCAAGCACACGGAACGCCGTCGATCTCACTGTAAGAGTTCATCACCGACATGACGTTGGCGCATTTAACAGCTGCTTCGAACGGAAACATGAAAACTTCACGCAGTTCCCTCGGAGCGACAGTGCTCGGCGCCCAGTTCTTGCCACCCTCAGAGGCACCATAGGCAACAAAGTGTTTCGTGGTCGCTATGACACCGTTCTCTTGAATCCCTTCAACGTAGGCGACGCCCAGACGTGCCACGAGGTAAGGTGATTCGCCAAAGCTCTCTTCGGTCCTTCCCCACCTTGGATCTCTAACCACGTCGAGCACTGGCGCAAGTCCCTGATGTGCGCCAACTTTCTTCATGTCGCTTCCAATGGCGTGTGCCACACGGCGGATCAGGTCAGGATCCCATGTACTCGCCATCGCTATGGGTTGCGGAAAGTTCGTTGCTCCCAAGCCCATGTACCCTGCGAGACATTCTTCGTGAACCATCGCTGGAACGCCAAGTCTGGTCCTTTCAACCAGGTATCTTTGAATTTGGTTCACAAACTTGACGACCTCTGCTGGCTCCAGGTTCGTTGCCCCACCGGGTCTCGTTATCTGTCCTATGCCGTGCCTCAACAGTTCGTTCGCCTTCTCTTCAGAGAAGCGTCCCTCTTGGTCAAGAAGTTCGTACCCCCAGACAGAACCCAGCTGCATCATCTTTTCTTCTAAGGTCATCTTCGACAGCAAATCTCTCGCTCTGATCTCTGCGGGTAAATCCGATCTCTTGTAGAGTTCCACCTTACCACCCTCCTTCAACGGTACAGGAAACACTTCACCCTTACCCCGTCGACCTCGTAGTGAATTGGCGATTCTCTCTTACAGATTTCCATCGCACTCGGGCACCTTCCAGCAAATTTGCAGCCCATTCTCAGGTATTCCTCGTGCTCCTGTTCTGCGAGTAACACCTTCGAAGTCCAACGTTTTGAAGGATCCGGTTCTGGGACGGAGTCTCTCAGCAGTCGCGTGTAAGGATGCTTAGGCTCCTGCAAGACTTTCTCCGCAGGACCAAGCTCGACGATCTCACCGCGGAACATTATCGCCATTCGATCGCTCACGTAGTACGCTGTGGCAAGATCGTGCGTTATGTAGAGAATACTCAGACCGAACCTGTCGCGTAAGTCTTTGAACAGGTTCACTATGGACATTCTGAGGGAAGCATCGACCATGGAAACAGGTTCGTCTGCGATCAGCAAACTCGGATTCGTCAGGAGCGCCCGGGCAATGGAGATTCTCTGAAGCTGACCTCCGGAGAACTCGCTCGGATACTTCTCACGAAACTCCTCGTACGCCACGCCGACAGCCTCCAGCTTTTCCCTGACGATCTTCTCAGCCTCTCTTTCTTCCTTCGCGATCCCAAAGTTTTGAAGTGCTTCAAAAAAGTATCTGTCAACCTTTCTCAGTGGGTTGAACGTGGAAAAAGGGTTCTGAAAGATCGCCTGTATCTCCTTTCTCAAGCTGAATCTTTCGTTGGGTTTAATGTTGTCTATCCTTCGTCCCTTGTATTCAACGATTCCTCCTGTGGGATGCTCGAAACCTAACAGTATTTTTGCGATCGTCGTTTTGCCGCAACCACTCTCGCCCGCAAGCGTGAAGATCTCTGCCTTCTTTATCTCGAAAGACACATCGTTCACCGCAATTATCTTCGCCCGGGAAAAGATACCACCGATGGTGAACACCTTCCTCAGGTTCAGAACTCTCAGCATTTCCGTCAACTGTCATCCCTCCGCGAGCCAGCATGCGACCTTGTGTGATTCGCCCACGTTAAAGATCACAGGTTCTTCCTTTTCACACTTGACCATCTTGAACGGACAGCGTGGATGAAACGCACATCCCGTAGGCAGATTGAAGAGTGAAGGAGGGCTACCCGGAGGGCTCTCCCTCTTCGATCTGTCACCGAATCTCGGTAATGATTTGATGAGGTACTGCGTGTAAGGATGTCTCGGATTCTCGAACAGATCCTCAGTCCTTCCCTCCTCTATGATTTTTCCTGCATACATCACACTCAGCATGTCCGATATGTTCGCGTGCACTCCCATATCGTGCGTGACCAAAACGAGCGCGCTACCCTGCCGCGACTGTATGTCTTTCAAAAGCTGAATGACGCCACGTTGAGTTACCACGTCCAACGCTGTGGTGGGTTCGTCGGCGATGATGACCTTAGGTTTCAAGACTGTAGCGAGCGCGATGGTGACTCTCTGCCTCATGCCACCGGAAAGCTGGTGTGGATAGGCATCCAAGATCTTGAGAGGCAAGCCCAAATCCCTAATGTGTTCTCTGGCCATCTCGTACGCTTCAATCTTGCTTCTCCCTTTCAGATGACTCGAAATGAAGTCTCTGAACGTGTCTTTTATCTTTAGGACGGGATTGAGCACACTCATGGAGCCTTGGGGAACATAGGAAGCAAAGGACCATCTCAGTTTCTTCCTTTCAGACTCATCGATCGCGTAAAGATCGATGGTTCCCGTGCCATTCAGGTAGTACACCTTCCCATCGATCATTCTCAGCGGTGGCTCAATAGCTGCAAAAAGAACTTTGAGCAGTGTGGTTTTGCCACAACCGCTCTCGCCCGCTATTCCGTGCACTGAGCCTTCCAAAACGTCCAAATCCACGCCATCCACAGCTCTGACGGTCCTCTGCTTCCCGAAGATGTCAAGAACGTAGTACGCCTTAATTTTCTTCACTTCGATCAGCTTTTTCATCCGCAACACCTCAGGCTCGACCTATCCTTTGAATTCTCATTCGCGGATCGAGGTATTCGCTGATGCTCACAGACATCAAATAGAGCGCGATGAACAAGAAGACACTCGTGGTCACAGGCGTGAGGATCCACCACCAGTAACCCAACAGAATCGATTGGTAGTTGATCGCCCAGTACAACATCGTTCCGATCATCGGTGTTTCCAGATTCAAAACACCCAGAATCGCCAAGACTATCTCCATCCCAATCGCCCAGGACATGTTTCCAATGAGTGTCGCGAATACCAGAGGAATCAGGAACGGCATATATTCCTTAAAAACTATGGCTAACGTCGAAGAACCCGAAAGGATGGCAGTGTAAGTGAAATCCCTCTCACGCAGACTCAACACCTGCGATCTTATCACTCTCGCGTCCCATGCCCAACCGAACACACCGAGCAACAGTCCGAGTCCGAGTAGGTTCATTCTACCTTTGACCATCACTGCGAACATGAGGATGATCAAAAGCAAAGGAATGATCAAGAAAGAATCACTGAGGAACATGAGAATTTTCTCAGTCTTTCCACCCTTATGACCCGCCGTCAAACCGATGATGATGGCTATGACACGTGAGACCATGCTGGCAATCAAGGACATTGTTAGAGAGTTACGCACAGCGAAGGTGAGCAACCAGAAAAGATCCTGACCGGTGGAGGTCGTGCCGAGCACGTGTGGCCACTGAGGTGGAAGATCGCGTGGCACAACGTTCCACCTGTAGGGATCGTAAGGTGAAAAGAAGGACATCACAGACAAAGCCAGAAGAACCAGAAACACTGTGAACGCGAACCTAAATCTACCGTCTCTTAGAAGATCTTTGAGTGTCCTCATCGTATTCACCTCATCTGTACCTGACCCTTGGATCGAAGATCGGATAGAGCAAATCTATCACGAGGATGCTCGTTGTGATCACGAAGATCGACATGGTCATTATGCCCATCAGTAGGTTGTAATCACCCGTGAAGATCGCATTGTAAAGCAACGTGCCTAAACCCGGGTAAGAGAAAACGATCTCCGTGATCAGTGCACCACTGAATATCTGGCCCAACGAAAGGGCCAAACCTGTGATTTGCGGGAGCATCGCGTTTCTCATGACATATCTACTCACGATTTTTGATTGGCTCAGGCCTCCGAGCCGTGCATAAGAGACGAAGTCTTCGTTCTTCACGCTTTGAACAACGAGCTTCATGGCCTGAAACCAGAGAAAGACACCTATGAGTATCAAAGACATCGCCGGTAGAAAAGCGTGCTTGAGCAGTATGAGAATGCTTCTAAGATCGAAACTTATCCTGCCTCCTATGAGAAACCCCCCACCCAGAGGAAAGATTGGAATCAAGTATGCGAAGAGTAAGAGCAACGACAAAGCCAGAACATAGTAAGGCATGGGTCTTATTACCATGGAGATCACGTCGAGGATTTTCGCCCAACTTTTCTGAGGAAAATAACCTCCCAGGGCTCCCAAGACGTTACCCAAAATCCAGGAGACCACTGTAGTAGTCAGCAAGAGCCCGAGTGTCCATGGCAAGGATTGTCTTATCAGCGAGATGACGGGTACAGGAAATTGATAATAAGACGGTCCGAAATCTCCCTTCAACAATCTTCTCCAAAAACCCCAGTACTGTTCCCAAAGTGTACCCTTCAACCCGTACAGTTCCTTGAGTGTTTCTATCATGTAATCCAACGTCTTTGGGTCCAGATAGGCCCCGGTCGAGGTGATCTGTCCGATCATCTGTTGGATGGGGTCTATGGGGAGCAATCTGGGTATGATGAAAACGATCGTGACTCCAACAACGATCACAAGAAAATACATGAGAATTCTTGGAAGGAGATACGTTTTGAAGAATCTCAAAGCTCCGACCTCCTTTGAAAATGCTGGGGCGCGGGCGCCCCAGCGTGGAGTTATTTCCTACCCGTCGGCTTCAAGAATGGGAGCATGTACTTGAAGTTTGGCCAGTGATGGTACGGCTGACAGTACATGTTCTCGGCACCTGGATAGTTCGTCCAGTAGTATTCGTCCCACGCCACGACACCTGGATAGTTGAATGTCGGTATGGTCGGCATTTCCTCGATCAACAACTTGAGACCTTCTAAGCCCACATTTATGATGCTTTCTGTGTCGTTCCAATCGGTGTCCTTGAGCTTAGCAATGACAGAGTCCATCTTTGGGTTGCTCCAACGTCCGTAGTTACCCCATGGTGCATTTTCTCCTATGGGCACAAGGTACTGAGAACTGAATGGGTCCAGCACTCTGAACAGGTCAGGGTGACCTCCCCACGGCTCTGCAGCAGGCCAGTCAGTGGTCACTTCGAACTCTCCACGTTGACCCAACGTGGCCAGAGCATCACTGGTCATGACAGTGACATCGATTCCAAACTTCTTCCAAGCCTGCGAAGCAGCGAAGCCGTTTCTGTAACTTGGATGCGCAGGGTTCGTGGTCGTCAAGATCGTGATGGTCCAGGGTTTGCCATCCGGCAACAGCCATTTTCCAGTCTTGGGATCTCTCTTGAAACCGTTCTTGATCAGCAGTTTCTCCGCCACGTCCGGCGCGTATTTGTACCAGCCGGGTCCGAAAATCTTCTTGATCTCCTCTGGATCTGTTGGAACCTTGTAACCCCTCTTTCTGGCATACTCGGCGAGCCTCTGTCCCGCGGTTGGATCGTACGGTTTGAACTTCTGTCCATCGCCGATGTCAAGTTCGAAGGACTTGAGCCATTCTTCGATACGTGTGAAGTACCAATCGTAGTAAGCGCTCGTCAGCGGTATATGGATCGGACTCAGCGTCACTGCACCGTCGAACGCGTTCGCTGCATACTCGACGATGTCGATGGCCAGCGTCAAAGCCCATCTGACCTCACGATTGTTGAACGGTTCGATTGCGTTGTTGAAATGTAGTCCTGTCACGCACGGGTCTATGTTCACAGTCCACGGATAGTCCCGTCTCCAGGCCCTCGCTGTGTTGACTCTTTGCAGCACGGCTCTGAGCCCTTCCATGGTCAGGTCCGCCGCGTCAAGTTCGTGTCTGGCCATGGCAAGCACCTGCTGTTCTGCTGTACCGAACGTTTGGATCAAGACGTACTTCGGTGCGGGTTTACCATAGAGCATTCCGGTGGGTGTTCTCTGCCAGTCCTCTCTGAGCTCCCACAGAGTCCAGTATCCACCTGGATCGTACGCCTTGAGCACGTAGGGTCCTGTTCCAACTGGTGGGTTGAACTCGAACGTCATCGGATCCTCCACTTTCTCGAAAACATGTTTTGGAAGTATCCTCAATGCGCCCCACCTGTCGAGCAGGTACGTGTGGAACCTCGAATTTGGCTCGGTGAGTTTCAGCACGACGGTGTAGTCATCGATCTTCTTCACTTCTGCGACGGACTGCATCTGTGCGTTGTAGCTCATGCCCGGAACTTTCTTGACGAGTTCGATCGTGTACACCACGTCGTCCGCCGTGAACGGCACGCCATCGCTCCAGTAAACGCCTTTCCTCAACTTGATCGTGAGCTCGGTGAAATCAGCGTTGTAGATCGGTGGTTCTGCCGCCAAGGCGTTGATGATCTCACCGGTCGCGTACTCCACACACCACAGCGGTTCAAGCAGCAGGTTCTGAATGCCTCTGTCTTGCCAGCGCCATCCTGCCCAGAGGTTGAAGTTGCCTGGTGTTCCGACACGTCCCGTCAGCTGGTTGGCGATGAACGTCTCATGTCTTGGCACGTTGGCCGCAAGTTGCGCCAGGGTCAAGCAGGCTAAGAGCAGTGTTACTACCAGCAGTACTTTCCTCATGCGTACACCCCCTCGTTTTTGGTTTCTTCCTGCAAAAATTATAACGGAAATGTATTATCGCTTACAAAGTCCGTTACGGACCATTTTCGTGCATGAACACCCGCCATTTGCGATTTTTATCCCGAATCTTTCCTTTTCGTTCAATATCTCACTCTTTCTCACTTTGTCTCTCTCGCACACACGATGTTACAATCGGCTGGTAGAAACTCAAACTTGTTCACAGGGGGTGAAGTCGTGAGGAAGTTGTTCTTCGCGGTTGTCTTGGTGCTTGTAGCAACTTGCTCCGCATCGAATGGATTGGAGGGAGAATCCTTGAGGTCATTAGCCGAGAAACTCGGCATCTACATCGGTTATGCCTCTATCAACCATTTTTGGACTATTCCGGATTCCAACAGATATATGGAGATGGCGAGGAGGGAATTCAACATACTCACGCCCGAGAACCAGATGAAGTGGGATAGTATTCATCCGGAGCCTGACAGGTACAACTTCAGTTACGCAGAGCGTCATGTCGAGTTCGCTTTGGAAAACAACATGCTCGTTCATGGTCACACCCTGGTTTGGCACAACCAGCTCCCGTTCTGGTTGAACAGACAATGGACCAAAGAAGAACTCCTGAAAGTCCTTGAGGACCACATCAAAACAGTCGTTGGTCACTTCAGAGGAAGGGTGAAGATTTGGGACGTGGTGAACGAAGCGGTCAGCGACATGGGCAGTTACAGAGAGACCATTTGGTACAAGACTATAGGACCCGAGTACATCGAAAAGGCGTTCGTGTGGGCAAGACAAGCCGATCCGGAAGCGATCCTTATATACAACGACTACAACATAGAAACGATCAATCCCAAATCGAACTTCACCTACCAGCTAATCAAGGAACTGAAAGAAAAAGGTGTACCGATAGACGGCATCGGTTTTCAAATGCACATAGACATCAACGGAATAGACTATGACAGTTTCAGAAACAACTTGAAGAGGTTCGCTGATCTCGGTTTGAAGCTCTACATCACGGAAATGGATGTGAGAATACCCAAGAGCGCAACTCAAAAAGACTTGGACAGGCAGGCAGAAATCTACGCGAAGATCTTCGAAATCTGCTTGGAGAATCCTGCGGTCCAAGCCATACAGTTCTGGGGTTTCACGGACAAGTATTCTTGGGTACCGGGCTTTTTCGCAGGCTACGACCACGCTCTGATCTTTGATAAAGATTACAACCCCAAACCTGCGTATTTTGCGATAAAAAGGGTGCTCGAAGCCAAAGTGAGCAAAGGGCGCTGAAACTCTTCTCTTTTCATCATTCTGCCCCGCTTGCGGGGCTTTTTCTGTTACAATCTAACCTTGAGCTGGGGGTGAACTCGTGATCTTCGCGGTTTTCGAGTCACTCTGTCCAAACTGCGGTGGACGAATCGATGCCGAAAGACTCGAAAAGGGTCTGGTGTGTGAGCGGTGCCTTCCAGAGCCAAAGGAAGGTGATCTGTGCGAACTGCTGGAAAAAAGACAGTTCTATGAAAGTGTTTGTGAACTGATGGAAAAAGAGCGACGCTTTGCTGAATTCTTTCACCTCGGTGTCGGCAACCCTCCGTGGTCACTTCAAAGGCACTGGGCAAAACGAATATTCCAGGGTCAAAGTTTTGCCATCGTTGCGCCTACTGGAGTGGGCAAGACCACTTTCGGTGCGGCCATGGCCTGTTTCCTTGAGGGCAAAGCTTACATCCTCGTTCCAACCCGTGTACTTGTTAAGCAGGTCAAGCAACGCTGCGAATCTCTTTCGAACAAAAGGGTAATCGCGTACACGGGTAGAGAGAGCGAGAAAGAGAGAATTCGGAAGGGCGATTTCGATGTTCTCATTACGACGAACATGTTTCTTTCGAGAAATTTCGATGCACTCGAAGATAAAAGATTCGATTTCATCTTCGTCGATGACACAGACTCTCTTTTGAAATCTGGCAAGAATGTGGACAAAGTGCTCAGACTGCTCGGTTTCACCCAGCGGCAGATAGATCTGGCCGTTAGAAACCAGCTTCAGGAAGAGCCTAAACCAAAAGGTATCTTGGTGGTGTCTTCGGCAACGCTCAGACCAAAGACGAACCGCGCGGTACTTTTCAAAGAGCTTCTCGGCTTTGATGTTTCGCCCGTTCGCATTTCTCTCAGAAACGTTCTGGACACTTATCTGCATGTTGGGAACGAAGAAGAAGCGCTTGAACGATTGGTGGAATGGATCAGAAAGCTCGGAGATGGTGGTTTCATCTACATCAGTTCAAGGTTTGGTAAAGAGGGTGTCGACAAGATCGTGTCCTGGTTGAGGAAGCACAAGATCGAGGCGGTGAGTTACGAAGAGTTCGACCCGGGGGAGTTCAGAAAAAAGAAGTTCAAAGTCGCCGTGGGGATTTCCATGCCCAACAACGTTTTGGTCCGTGGGCTCGATTTACCGGACGTTGTACGATATGCCATCTTCTTGAATGTTCCACACGTGTCTTTTCCCATGAGATTCGAGAACGAGAACGTTCAGCGTGCTTTACTCGTGGCTCTGAGGAATCTCGTTCAAGACGAGAGGATAGAGAAATACCTGTCTTGGATAATTTCGAAGCGTAGAAGAACCATCGATCAGTCACAGGAAATTGCGAAATTTCTCAGCGAACAGTTGAGCAAAGAAGAGATCTTGGAGAAACTAAAAAGTTCCAACGATGTGCTGATTGAAGAGAATGATAGTGATTTGTTCATCAGCCTTGCGGATGCGGCAACGTACGTTCAAGCTTCAGGCAGAACTTCGCGCATGTTCGCTGGTGGTGTGAGTCGAGGAATTAGTCTTGTGATTTTTTGGAACGAAAAGTTGTTCAACAATCTCAAAAAGAGGCTGAGACTGTTCTTCGATGAGATCGATTTCGTACACGCAGAAGACGTTGACTGGCAGCAAGAGCTCGAGAGAGTCGACGAAGATCGCAACAAGATCGTGAAGCTTTTTTCCGCGAAGATGCCTACACAGATCTCGGTGAAGTCGAGCCTGGTGATCGTTGAATCTCCGAACAAGGCTCGAACTATCGCGCGTTTTTTCGGTACTCCGCAGATGAGGTTCGTCGACGATGTGTTAGTGTGGGAAACGACAACGGGGGATCGTTTGATCGCCATAACGGCCTCGCTCGGTCATGTGTTTGACCTGGTTGAGAACGAAGGTTTGTACGGTATCTTAGAACAAGGTGACCATTATGTGCCGATCTACGCATCGATCAAGGTCTGCGAGGAGTGTCGGGAACAGACGACGAACCAGACTTGTTCCAAGAAACATGCCAAGATCCAGGACAAACTGAAACTGATCAGCGCGTTCAGAAAGCTCGCAGTACAGTTCGATGAAATCTTGATCGCCACAGACCCTGACGCCGAAGGGGAAAAGATCGCTTACGACTTGACCTTGGCTTTGAGGCCCTTCAACGGCAACATCCGGCGTGCCGAATTTCACGAAGTCACCAAGAACGCATTCACACGTGCAATTGACGTTACGAGAACGGTCGACGAGAATCTGGTGAAAGCGCAAATAGCCCGACGGATACTGGACAGATGGGTTGGATTCGAACTTTCGAGCAGACTGTGGCGTGCTTTCAAGAGGTACGACCTCTCCGCCGGCAGGGTGCAAACACCTGTCTTGGGGTGGGTCATCGAACGGACCGAGCTTGTGAAGCAGAGAAAAGCGCTTGTGAAACTGCTCGTTCGAGACGAGGTTCAAAACAGTGTGTGGCTCAGTTTCGAAATGGATAATCCGCTTGCTGCCAAGAAGCTCGTAAGCGAGCTGGCCGGAAAGAAGCTGAGCATTGTTGGGCAGTTCGAACAAGACCTCCAACCACCCAAACCTTACAACACCGCAACGATCTTGAGCGAGCTCGCAGGAAGAGTCTCTTCTTCGATGCTCATGGACATCCTTCAAGAACTGTTTGAACAAGGGCTCATCACTTACCACAGGACCGATAGTTTCACTGTCTCAGAGGCAGGGATCAAGCTTGCCGAGCAGATCATTTCAGAAGATTTCTCACGAGAGCTCTTTCATCCGCGCCGCTATCCATCAGAGGGTGCTCATGAATGCATAAGGATAACGAAACGTTTGAAAACCGAAGAACTTCGACTCTGGATTGAACTTGGAAAGGTCAGTTTCTCTAATCCAAAACAGTCTTTGTTCGTGTACGACGCGATCTACAGGAAGTTTCTCGCTTCGCAGATGAAACCAACCAAAGTCTTGAAGAAGAAGCTCCGACTCGAGCTGGCCTCTAACACTTTCGAATGGGAACTCGTCGACGGCATCATTGAGCACGGCTTCGATCTGATATTGCCATTCAAAGTGCAACATCTGGAAGGCAAACCGTTCGTAGCTTCAGTCGACATCAAGCTCGTACCCAAGATGGTTCCTTTCACGCAAGGAAGCCTCATAAAACAGATGCAGGAGAGGGGCCTTGGGAGGCCGTCTACGTACGCGAAGATCGTGCAGAATCTGCTCGAGAGAGGATACATAGTTCAAAGAGGAGAGTACTTGTTCGCCACTGCACTTGGACGTCGAGTTTTCTTGTGGCTGAACGAGCACTATCCCAACTTCGCCAGTGAGTTACTGACGCGGGAGCTCGAGGAAAAATCAGACCTCATAGAGCGTGGTGAGATGGATCATCAGGAACTCATCAGATCTCTCAGACTGAGTGAACTTTTCTCTTGAAACGGTGCTAAAATACTGTTCACACTGTCGTGGCACCGTGAGGTGGTAATGGATGCTGTACGTGCTCTCGGCAATTTTTCTGGGTTGGATCCTCGGCGCGAACAACACAGCGTCCATCTTTGGGCCTGGTATCGCATCGGGTGTTTTCAGCCATAGAAAAGTTGCGTTGATTGGCTCTGTTTTCGTCGTGCTCGGCGCACTGATCAATGGAAGCGAGGGGTTGAAAAATCTTTCCTCGCTGGGTTCAAACTATGCGTATGATGGTGCGATAGTGCTTTTGTGTGCGGGATTAACCATGCTTGCACTGACAAGACTTGGTTTCCCGGCCTCGGCCACCCAGACTGTCTTTGGCGGTATGGTCGGAGCAGGACTGGTACGTGTAGGAGTCGCAAGTATGAACTGGCACATAGTTGCACGATTCCTGCTGTCTTGGGTCTTGACGCCCCTTTTTGCCGCTCTGACTGCCTTTTTCATCTATCACGTGCTCGCGTTCTTTTTCAGAAAAATTCACCGAACTCAGTTTCAAGACATATTCGTTTACATCGCTTCGTGGCTCGCAGGGCTGTACGATGCGTACGCGCTGGGTGCCAACAACGTTGCGAACGTCACGGGTCCGGTGCTGATTCATCTCTCTTCCTTAGAGCTGGCCGCATTGCTCGGTGGTTCTTCCATCGCCTTAGGTGTCATTTTCAGCAGTAGGAAGGTCATAGACACGGTTGGAAAACAGATCGTTGCACTCGATCATTTCTCATCGCTCGTTGCGATGCTCGCTCAGGCCACCACTCTCTTTACCTTCAGTTTTGTCGGGATACCCGTTGCGGCTTCGCAAGCCATCGTGGGTGGGGTGATAGGAGCAGGTTATGCAAGAGGTATCAAGCTTTCGAGTTGGAAAACCGTGCTGTCAATGATGAGTGCGTGGCTGTTGGCCCCCTTAGCTTCTGGTGTGCTCTCGGCATTCGTGTGTAGATTCTTCTGAATAGGCAATTGGTACAATGTTAACTGTTGAACCGCAATCTCTTGGGAGGTGAGCGCATGAGGAAGTTGTTGATCGTTTTGCTCGTGGTTAGCCTGTTGAGCGTAGGTGTGGCCCAGAAATGGCCAGCCCAATTGAGGTTCGTTTCTGGACCTTCAGGAGGAACCTGGTTCGCGCTCGGTGGTACACTTGCGGGAATGTGGACAGAAAGCGTCATACCCATGACAGAAAATAGTGTTCCGCAAGCCCTTCTCCTTCAGGGGAATGGGTAAGGAGCTTGTTCGTTATTAGCATGTGTTATAAATTGCATAGGGCGAAACAATGTCAAGATATATAGTCAGAACTTATAAAGTGCCTGTTCCGAGAGAATTGTATCCTCTGTGTTCTGAGCTGAACAGACTCGCTGGTCGAATCTACAACAAAACCATGTCGCTGGTCAAGAAAGTAAAAAGCAAGAAAGGTTTCTGGCTTTCACCAGGAGCAGCACAAAAATATATCCTGCGTTGGAGTAGCACTATCGATATCCATACCCATTCCAAACAGGCTATAGTTCAGCAATACTTTCAGGCGCTTAACAGTTACTTTACTGCAGTCAAGACAAACCCACAGTTGAGACCACCACATAAGAAGAAAAGGTTTATGCCGTTCATCTGGAAAGATACTGCTATAAAACTTTCACCAGAAGGGGTTCTGAAACTTTCAATGGGTAGTAGTCAAAAGCCAATTTTGATACAAACGACACTGCCAGCCGGTACAACAATTAGGCAAGTAAGACTTGTGTATGAGGCTGAGAAATATTATCTTCACCTTGCAAAGCATCAAATAACGGACATACTGCACAAGATAACCAGCAACTTTCTTGGCATATGTGCACAAAGAAAGATTGCAACCATCATGATTGGCGATGTCACAAACATTCGAGAGCGTGTAGAAGGGAACGATAACTTTAATCAAAAAGTTCATCAGTGGTGTTTCAGGAAGATGGTGGACATGATAACCTACAAAGCACAGCTACTGGGGATTCAGGTCTGTCCTGTATGTGGTAGCAAGAATCATGCGGTTGGTCGCAACTATGAGTGTAAAAGTTGTGGATTTAGTTATCACAGGGACGGAGTAGGAGCGATAAACATCTGGCAGAGGTATCTTGGGAAGAAGTTCCAAGTAGTAGCGGGATTGGCACCCGTCAGAGGTGTAAGGTTCAAACCACACCTCTGTGGCCATGGAGTATCAAATGCTCCGTGGAAGGCAGCCTAAAGAGCTGCTAAGAATCCCATCCCCTTCAGGGGATTGGGAGTGTCAAATCTCGGACTGATCGATGGATCTTCAAGAGAGAAGAGAAATGAATAGGAAATCTCAGCCCCCTGAGCGGGGCCTTTTATTTTTTTTTCATTGTATCAGAGAGTTGAACTTGTTCCTCTGCTCGGTGAGAAAGTTTTCGAGCTTTTCCATGTCCAACTCCGCTAAGAGCACGGCACTACCTTCCAAAGATTCGTTTCTCACGATGTATCCGTCGTGGTTCTGGGTGATGGGAATGGGACCACAGACGCAGGCCTTATCCTTCAGACGATTGCGGGCCACTTTTCCAACAAGAGTCGCTTTGAGACTGTAATATCCCACCATTTGCGCGTGTGACCAGAAGTGATACTTGTCGTCCCACTCGTTGTAAACGTTGCTCCCGCTTGTGGGTGTCACTACGATCCTGATCCCATCTTCCACCAGACTGGAAAGAAACTCGCTGTTCGTGAGCCAGCGTTTCGGTACGAGCGCCAGGCCCCGATCCTTTACCAAGACTCTCTTTTCAGCAATGAACCTACCCTGACCGCAGAGCTTCAATCCGTGTACCGTGCCGAACGCTACCACACAGTTCATCTTCCTCGAGACTTCAGCCATGAACCATTCGCACTGTTGTGTAACAGGATCCGGAATGCCGAGTCCGTTCTTCGGGAATCTTTTAAAAAAAGGAAGGGACCAGATACCGTTGACGAAGAACAGATCCGTGAGCGCCGGGAAAACGACCACGTGAGGCATAAAACTCGAAATCTTTGAAAGGATCGAGAGAAAAAAATCCGCAAAGACCCTGCCATTTCTCAGGCTGGGGTCGTACTCAAGTTGCAACACGGCTGCTCGGACAACGTTATTTGGTTCAGAACGTTTTCGTGAAGGCGGCAAACCTCTTAGTAGCTTCCAGAATCGCACAGAGAAAGGATTCATATTTCCCTCAGCTGGCGAGGCTCTTCACACTGAAGGTCTTGCCGGAGTCTGTTCGAGACACGTCGAGCTCAACAACACACGAGGAAGTGGCATCGAAGAGTATCCCAGAGTGCTCCCTACCCTGACCTGGCACACAGAAGAAGAGGTGGGTCGCGTCACCGTGTTTTGCCAACAACACGATGGGTACGTTGAACTCTCTACTCGAGCCCCAGCAGATCGTTTTGGCCAACAACAGTTCTTCCGGTTTTGACACATCCTGAAAGACGAACAGAACGTTGGCACCAAGGTCGGCAGCCTTTTTTGCGTACCTCCAGTTCATGAAACCCGTTGCCACTGCGAACAGTCCTTGCGGGAGTTCGAGCAAGTGAAAACCAGAGCCGTAGCTTGTCTCCTCGGAAAAATTGGAAAGCAGGATGTAACCTCTCTCACTTCCGAGCAGGTAGAAGTTCGCACCGGCGATCGGTTGCTCCACCCAGGAGACCGCAAGGTCAACGTGGAAAAATTCGCTCAGCACAATCTGCCTTCCAACGAGAAGCCTCACTCGTTCACCTCGAAGAAATTATAACACAAAGGGAGGGCACCAATGCCCTCCCCTGGCGGGGACGACGGGATTTGAACCCGCGACCACCGGTGTGACAGACCGGCATGCTAAACCAGGCTGCACCACGTCCCCGACTCTCCAGCGATACTTAGTATATCATAGACCTCCAGAAAGATTCAAGAGGTATTTTTTTGAGTCTCAGACCTTTCTGGTTCTCACGAAGTTCTCTATGGATCTATCCCAGGTTTTCTCCACATCGTTTGAGAAATAACACGCAGGAAGTTCTCCACTGCTCCTGTGGTAGGCCAGGCACTCACAACAGATGCCCTTTCTTGGGCATCCCGGATAAGAACAGTTGCACCTTTTGAGGTTCTTCTCCTTGTTCACGCAGTTCATTTTGAATCCCTCCTCATTCGGATTTCAAGAAAAGGTTAGCAGCGACAGTCAGCATTGTCAAACCACAGATCAGGAAAAGCGCGTTTATTCCCCAAAAGATATGCGAATTCATGAGTTGGAATCCCGCGGAAGCCCTGACCAGATCGGCAACATACTTCACAGGCAAAACATAAGCGAGCCACCTCACGTAAGATGGCATCCAGTGAACGGGGAAATACACACCAGCGAAGAACATCATGATCGTGTTTAACAGAGAAGCGACGTTCGAAGCAGTCTGAGGTTGTTTGAAGATCGCCGTCAGTAGCAATCCCAACGCCATCATGCCCAAGGTGGAGAACACTAAGGTCAGAATCAACTTGAACCAGTTGAACGGTATGCCGGCGTTGAAAAACAGTCGGGCAAGGAACAAGGTCATGAACAAAGAGAGGAAACTCATGAGAACTCGTACGAAAGCCACAGCAGAAACTATCTTCACTGGTTTAACGGGCGTCAGGATTATTCTTCTCAAAGCACCTCTCTTTCTGTAATTGCCGAACACGGTTATCATAGAGAACATGCCGTTCGAGAGAACCGAGATCGCTATGACACCGGTCAGAATGTACTCAAAAGTCGTGATCTTTTTTCCCGAAGGACTGTGCTCCATCCTCGAAACCGTGAAATAAGAACGCGCGTTGTTCAGTTTCTTCTCCAAAATACTCTTCACAACGATCTGGAGCATTTTGACTTCCCCAACGACATTCGTGTTCCTTTCGTTGTAAAAGAGCTCAACGTTGGAACCGTTCATGCTCAGTCCGATCGAAAGCTCACCCTTTTGGATAGCAGACACCAACGCTTCACGATCCGAGAAAAATTTGAAGCGCCATTTTCCAACCCCTTCAAGTTCTTTCAACACATCTTCGTTCAGCTGAGCGATTCCCACGGTACGTGCAGACTCACTGGTCGAGCCGAACACGAAACCAAAGATTATCAAGAAAACCACGGGAAACAGAATGCTGAAAAACATTTCCAGCCTGTTCCTCGCAGAATCCAGAAACAGAAGTTTCACAAGCGTTAAGAGCTCACTCATAACCCATCACCCTCTTGAAATTGACGACGAACAAAACCAGAGATAGCACGAACCATACGGATGGAACCAAGAAGGTTTGAAGCGAACTGAAAGAGTACACGTTCTGTCCCAGGCTCTTCCTCAGATCCTCGACCAAGTAGGTCGTCGGTAACGCCAAACAGATCCACTCCAAAGGCTTTGGTAAGCCGAAGTTCAAGAGTGGAAAGTAGAAACCTCCCAAGAACATCAAAATCTGGTTCATGATCTGGCTGACTACCAGAGCGGACGAACTCTTCTTGAACAAGGCTGTGATCATTATGCCCAGGCTGAAGAAAACCATCATCGTGAACAAAAGTTTGAGGATAAACTCAAGAGAGAGACAGGAAGGCTGCACTCTGTAGACCATCATTCCAAAAACGTATATCAACACGCAGGAGATCATCATTATGAAACCCATCGACAGAAGCAACGATGTGAAATACTCGAAAGGTTTCACTCCACACGTGAAGAACCTTTTGTTGATTCCAACCTCTCTGTTGTAAAGGATGTTCAGCGGAAGATTGAACAGACATATCGCCAACCAAGACATCAGAATCACTGCTGGGAAGAGATAGGTCGGATAGTGAAAGTCGCTTTCTTCCACGTTCGACACGGGTTTTTCTTGGATCTGAACCTCAACGTAGGATCTGGCCAAGCCTGCTCGCTTGAAGAATTCCAAGTTCGCTTGCTCGAAGATCGTCTGAAGCAACTGAGCTGCCATCTCTGATTCCTGATGGGCTTTCAAACAATGTACTTCCAACTCGGGCAGGTTTCTATCCTGTTTCGTCAAAACAACCCAGGTGAGTCTTCCACTGAAACCTGAAGGAACCTTCAAGACGACGTCGAGTTTTTTCTTTTTCAAATCCTCCAGAGCTTTCTCCAAGGTGTCGTATTCGCTCAGTTGAAATGGCTCAGGTTGAACCGCCTTCAAAACTTGGTTCAAAAACTCGGCGAATCCCACCAAACGCTCTTCGAAAACCACACCGACTTTGAAGCTCACACTCTCCGTCGAACCTCCACTCCAAAAAACCGAGGTCAAAACGAAGAACAAAAAAAGAGGAAAAACAAATGGCCAGAAGATCCCGTTGAAATCCCTCACGCTGTCCAGAAGAAAGGCCTTCGCCAATTTGAACAAGCAAACCACCTCAGTCTCTCAGATGCCTGCCAGTCAAGCTCAAGAAAACGTCCTCCAGGTTCGGTCTTCTGACCACGAGGTTTTCGACGCTTAGACCTTCGTTCTTTGCCAAGACGAATATCTTCTGCACATCGTCCTCGACTTTCTTAGTCGGAACCGTTATTTTTTCATCGTTGAGCATTCTCGCCCCCGGCATTCTTTCCAGGAACACCTCCGGTTTTTCGACAACGAACTCCAGATAACTGTCCATGTTCAGCATCTTTATCAGGTCATCGACTGTGCCTTCGGCTATGATCTTTCCGTGGTCCATTATCAAAACGTAATCGGCCAGCTCTTCGGCCTCCTCCATGTAGTGGGTCGTCAAGAGTACGGTTTTTCCCTTCTCTACAAGGCCTCTCACGATCTGCCACACGTGTCTCCTCGCTTGCGGATCCAGCCCGGTCGTGGGCTCGTCTAAAAAGACGATTTTCGGATCGTTCACCAGGGCAACGGCGAGCGCCAGTCTCTGCATTTGACCACCCGAAAGAGCCTTCACACGTGAGTTCATCTTCTCTTGAAGCATGAACATTTCGATCAATTCTCTGAGTTGAGAAGCTTTGAGGGATATTCCGTAAAGTCCAGCGAAGAGTTCGAGTGTTTCTTTAACGGTCAAATTATCCAGAAAAGCGCTCTTTTGAAGCTGTACACCGAGTATCTTCTTGATCTCTTCGTCAATGGTCTCGACTTTTCTACCGAAGTAGAATATCTCCCCCTCGTCCTTCTTCCTCAAACCTTCGATGATCTCGATCGTCGTCGTCTTGCCTGCACCGTTCGGTCCAAGCAGGGCCACGATCTGTCCCTGTTCCATTGTGAACGACACGCCATCAACTGCTTTAACGTTTCCATAGTATTTCTTAAGATTCTTGACCTCCAGAACGCTCAAAGTCTTTCCCCCTTCATGTGCAGTATAACATCCGCTTCGGATCTTTTCAAATACCAGTCTCAGGGTCTCTAACCGTTTTTTAATACGTCATGTCTAAGATTGTGAAAGAGTATCCCGGCAAAGGGGGGATGGCCATGAAAAGGTGCGTGTGGTTCGTGGCGTTTATTTTGCTTTCAACGTTTCTCTGTGCACAGCCAGCGATTCTCATCAACGATGGTTGGGTCAAAGTGCGTGTGCTCAGCAACATGTCGAGGCAGTATCCCTATCCCACCGACTACGTCATCGAAGTGCGAGCGCTGAATCGAAACATGCCGGTGGAAGTCTCTTATTTGATCATCGACAACACCGGAACGCCTCAACATCCATCTACAAACTTCGTCATGAAGGGCTCGAACTTTGATCCTCCTTGGGATGGTAGCTGTTTCTTCAAGACCGAGGTCGGAGGATGGGCTCAAGCAGAGTTCGTGCAGAATCCAAGGTATCTACCATTACCACACTATCGAACGTGTCTGCTCTTGCTCGCCAGATACGAAAACATCTACGCCGTGTTTCTGAGAGAAAACGATGGTCGAGTAGGATACAGAGTCCTCAAAGGGGGTGCTTTCACGAGCTTCGAGATACCATCGGTTGCGAGAGTCGAGCGACAGGGTAACGATTTCGTGATCAGCTCCCTGGGTCAGCCGGTGGAAGTGGGCATTTGGGTCGAAGGTAGATACACCCACGACGAAGTTGGTGGTTGGGCTTCCCCAGCTTATGCGGCGAGGACAAAACGGTACAAGATACCCCACTACGAGATGTTCATGATGATGATTGGCCGTTACGACAAGCTCGCGTTGATCATGGGCAAAGAGAACGATGGACGGCTCGGTGTGATCGTGTTCCAATCTTCTCAGGACTGGTCGCGAGCCAAAGAAACGAAGGGTTTCTGCATGAGCCGAGCTCGAGGGATCAATCTCACTGTCACGGCACTCTCGAACCAACCCGTTGAAATCACACACTTTTCTTTCGACAACACGTCTTGGCAGTGGGAAGTCGGTGGCTGGGCGAATCCAGACTACGCATCGAAGCAACAAACGTTCACTCTGAAACACTACACACCAGGCTTGATCGTTCTCAGCAGGTACGATCAAATGGTCGTGATCACTTACAACGAGAACGACGGGATTAACGGGGTTATACTCTTGACTGAGTGAGAGATCTCCCCGAAGGTGTCACGCCTTCGGGGAGGTTTTCACCTTTTGCTCAATGAGCTTAATCAGTTCGTCGACGATCGTGTCCGACGGGATCGTTTTCACGATCCTTCCAGATTCGAATATCACAGCCTTTTGCTTGGTTCCAGCAACTCCAATGTCGGCATGCCTTCCTTCGCCAACTCCGTTCACGATGCACCCCATGACCGCAACAGTCAAATCGGTTTTCTCCACAAGCGGTTCGATCGTCTTCGCGATTTTCTCCACATCTATCTCACACCTGCCACAGGTCGGACAGGCGATGACCTGACCTGCCTTTCTTAAACCTAAAGAAGCGAGGATCCTGCGCGCCACGATCACTTCCTTTATGGGATCTCCCGCTATCGAAACCCTGACGGTGTTTCCGATACCCTCGAGTAAAAGGTGTCCTATCGCGATTGAAGATTTCACAATCGCCGTTTCTCCAACGCCAGCCTCCGTGAGTCCTATGTGCAGAGGATATTCCACCTTCGAGGCAACGTACTCGTTCGCTTTGACTGTTTCCAGAACGTCTGTGCTCTTGACCGAGATGACGATGTCGAAAAAACCGAGTCTCTCGAGCAATCGCACCTCGTAGAGGGCAGATTCTGCAAGAGCTGTGATTCGATCGTACTTCTGCTCGAAGTCCTTTCGCAAAGAACCACTGTTCGCACCAACCCTTATGGGAATGGAACGCTCTTTCGCAACTTCGACGAGCTCTTTGACTTTCCAATCTTGACCTATGTTGCCTGGATTTATCCTCACCTTGTCTGCGCCACTCTTGATCGCCTCTATTGCGAGGCGATGATCGTAATGGACGTCCGCCACTATCGGAACGTCGAAATCGAGAAGCTGCTTGATTTTTCTTATCGACCTCGCACTCTCTAAGTCTACTACGGCAACTCTCACTATCTCACAACCGGCCACGACAAGCTCTTTTATTTGCTTCACGGTGGCATCGACGTCACTGGTCTTCGTGTTCGTCATGGACTGAATGGACACTGGATAACCCTTTCCGATGAAAACTTTCCCCACCTTCACAACTCTGCTCATCTTCCCATCAACCTGCCTATATCGCCGAACGTGACGAAGACCATCAGCGCGATGAGCAGCAAAAAACCGATGAAGTGTATCAGGTTCTCCAGTTCGGGTTTGACCTTCTTTCTGCTCAACAGCTCGATCAAGGAGAAGACGATCCTACCACCATCCAGGGCGGGCAACGGCAACAAGTTGAAGATGCCCAAGCTCATCGTGATCAGCGCAACGAGGGTCAGCACAGGTTCGAGTCCGGCCTTCGCCGTTTCCCCGATGAACGCAACCAATCCAACGGGTCCAACGACACCACCAGCTTCCCTGCCACGGAAGACACCAAACAACGATCTGTACATTGTGACGAGAACGTTGTTGCATCTGTCCACAGCAACGGCGATCACTTCGAAAGCGTTTGCAGGTCTCAAGTTGCTTGTCTTTGGTTCGAACAGACCTGCTGTTTCGAGCACGTTCTTGATTAGTGAAGAAGGAATCTTCAGTTGGATCTCTCGATCGTCTCTCATCAACGTCACAGACACTTCGTCGGGTAAACCGCGCCTGGCCCAGACGATGCGGTCATGTTGAACTTCGATGTAAAAGCCTGTTTCTTGTGCAAGCACGAGTTGATAGATCCTCGAGAGGTCCACGTTGTTTTTCACCGTGATATCTTCAACACTCAATAGCACGTCGCCCCTCTTGAAAACATCGAAATCTTTTCTGAAAACGTTCGAGACCGTGGCGAAGTAAAAACCGAGTGCGTATTTTGGAGGATCGTACTGGTACTGTTTCAGTAACCCTCTGAACGTCCCAGCGTCCGTTTCCACCGACACGTAGTTCTCCACAAGGCTCGAAAGCTGCGCCGGGTTCAGAGGTTTTCCCGCCACCGAGTTGATGCTCGTTCCCACTTGAACGTCTCCGACCACGTCTTTCAGCAACATGAAATGAGATTCTTCGAACAACTTTGGTGCGGCATTTATAACGATCTTTTCTCCGTTCCTGAGCACGGTCAGTTCCACCGGGTTACCCTTCCTTATCGTCTGGCTGACGGTGTAACTGTCGTAAACCCTCCTGCCGTTGATCTTCAAGATTATGTCTCCGTCTCTGAGGCCTGCTTCGTGCGCAGGCTTGCCTGGCTCAACGTAAGCTATCGATATCGCGGGCACGCCCCACATCGAGACGATGAGGACAAAGAGCATGTAGCCTGCCAATATGGAGAAGAGAGGCCCGGCGAGGAAGATGAAAAGTCTTTGCCACGCCGGTTTTGAGTACAAACTCTGCGGGTTCTGCGCTTCTGTGGGGTCTTCACCTGCAAGCTTCACGTAACCACCGAGCGGGAAAACGTTTATCCTGAAAAGCGTTTTCCTGAACTTTTTCTGGTAGATCTTCGGGCCAAAACCTATGGCGAACTCATGTACGTCCACCCTGAACAGTTTCGCAAACACAAAATGACCAAGCTCGTGTACAACAACCACAGCCATGAACACGATCAAGAAGTACACTACAGCCATTCGATCACCTCTTCTGCGAGCTTCCTACTCGCTTCATCTACGTCCTTCAGATCCTGCAAGTCCCTCGGAGTACCTTCGATCTTTTCAACGACCTTCGCAAGGACTCTGGCAATGTCCGTGAACCTTATTCGACCCTGAAGGAACGCCTCCACACACACTTCATCAGCGGCGTTGTACGCAGTCCTTTTAGCGTAATCGTTTTCGATTTCGTAAGCAAGATAAAAGGCGGGATAGCGACACTTTTCAACTTGCTGAAATCTGAGCTGTGTTTCGGCGAAGTTCGGCCATTTTCTGTGTTCGTAGCGTCTGTCCGGATACGTGAGTCCATAGGCGATCGGAACTCTCATGTCGGGAAAACCCAGATGCATCTTAATCGTTCCATCTTTCAGAAACACCGCGGCGTGGACCAAACCTTCTCTGTGGATGAGCACTTCTACTTGGCTTGCCTGCAACTGGAACAGCTCGCACGCTTCTAAGACCTCGAAACCTTTGTTCACCATGGTCGCAGAATCTATCGTTATTCTCTTGCCCATCTTCCAGACAGGATGTCTCAGAACGTCTTCAGGCTTTGCCCTATCCAAATCCTCCAACTTCCAGTCTCTCAACGCTCCACCGGACGACGTCAGCAAGATTCCCTCCACTGAAGGTTCGTAGAGCTGCATCACGGCGCTGTGCTCGCTGTCGAGAGGAATCAGCTCGCAGGACGTTTCTTTCATCGCCTCTTTGACGAGCCAACCACCGCACACGAGTGCCTCCTTGCTCGCGAGCAAAACCCTCTTCGACGTTCGTAACGCCTTGAGCGTGACGGGAAGGCTCGCAAAACCTGGGATGCAAACCATCACGATGTCTGGCCTGCGCTGTTCGAGAAAGGCTTCAAGTTCTTCGTAACCATCTTTGGTGCAGATTAGCTTTTCAACCGCATATTCTTTCGCGAGACTTTGGGCTTTGTCGAAACTGGAGTGGTACGTTCCCGCCAAGACTCGGAAGGATCCCATTTTCTTGATCACTTCTAACGCCTGACTACCCATGGAACCCGTCATGCCGACGATCACGACGGTTCTTTCAACCATCTGAAGTACGCCACCTTTCCCCGTTCAACCGATATTTTGACTCGCGGCAAGATCGCGATGTTGCTCACCCCGTAAGGATGGTCGCATGGCATGTTTTTGTTAGCGATCTCGTACTTGAACCCCTTCAGTGTGACTCCGTACGCATCTCCGGCGATTGGGATGATGGACCATTTCTCGTTCGGATTCGCTTCGAGTTCCAACTCTGTGGAAACAACGCCCACGATCAGTTTCCGACTCTTTGCGGTGATTTTGACGTTGAAAGAACCCATCAGGTACATCAGCGCCAGAAGCATGTCCAGCCTCTCGCCCATCCAGCAGAAAATGTCTATTTCCTTTGCCCCTCTTTCGATCGCCTTTCTGAGCGCGAGCTCGGTGTCTATCTCGTCCTTCTCTTTCGGGAACAAAAGCACTTCACAGCCGAGCGCTTTCAGTTCGTTGAGATCGGACTCGTCCAGCGAGTCGCCGTCTCCAACGAACAAATCCGGCACCAGACCGGCTTTCAAGAATCTTTTTGCCCCTCCGTCCACCGCTATGATGAGGTCGTAGTCTTCCAGATCTACACTTTCGAAGTCCTCACAATCACCGTTCAGAAACAGAGCGCTCCTCATGGATGATGCCTCCGATAATGTTCCTGTATTTGTTCACGGTGCGTCTGCTCAGCTCGATACCGTGTTCCTTCAGAGAACGTCTCAGTTCCTCGTCGGTCGAGTTGGGATTGTTTCTCAGCAGTTCGCAGAGCAAGGGTAACAGGAATTTCACTTCGACGTTCCGACCGAAGAATACGCGCATCGGGAAAGTGCCTACAGGCGTTTTAACATACTTGGCAGAAACGGCCCTCGAAACGGTGGAAACGTGCAGTTCCAGTTCCTCTGCGGCATCGATGAGCTTGATCTTGTTAGGATAGCTCGATTTTCCAAGCAAGAAATTCACGTTCTTTCTGACGATCATGTTTCCAAGAGAGAGCAGTATCTCCTTTCTGCGCTGCAGCAACTCGTTGAGGTAAAGGAAGATCTTTTCTATCTTCTTGTTGAAACCGCCGAAGTAGATGGCAATCTCCCTGACCTGCACAGACAGATCGTCTCGGATCACCAGGTCCGGTCTCACGTACGACGCGCTTTCCCCAAAGCCTGAAACACAGCCTTCGAACAGGCCCTCAGGCCCAACGCTCTTGATGGCTTCGATCAAATTTTCCAGTTTTTCCTGCGTTATCGAGAATTTTTCGCAGATCTCTCTTTTTTCCACCAGAAGCTTTCCAGAATCGTCAAGATTGTATATTATGTACTCTGCGATGTGTTCCTCTTCCTCATCGAGCCGAAGCAAAACGATGAGCTCCATGAGTTCTTCCTGAAGAGATTTCTCACCGCTTCGCAAGCGGCTCGTCCCTGAAAGTCCAGTCTCTTCGTCCTCCGCATCGAGACTCACGTGCGGAAAGCTGTCTTTAAGGAACTCAAGAAGTTCTCCCGTTGGAAGCTCGACGAACTTGAAGAAGATCTCTCTGTTGGAGAATTCTCGGCTTAGATCGAGTCTCAGCCTCATCGTTCTCGCTCCCACATTACTATACACTCAGAGGATGAACATGGCATCTCCGAAGGAATAGAATCTGTATCGCTTTTCCACAGCTTCTTTGTAAGCCTTCATCGTCAGTTCATAACCGGCGAAAGCAGCCACGAGCATCAGAAGGGTGGATCGTGGTAGATGAAAGTTCGTGATGAGTGCGTCCACAATCTTGAATTCAAACGGAGGGTAGATGAACAGATCCGTCTCACCCTCTCTGAGATTCGTACGAGCGAAGGTCTCGAGCGTCCTTGCTACCGTCGTTCCCACCGCGATGATCCTGCCACCTTCCGATTTCGCTTTCTCTATGGTTTCGACCACATCCAGGGGTATTGAGTAACGCTCAGCGTGCATTCTGTGTTCCTCCACGTTCTCCGTCTTCACCGGTCTGAAGGTACCGATGCCCACATGGAGTGTGATCTCCACTATCTTCACACCGAGAGAACGGATCCTCTCCAGAAGTGTTTCTGTGAAGTGAAAACCAGCTGTGGGGGCAGCCACAGAACCAGCCACTTTGGCGTAGACTGTCTGGTATCTTTCAAGTGGTATCTTTGTTCGAACATAGGGTGGGATGGGCGCCTCTCCCATCCTTAACAGTTCCTCGTCGTTCACGCTGAATTCGATCAGTCGCATCCCTTCTTCGCACTTGTCCAGGCATCTCGCCAGGATGCCTTCGTTCAGTTGCACTACAACCTTTGGTTTGATTTTTTTGCCAGGCCTCACCAGGCATTTCCAGACTCTTTCGTTCACTTTCTGCACCAGCAATATCTCGACCTGCCTGTTTTCAAGCTGACCGAAAAGTCTTGCGGGGATCACCTTGCTGTTGTTCAGCACCAACACATCGTTGCAAGTCAGATACTCGAGAATCTCCCGGAAGATCCTGTGCTCTATAGAGCCCGAGGCCCTGTGAACGACCATCAACCTGGAACTATCTCGGGGTTCGATGGGCGTTTGGGCGATCAGTTCTTCGGGGAGTTCGTAGTCGAAGTCAGACACCTTCATTCGAACAGCCTCCTGAGATCCAGTCGCTCTATCTTGCAGTTCCACTCCTCGAATTTGTCGTTGCTCACGACCACGGCGTTCTTTTCAAGCGCAATGGATATGATGAGTTCGTCCGCAGGAGAGTGAAAGTACGTTCTTTCCGCGTAGAACCATTCATTCTCTTCGGTGAAGATGTATTTGATATTCCTGTCGAACACCAGATAATAAGGATAATAAAACTCTTCAAAGTTTGCAAGCCTTTCCAGAACAAAATCTATGTCCGAGAGCTTACCTCTCAACCTTGCAATGTTGCTTCCGTCCAGGACCACAGCTCGCACAGGTCTTTTCAAAAGCGCCGTCTTGACGTAAACATGACACTTCAACCTGGACAAGACATCCGCTTTGGAAAACTCGTCAAGTTCTCTGAAGAGCTCGACGAGTGTTTCCAGTTCACTCATGTGTGTGATTCGAACAGAATTGATCTGCTCGACGAGCCAGTCCAAACCTTCGTTTCCACCCCTCATGAGGGCAGCCTGAAGTTCGAGAAAATCTTCCAATTTCGACTCTGAGAGCAATTGTCTGGCACGCTTCACGAAGTTCAGAATGTCTCTGTCGTTTATCAGCTCCATCAGCTCGTACGACGGGGGAGGAAACCGTCTTGGTCTCAGCCAGAAGAAGGGTTCCAGTCCAGCGATTTCAATCGAGTCGTTGATCTTCGCGAAGTTTCTCAGTTTGTCGATCATCGTTCCGGGACCGTACACGAGCGAACGCAGGGATTTTAAAAGTTTCTCGGAGGCCTGTGCAGATTTGATTGGTCCCAGTGAATTCTGTAAGAACAATATTGCTGCCCCATCTTCGTCGCGGAGCCGGCGCAGGTATTCCAGCTGGTTTTTTCTTTTGATTTGCAATATTCTGAGCCTTGTGAGAAAGCTTGGATCATAAACGTTGAGCTGCACGTTGTTTCACCTTTCGAATCACGAAAAGTGTCGCGTATCCTACCGCAATGGAGAAGATGGATCTGTAGAGAGAAACCATCAATGGGGTCTTTATGTGACAGAAAGTGTTGAAGGTGGAAACCAGCGCAACACTCGCGAGCAGTTCAAGAACGAAGGACCATTTGAAGTTTGGAAAGCTCAACCACAAAGCGAACGCAGGATAGCCCACAATCTCTTTGAACCTCGGTCTCACCCAAAGCAATCCTTCGAGTATGTCACGGAACTGCCTTTCGAAGTAAGCAACGAAGGCCGTGTTCCCGGACCGTGACAGATAGTAGAAACCTGCGACTGCCACCACCGTGACGCCTGCTAACCAGTATTTTTTCAACCACTTCCATTCTCTCAGCACGCTCTTCACGAGGACGAAGAATGGAAGAAGTGAAAGAGAAAGCTTCACGCCCCTGTACACGTCAAGATCGTTCACATGCCAAAAATCCCAGAGTGCAGCGTTGGTAAGCAGACCGAGGATCAGATACAGTACGGGCAAGAGATGTTTTTCCCTGTAGGAGTATAGAAGAACGGTCGCGATTATGGAAACTACTGAGACGGCGATGGATTGGTTCCAAAACCAGAATGGTGCGGTGAAGATCCCGAGCAGGGGCTTTTGTGAGAATAAAAGCAGAACCATAGACAAAAAAGCGAGCCACTGAAGTTTGAACGAACCAATGTTTGGTGAAGGAACCGCTTTGGGTTTTCCAAACTGGCGCTCTATCCTTTCGAGTATTCGTTCCACGTTCACGTTTTCGAGTGACTGGATCCAGATCATGTCGATACTGCGTTCCAGTATCGCCCTCCTGAACCTGTAATAAATCATTGACTCGGTGAGTCTCATCTTCTCGACTTCTTCCTGTCGGACGGTGTGTATTCTGAAGAACCTTTCAGGTTGTTTTCGGAGTAACTGGATCTTCTTCACAAAGCTGGCACTGTCGTTGAACTCGAGCATACCGATCCAAACACCATAAAGGTCCGCCTGATCCGCGTAGGTTTTTGCCTCGTAACCGCTGAAGTCGCCCCGGAACGTCACGTACTCCATGTACGGCTCGATCCGTTCTGCTGGATCTATGACGTAAACGATCTTTCCAGAAGGTAGCATGATCCTATCATCGTCGATCGAGATTCCCAATGTGTAGGCAAGATCTCTCTTGTCAGCCACGAACCTGCTTGGTACGAAGATCACCAAGCACACCAGTGCCGAAACAAAGAAGGCAATTTCAGCGACTTTTTTCAATCTGGAGGGTTCTTTCATTCACTTTCACCTCGAAGGATGGAGCTTCGAAAAGTTGCCATCTCAAATACGGCGAGAAAAATCTGAAACCTCCGATGTTTACAACTTTCTCTTGTGAAAACACAGCCATCTCTGTCAGTCTCTCCAGGATTCTGACGGCATAGGCAACGTTTCCAAACACATCCGCAGCCACTCCGATCAAGGTGTGCTTTCCAGAAGAAAGTGTCAGAACACCTCTCTGCATGTCGATCTTCTCTCCGTCCACGTAGAGAAAGTTCTCGAAGACTGAAAAATCTTCCACGTCCATCTGAATCTGGCACATCGAGTCCAGCCATCTGACGTTCATCGTCAGTTTCGGTGGCATCGTGTCCTTCACACGGAAGTCACGGACAACGAGCTGTTCGTCAGAAAAGTGCAGAGCGACGTACCTTCCCGGGTACAGGAAGCGTTCACCAGGTTGCAAGCCTGAAGGAAAGAGGAAACTGTCTTCACAGACTGTTCCGAGTTCAATCTCATCGCTTTCGAACCGGATCTCCCATTCTGGGAAATTCAGTGTCAAGCGGGTCGCGTCGTTGAGAGAGACGATCTCAAGGGTGTGCTGCCCTGGTGCTAAAGCTATGCAGAGTCCCTTCGTCTGATTATCGTTCTCGGCAAACGTGAGCTCGAAAGGTCCGTCTTCGAAGATCGCCATCACGACGCCGCCGAGCCCGGGAAAATACGAAACAACAAGTTGATAATTGCTCGTCCAGTGCAAGCTGTGTTCTCCGATTCCTGGCACTCTCGGAACTTTTTCGAAGAAGTGGCTCAAGAAGAACTCGATCTTTTCTTTACTGACGGGCTCGACTACCTTTATCCTGTCTGGATAGATCTCTATAGGGTATCTGTCCACCAGAAGCTCCACTTTCTTACCGGATTCCACCATGTGAGAGAGCTTTATGAACATCTCTTCGGGTACCACGATGTCCGCCATCTTTGTGCCAACGGTGAAGCCCTGCTGACTTATCAACAACGGCACATCGGGCATGGGAATGTAATTCACAGTCAGATTGATCGGTTCGTAGAGGTCCACGATCTCGTCGGTCAACTTCATATCCTCAGGACACTGGGCTTTGAATTGCAATCGCTCACCGTCCATGAACAGATACGCGCTCATATCAAAGGTGTTGATGAGCAACTGTGCGGCCAAACATTGACACGAGAGGATCAAGAAAACCACTGACCATTTCATGTTCTCAACCTCTCGAGCACTTCTTCAAGATCTTTCGGCAGTGGTGCCTTCAGTGTGATCCTCTCAGGTTTGCTTGGGTGCATGAAACTGATCCTTATACAGTGCAAGAACTGCCTTCTGAGCCCGTAAGCCTCACGAAATTGGTGGTTCACGTTCCTGTTACCGTAGATCGTGTCTCCAACGACGGGATTTCCCAGCGCGGCGAAGTGCCTCCTGATCTGATGAGTCCTTCCCGTGTGTAGAATCACGCGGACCAAGGTGGCCTGTTCGAACTTCTCCAGAACTTCGTATTCACTGACGGCTTCCTGTCCATCTATTGGAAGTTCTATCCTTCCGTGTCCATGCAGTCTTCCTGCGACGAGTGCGATGTATTCTTTGTCGAGCAATCGTTCTCTGAACATGTGACTGAGAATCCTCGCACTTCTGTTGTTCTTCGCGACTAAGAGGACCCCGGACGTGTCTCTATCGAGCCTGTGCACCAGATGCGGTGTGAAGCCCTTCTGCCTGCCGTAGAACATGAGACCGTGTATGAGTGTGGTGCCTCTGGTCTTGTCCCCGGGGTGCAGTGCGATACCGGCTTTCTTGTTGAGCGCAAGCATGTCTTCGTCTTCGTAGATGATGTCGAGTTTCAGTGGAACGGGCCTCACCGAGACGGTTTGTCGCGAATACCTCGACAGATCATCGTCGATGCGTACACTATCACCCGGCTCGAGTTCGTAAGCGGGATCTCTGATGATCTTTCCGTTCACGACGATCTTTCCGGTTCGCAACAGCTTGTATATCTCCGAAAGAGGCACGCTTTTGAGTTGCTTTCTCAGGAACTTGTCCAGCCTTCCGTACGCGTTGTCCCTGTCGACTGAAAGTTCCAACCTTTATCTTCCCCTGTACTTCACGTATTCTCTCAATTTTCTTTCAAGTTCCCTCTCTCTTATCTCCTCACGCTTATCGTACTTCCTCTTACCCTTTGCGAGTGCTATCTCGACCTTAGCGATGCCCTTGTCGTTGAAGTAAAGTTTTGTTGGTATGAGGGTGAAACCGCCGGCGCTGAGTCTACCGGCCAATCGCTTTATCTCACGCTTGTGCAGCAACAACCTTCTTGGTCTTTCCGGATCGTGGTTGAAATGGCTCGCGTGTTTGTAAGGGCTGATGTGCAGGTTCAACAGATACACCTCGCCATCCTTGATGCGGCAAAAAGAATCTTTAAAAGAAACGTTCTTCTCCCTTAGAGACTTCACCTCTGTACCCTTGAGCTCTATGCCCGCCTCGTAGGTCTCTATTATGTGGTAATCTCTCGCCTTTTTGTTCACCGCGATGATTTCCATGGTGAAGAACCTCCTCAAAACTGGACGCCTTCGAAGTGCTCGATACCTTTCTCGCTGACTTCTACGACATCGATGCGCAGAGCTTCGTATTTGATTTTGTGCTTGAGCAAGTATTCGTTGACAGCAAGTTCTATTCTTTTGACTTTAGAAAGGTCCACGCGTGTTCGCGGAAAGTACTCGCTCTTTCCACTCTTAACTTCAACAAAAACGAGGTACCCACCGTACCTCGCCACTATGTCTATCTCGCCGAAACGTGTTCTGTAGTTACGCTCGATTATTCTGTAACCCTTCCTCTTGAGGAACTTAGCAGCGGCCTCTTCGGCTTCCTTCCAGTTCAAGCATGTATTCCCGGCACAACGATGTGCCCGTCTCTTCGCTTCGGGAAGTTCATCTTTATGGCTTCCACATCTTCGAAGGGTCTGACTTCATCGGGTCTGAGATCACTGTTCGACTCAATGGGTGTGTACATGGGCTCGACACCATTCACGTCCACCTCGTTCAGCAATTCCATGTAGGAGAGTATCTCACGCATGTCCTTCTCGATCGATCTGCGCTGCTCGTCGCTCAACTGCAATCTTGCAAGGCTTTCAAGGTGTCTGATCAATCCCTCGTCTATTCTGATCAATCACTTTGACCCCCTTCAGCGAATCGACACTCACGCTCGACGCTCTCAGGTTTTCCTCGACAATCTTTTTGTATATCTCCGTCCTGTATATTTTAACATGTTTGGGAGCGGAGATACCTATCTTCACCTCTGAACCTTCTATCTTGAGCACCACCACCTCGATCTCGTCACCGATGATGAAGCTTTCCCCCACCTTTCTCGAGAATACGAGCATGCAAGCTCACTCCTTCTGCATCCTTTTGAGAATCTCATTGCTCCTTTCGAGTTCCTCGCTGATTCTATGCCTGAGTTTGTACTCGCTTCCCTCGAGAAGAACCTGTTTTGCCAGATTCCTGCTCTTGTTGATCACAATGGGGGCAAAGAGGTTTACACTCGCTTCGCTCGGCACACCGGCAGGTATCGTGACCACCACCCAGACCTCTATTTCATCGGAACTTTCGAGCTTGAGTTCTTCCCTGTCCGCCTCGCTCAAATCGAAAGAGTAGTCCACCCTCACGAGCCAGGGATTAACGATGGGCAAGGCCACGTTCGCATCTTCGAGCGAAACAAGCCAGCGGAAAGGTTTGGTTTGTTCCAACTCTACGATGGTGAATTTGCGAAGATGTTCAAAACCCGGGATACCTCTTTCGAAAACCAATATCTTCGATTCGCTGACTTCCACCTCTCCAACCTTCGTTTCACAGAGCATCGTCTCACCCCTAAGAGATGTAATCGACCAACGTGCTCCTCAGGAGGTTTGCCGCCGATTTGAGTGCCGCGTTGAGCACGGCTTGTTTCATCGAAAGCTCCGTGACCGCTTCGGTGATGTCCACATCGCGTTCTTTGGACAAATGTTCGGTCATGAAGTTGTTCAGATCAACGATCCTGTTCGCCGCAGCTTCAACCATCCTCTGTGTTGCTCCGACCTTCGCAAGGTTCTCCGACACAGACTTTTCCAGATAGTTCACCCCCGCAAGGGCCACGTCGCTCAGAAATTTTGGATCGTTCCTCTCCAAAGCCTTCAAAGTCATGTCTATCAAGCTGAACACGCTCTGATTCCCGTCGGTCACGAAGATATCCTTGACGTTGATTCCGAACTCTAAAGGATAACCCAGCACCATCGTCGTTCTGCTCCTCAGCGCCTCTGGCTTCACCATAATCTCTCCATCTTCGCTCACCGGAGGTTTACTGCCATCCAGCCCTGCAAAGATGTAGTCTGAGCCGACCTGCGTGTTCGCGATCTGAATCAGCTGCTGCTTGATACGCTTGATCTCCTCAGAAATGGCGTTTCTCTGATCTGCGGTGAGCGTTCCGTTTGACGCTTGGACGAGCAACTCTCTGATCCTCTGATAAAGCTCACTCACTTGCTGAATTGATGTATCGTACCCTTTGACCAAGTTCTGTACGTAGTTCACGTTGCGCTCGTACTGCTGCAGTTCGCGCAATCTGCTGTCGAGGTTTGACGATCTTGTCGCCAGAACCGCATCGTCACTGGGATATCTCACCTTGGAACCAGAAGAGATCTCATCGTGTAACTTCGCGATCTGTGTAATGGTCTTTTGAATGTTGTACAGAACCCTGTCACTCGTCATCCTGTCTGTAATCCTCATACGATCACCTTCCCACCACACCGAGTTTGTCGATCACTCTGCCGATCATCTCGTCGACGGCCGTGATCACACGCGCCGCCGCAGCGAACGCGTGTTGGTATTTGATCATGTTAGCCATCTCTTCGTCCAGCGAAACACCCTTGACTCTCTCTCTTTCTTGATCTATCTCCAACTTCAGAGCTTCACTGTTGTCCCTCATCTTCTGTGCCGTTTCCGACTCGACTCCCAGCTCGGCGATCACGCCACCGAAGTATTCGAAGAAACTCTCCTTGCCGTCTGCGAGCAGCTTCTCGTACTTCGCATCGCGAATGTACCTGACTGCGTCAACGTTGCTCGATCCGATCGGAAGTATCGACAGTGCGTTCCAAACGTCGTTGGACAGCGCCTTACCAAGGTCAACCGCGAGTGCTTCGGCGTTCGCTTTCAAAACACTCGATACGTCCCAGCTGGGAACGAAATAGAACGGTTCAGTTCTCTCTCTTCTGTTTATTGTGAACAGTTCACTCACGCTGAGTTTCGAGCGCAAACTGCTGATATCGTCGCTCTTAGAGATGAGACTGTATTCCTCGTTCCAGTCAGCGTCGAAACTCGCTGGATCGCCATCTGTGTCTATCAAACCCAAAGCTTCGAACAAACCTTTTGGACCAGTTATGTTGAAACTTCTCAAGTCGAACTCGAAGCTCCTTCCAGCTCGAAGAACGAAGGCGTTGTGTGGTGTGAGGTCTGCGATCAATCCAGTACTGAGTTCGTTGATCTTCTTCACTAAGCTTTGTAGCGTGTCCACGGCTGGATCGATGTGTATCTGTGTGTTGTTGATGAACAGCTGATAGCCTTGCGAAGGATCGAAGTTCGTCGAACCGTGGAAGACGTTTTCTAACGTTGGCAATGGCTTTAGCACTTCGAAAATCTTGTTCTGCGCTCTGACCTGAGTCAGAAAGCCCATCTCGTCTTTGATCTGCACCCTGCTCCAGTCGAATTCCAGCTGGCTGGTGACAGTCAGTACGAGAGCACCGTCAACGATGAAGGCTCTAATGTTGCTCAGTTGCGTGTTGATCTCATCTCTGATCGATACGAGTGTCGTGGCGGAATCGATCGTCAACGTCAAACTCTCGCTCTGCTTCGTGCCGTCTGGGAGCGTTTCTTCGAAGGTCAACGTGTATGTGCCTTGAGCCAAGTTCGAAAGATCGTCGAAGGTCACGAAGGTTTTCTGTTGGGTTTCGAAACCGAGATTCTTCAGAACGTTAGATTTGGTGTCTATGATCAAAACATCGTTCAGGTTCTTTGTACCTTCGAAGTACAACCTGTACGCGTTGGAAGAAGACGTTGGTTGATGTTGGCCTACGTTCAAACTCAACCAACTCGGCCAACTCTTCAAGAGCAGATCATCCACTTTATCTCCCGCGTTGATTTCGAGCTCTTCTGCATCGTTGTTATCGAAGAACACCAACTTGCCATCCTGTGTGAGCACCGTGTTTCTTATCTCATCTTCTGTACGGTTGTTCATGCCAGTGACAAAAAGAATAGGTCCAGACAGCATCCTCCTGTTTCCAGCGATCCTGAAGATGGCAGGATCTGTTGTTTCCAACGCCGGATTGAGAACGAAGAAGTTCAAGTTCGTCGTTTTTCCGGAGGCATCGAATCCCGAACGGTGGATGAGGTTCAGCTTATCGGTCAAGTTCAACGCAAACTCGTCCAGATAGAGCATGTACTTGACTATGATTGAATCTCTCAAATCGATGAGCGCCTTTAGCTTGCCATCAGAGAGATTAAGCTTCGTCTGACCCACGAACAGTTCGTAGAAGCCCTTACCGTAAGGCCTTTCCAGGGCCCTCACGGGGTTTTGGACCGAGCCTGAGAGCACGACTTGATCACCGAACATGAGCATCACTTGGCCATCTTCCGTTTCTCTGTAGTTTATGTTCCCGTAGTTGGCAAGCTCGTCCAAGATTCTGTCCCTCTCGTCTAACATATCGTTCGGCGTTGTCTTGAGCGCGATCGCGATACGTACCTGTTCGTTGATCTGTCTGAGCCTTGCAACGAGCTGGTTTATTTTGTCTGCCAACAGTGAGATCTCTTTGTTTATGTCCTCACGGAGCTGTTCGAGTCTCGAGTAGAGGTCTTTGATTCCATCGACGAGCTCTTGGGCACGGGACACGATCTGTCTCTTTGCGGCAACGCTTGCAGGATCACTCATCACCTCTTCGAAGGAGAGCGAGAACGCGTCGTACAAGTTTCTTATACCGTTCTGCCCAGGTTCTGCCAAGAGTTGTTCGAAAAAGTGAAGGTTCGAAAAGATGCTGTTCCAATAGTTGTACCTGTTCGAGACCTGACGAAACTGGATATCTAAAAACATGTCCCTCACACGCTGTATGTCCCTCACTTGCGAACCGGTTCCAAGCATCAGGGGTATGGACGGTTGCGTCAACGTCGTGAGGGGTATAGGGGGCGTCGGCTCGATCACTGGACGTTGACGCGAATAGCCATCGGTGTTCGCATTCGCTATGTTGTGTCCCACAACGTTCATGGCCAGCTTGTGCGTGTAAACACCAAGCAGTGCGGTGTTCAAACTTCCAAAGAGGCTCAAATTGGCCATCGCATCACCTACCTAATTTTTCTCTCAGCTTCAAATTCTCTCCTAATTTTTATCGGCAGATCAACCTTCGGCCTTGAAATTCCTTCCTTCCTGTGAGCCGAGGCGGGCTTTGGAATCGTAGGTGGGAAGAGAAGGAGGGTTCAAAAGTTTTTTCAAAAAATCGAAATACGCCTGATGGAATTCTGAGAGGCTACGAATCCTTTCGATCCTGTGCGAAAGGTCCTTGAGGCGATCGACCAGTTTGAACAACCTTTCCATCAGGGCGGAATCTTGTTTGCAGAAATCGAAAAAACTCGCTGACTCGCCCAACCCAAGTTCTCGTTTCATCGCTTCGAAGAAGTCCCTGCGACTGTTCTCAAGGCGTGAGAACTCCTCAAGGAGATCTTCGAGTCGAACGAGTCCCTTCTCGACGAGCGAAACGTCCTTTTTCAACAAAAAATGCTCGCAGCGAGCGAGCTCGTCCTCAATCTGCAACAAAACACGTTCCTCTTTTTCGAGGATCGAAAGCAACCGTTCCATCGAATCACAACTGCCTCATTATGTGCTTTGCTATCCTCCCCGGATCGATCGTGTAGGTGCCTTGTTCTATCGCGATTTTGAGCTGTTCTACGAGTTTTTCACGTACTTCTGGAGTTTCCTTCGCTTCTTTCAGCAGCTCGACTATGTTCGTTTTCTCCCCAACGTTCAAAGACTCGCCTTCGGTGCGGGGCTTTCTCTCGGTCTTCTCCGGAGGGGCTGGTTGCTGAATCTGAAACGGCCTTCCGACGCCATTGATCTCCTGCATGAATTTCCCTCCTCGTCTTGTATAATCGTCCATGTGAAAGAAAACTTTAATGGTTGCGTGGTGATCCCTTGGAAGGCTTCGGCAAATACACCTACAAAGACTCGCTTGTCCACGCGATCAATCCCGTGCTCAAGATCGTGTATCTCATCGTGGCATTAGCGCTTTTCTTCACTTCACGTTCAACTTTTAATTATATCACACTCTTCTCAACATTGTCGATCCTGATGCTTCTATCGAGAGTTGGCCTCAGGATCTTTCTGTTCGATCTGTTGAAATTCAAATGGTTTTTGCTGATCATCTTTTTTGTACAAATTATCCCGTTTGCCAGTGCAAACCTTACGGGCTCGCTGGTTCGAGCGTCGAGATCAGTTCTTCTTGTGAGTTTCAGCATTCTGGCAACCTCACTCATCTTCAGAACCACCTCTAACGTGATGCTCGCGAGGGCTTTCGAAGTCATCCTCAGAGGCCTGGGTATGAAAAAGGTTGCGCGAAAAATCTCGCTGATGATCATGCTCGCCCTCACGCAGATACCAATCCTCTTTGAACAGATGGAAAGGATCAGGACGGCTCAGACGTTGCGTGGCCAAACTTGGCGGACGAAGAACCCCGTGCGAGCGCTGAAGTCTCTCGAGTCCATAGTTGTACCTCTGCTTTTCTTCAGTTTGAAGCGTGCAGAATCTCTGTCTGTATCTCTGGAGATGAGAAAGTACAATATTTCCAGCAAACCGACACTCTATAAACCTTTGAAACTGTCCTGGCCCGATTCTTTGCCCTTGCTGATGATCACTCTGTTGTTTGTCTCAAAGTTTCTACGATGGTAAAATTACTTTTCAGGAGGTGTTGTGCATGAAGAAGTTTCTTTTTCTCGTCGTGCTGTTGCTTTCGACGCTCTTGCTCGCCAAACCGAGTCGCGTGGCGTACGTGATAAACGGTTCGCTCGGAGATCAGTCTTTCTACGATTCTGGGTACGCAGGGATCAAGAAGCTTGAGGAAGACTTCAAGGTTCAGACAAGGGTCATAGAATGCAACTTCGATCCTTCACTCTACTATCCAAGTTTGGTGACAGCCGCACAGTGGGCGGACGTGATATTCGTCATATCCTATGGCTTCGAGGAAGAACTCAAGCAGGTCGCGATGAAGTTCCCGAACAAGATCTGGGTGAACATCGACACAGTTGTGCAGGACGAAAAGGGCATCATCTCCAGCGTCGACTACCGTGAAGAGGAAGGTGCCTTCCTTGCGGGTGTTGTTGCGGCCATGGTCACGACGATGACGAACTTGCCCGGCATCAACCCAGAGAAGATCATCGGTGCCGTCGGTGGAGACGACGACATAGTGATAAGATCCTTCGTCTACGGTTACGAGCAGGGCGCGAAGTTCATCGATCCAGAGGTTCAGGTGAAGGTGATCTACGTCGGTACATGGGACGATCCGGCGAAGGGCAAACAGGCTGCGCTCCAGCTTTACGCGGAAGGTGCCGATGTGGTTTTCCAGATCGCTGCGCTCACAGGTTTTGGCGTCCTTCAGGCGGCCAAGGAAGTGGGTAAGTACGCCATCGGTGTGGACAGCAACCAAAACCCGCTGGTTCCAGGACACGTGATCACGAGCGATCTCAAGGAAGTGGGCAAGTCGATCTATACCATATTCAAGATGATCCTCGATGGAACCTTCGAGCGTGGGAAGGTCTACAGCTTCGGTGTGAAGGAAGGCATGGTGGGCCTCGCGATCGACGAATACACGAGAAAGATACTGCCAGAGGATGTGGTTCAAAAGATCATCGACATACAGAACAAGATGGCAAGTGGAGAGATAAAGGTAGAACCGTACAGGCCTTGAGGTGAAGTGTTTTGCTCGTTGAGATGATCGATATATGCAAAGTCTATCCACCGAACGTGGTGGCGCTCAAGCATGTGGATTTCTCGCTCGAGCGTGGTGAGATACACGCACTCGTTGGAGAAAACGGAGCAGGAAAATCCACACTTATGAAGATCCTATCAGGCCTGATTAGACCCTCGTTCGGTGAGATACGCATGAACGGACAGAGAGTGCAGATCAACAGCCCGGTCGTGGCCGCACGGCTCGGGATAGGTATGGTCCATCAGGAGCTCGCACTGGTTGGTTCTTTGAGGGTGTACGAAAACGTGGTTCTCGGTTCGGAGCCGTCCCGTTTCGGCCTTTTCCAGCCACAGAAATCCTCACAGATAGTCAAACAGCTCGCAGAAAGGTTCGGCTTGAACGTTGACGTGAACGCCATAACCCAGGAACTCTCCGTTGCGGGACGTCAAAAAGTGGAGATACTCAAGCAACTTTACAGGAACGTGGACATCTTGATCCTGGACGAGCCCACCGCGGCCCTCACACCCCAGGAGAGCGAGGAACTCTTCGACGAGATGTTCAGGCTCAGAGACAGAGGAAAGACGATCGTTTTTGTTAGTCACAAACTGGACGAGGTTCTGAAGATCTCCGACAGGATCACCGTGCTCAGAAAAGGCGAGAAGATCACCACCGTTAAGAACGATGGAAGTATCAACGCTGCCCAACTTGCAGAGATGATGGTTGGTAAGAGAATTGAGCTCGTTTCGATCAAAACGCGCCGATCCGCAGGTGATCCCGTCTTAGTGGTGAAGGATCTGTCGTTGGTCGATAGAACCAATGGGAAGAAACTTCTTGATGGTGTGAATCTCACCGTGCATGCGGGCGAAGTTGTGGGAATCGCAGGTGTAGAGGGAAACGGTCAAAACGAACTGATCGAGGTTTTGATCGGCCTGAGAAAACCGAGCTCGGGTAGCATAAATATCTTGGGTAAAGACGTGACAAGCCTTGATTTGAGACGGAGGCGTTCCTTCATAGCCTACGTACCGCAGGATAGAAAGAACGTGGGACTCGCACTCAAAGCCACTATCACGGAAAATCTCATCATGACGCACCACATGAATCCTCCGTTGAGGAGAAAATGGTTGCTCGATAAATCTGTGGCAAAAGGTCTTGCTTCCCGACTCATAAAAGATTTCGAAATCGTTTGCAGGAGTCCTTTCGAGAAAGTGCAGAACCTATCGGGTGGTAACCAACAGAAAGTGGTCGTCGCAAGAGAGATATCTCTGAACAGACAGCTCATCGTGCTTGACCAGCCCACCAGGGGTCTCGATGTGGCCTCGACGCAGTACCTGCGAGATCAGGTGCTCATGTTGAGAGAATCCAACAAGGCCGTGTTGCTCGTGAGTGCAGATCTGGACGAGTTGATGGACCTTTCGGACAGGATCTACGTGATGCGCTCGGGTCGCATTGTGGCCGAGCTGGATCCTCGAACCGTCGACAAAACCGTCGTCGGTTATCACATGCTGGGGGTAAGCGCGTGAGCCATGTGAGGTCCATCTTTCAAACGATCCTCGCGATAGTATTCGCCTTCTTGGTCGCGGCGATTTTCGTCCTTCTGCACCACAGTTCTCCGCTTGAGGTCTACGGAGCACTCTACCAGTACGGTCTGGGTTCTTGGTTCTCCTTCTCCAACACGTTGAATGCGGCCTTTCCACTCATTTTGACCGGTCTCTCAGCCTCTATCGCCTTCATGTCCGGTGTCGTGAACCTTGGTCAACACGGCCAGTTTCTCTGGGGCGCTCTGGTGTGTGCGGTGCTTGGAGTGTATCTGAGGTTGCCAAGCTGGCTGGCCGTTCCCTTGTTGGCAATCCTCGGTGGACTCGCTGGCGCGGCGTGGGCCGGGCTTGCGGCGTTTTTCAAACGAAGGTACAGGATGGACGAATTCATCTCCACGCTTATGCTCAACTTCTTAGCTGAGTACATGACGCTGTATCTGGCGACTTACCCTTTCCTGGACCCGAAGGCCTACGTACCGGCAACACGTTTGATAAGGCGTGAGTACTTCATGACGAGCGTGTTCGATGTGAACGTTGCGTTCTTCGTCGCTCTCTTCATGGTTCTTTTGTGCTGGTGGTTCGCGTGGAAAACTTGGCGGGGTTATGAAGCACGCATGATGGGTTACAACAAACTCTTCGCCACCGTCGGTGGATGCGATGTGGAGAACGACACGACCTTAGTCTTACTTTTCAGCGGTTTTCTCTCGGGTCTTGCCGGTGCGCTGCTGATACTCAACGGTACTCAACACAGGTTCACCAAGGGAATAGGTGCCAACTTTGGTTGGGACGGAGTCATGATCGCGATCATGGCGAACAACGGTGTTTTTCAAACGCTCTTCTACGCTCTCTTCATAGGTTTTCTGAAGAACGGGGCGGTGGGTATGGAGTTTGAGACATCCGTGCCTTCGGAATTCGTGATGTTCTTGCAGTCGATAATAGTACTCACGCTCGTTGGAACGCGTTCTGGCCTCGCCAGCCTCACCGACTGGCTCACGGCAAAGCGAGAACTCGGCAAGCTGGTGAAGTGATGTGGGTGCGATCGTTGTTCAACTTCTCCACGCGGCGTTGAGCAGTGCAACACCGATAGCTCTGGCGGCCTTTGGTGGCATGTTCAGCTACCACGCCAACGTTTTCAACATCGCGATGGAAGGCATGATGTTGATGGGCGCTTACTATGCAGTCTACGGTGCATACAGGTTTGGACACTGGCTCTACGGCATGTTGTTTGCGCTGTTGAGTGGACTCGTTTTGGCAGGCATATTCTCACTGTTTGCGATCGCTTTGAAAGTCGACGAGTTCATAACAGGAATAGGAATAAACATGCTCGCTTTGGGTTGGACAACCTACTCGTTGAGGGCCACCTTCCAGGTCAAGGGTGCTTTCATTTCGCAGACCATACCACCCATACCGAAGGTCAGATTGCCCATGATCGAGAAAGTTCCTTTTCTCGGAGCGGTTTTGTCTTCACATCCCTTCCTCGTTTTCGTCGCGGTGTTGGCTGCGTTTGTTTGCCATCTGGTTCTATACCGAACCAGATTCGGCCTGAGGCTGAGGGCCACCGGCGAAGAGCCAGCCGCCGTCGCTTCCGTCGGTTTGAATATCGGCAGACTCAAACTCTGGAGCGCGGTACTCTGTGGGATTTTCTCTGCCCTGGCAGGTGTTTATCTCTCGCTCGGCTACGTAACACTGTTCTCCGAAAACATGTCCAACGGTCGTGGATGGATATCTCTTGCGATCATCATTTTGGTTCGTGGCAGACCCGTTCCTATCCTGTTGATGTCTTTTGCCTTTGGACTTCTGGAGAATCTGGGCCTACTGCTTCAGAGGTATGCCGTGCCACCCCAGTTCACAGCCATGCTTCCGTACCTTGCGACACTTTTCGTATTGTACAGTTATGCAAGGAGGTTGAAGATTTCATGAAGGCCTGGCAGTACGAACATGAGCTCAGAAGAAGCGCAAAGCTCGATTTGAACTGGCGATCCGAATGGAAATCGGTGGGAGAGTATGAGATCTTTCCCAGGGATCTGGTATCCATGTTCTGGTCCAGCAGGGTTCCGGGTTCCGGAGCTCCTGAATGCCTCATCGCGGGTGCGATACAGTCTGTAGAAAACATGGGACGGGACGTGTCCCGTGCGGAGAAACTTTTCGAGGAAGGTCTGAAGCTCTTCGAGGAGGGACAGATCGAGCATCTCAAAGCGACAACAGCGTTGATATTCGATGAGCTGTCTCGAGCACCGATTTTGAAGGATCATGCCTATCACACGTTTGAACGTCCCCTCTCCTGGAAGGAAATATCAGCGCAAATCTCTCGTGAGAACTTCGACGTCGAAGCTTCCCGTCTGTACAGTTCTGTGCTCGGAGGATGGCTGGGACAGATCAGTGCCGCAAGCATGGGTACCAAGTTCGAAGGTTTCTTTGGTAAGGAGCTCGAATTCGTTTCCAGAGAAGATCTTACAAACTACGTTGAAGAAGAGGGTGGTTACAACGACGACATTGTGTACGAGATCGTAGCGATCGAAGCGCTTTCCCGCTTGAGGAAACCGTCTTCGAGGCAGATCGGTTTGTTCTGGCTCAAACACATCCCGTTCGGTTGGAGTGCCGAGTACATCGCGCTCGAGAACCTCAAAAGGGGCATTTTCCCGCCGAATTCCGGCAGATTCAGAAATCCCTTTCAAGAGTGGATAGGCGCTCAGATGAGGTGCATGCTCTATGGCCTGATTTGTCCGGGAAAACCTTACGAAGCCGCAAGGCTCGCACACATGGATTCAGTCATCTCCCACTCCGGTAACGGTGTTTATGGTGGAATGCACAGTGCTGTGCTCACATCGCTCGCGTTCGTGTTCAAAGATCCGAGAAAGCTCCTTTTGAAATCTCTGGATTATATCCCTCGGCGCAGCGAGTTTGCAGACGTTTTGAGAAAAGCCATCGACCGGTGTAAAAGCTGTGATTCTTTTAGGCAGGTCAGAGAGTGGATAGAGGAAGAGTTCAAAGACTACAACTGGATCCACGTTTATCCGAACGCTTGTTGTGTCGTGACGGCACTCTGGTTCACTGAAGGCAACTTCGATGAGACTATGGAGATCGTGCTGAAGATGGGTTTCGACGTCGATTGCAACGCGGGAGAAGTTGGCACCGTCTTAGGTGTGATGATAGGCGCAAATTCACTGCCACATCGCTGGGTAGAGCCTTTGAAGGGCAATGTGAAGACGTATGTGAAGGGTTTCGAGAAAGTTTCGATAGAACGACTCGCAGAGCTCACTTTGAAGCTTTCTGAGAAGCTTTCCTGTTGAATTTTCAAATTTTCCCTCTTGACATTCCTCGCGAGTGATGCTTTATAATATCGTGACTCGAGATCGACGGGAGGGAGACAGCAGTGGATAAGGAGGAACTCATGGAAAGGATCAAAGAAATAATCGCTGACAAACTGGGTGTGGAAATCGACGAGGTCACGGACGACGCAGACCTCATTGACGATCTGGACGCAGACTCTCTCGACCTCGTGGATCTGGCAATGGCGATCGAGGACGAGTTCGGTGTCACGATACCGGACGAAGAACTCGAGAAGATACGCACCGTGAGGGATATCTTCAAGGAGTTGTACGAGAAGATAAGGTTGGCTGAAGAGGAAGAAGAGGAGAGCGAAGAGGAAGAATGAACGTCGCTGGCTTTGCCCAGCGACGTGTTTTCATTTCTCGATTTTCACGACGAGCGCTTCACCTTCTATCGTTTCATCCGCTATGATGAACGTCTCGTAAGCTTTAGTCGCGATTTGGGCCACGAATCCTTCCTTCAGAAAGACGACGATCGATAGACCTATCAAGTGTGTTCGGCCAAAGGTGTGGTGAACGCTGAAAGTCCCACAGTTCAATTTCTCAAAGTTCCTATGTATCAACTCTTCGATTCGAAAATCCTTGACCGCCATCGACGCTTTCTCGATGTGAGTCTCTCTCTTCCTACCCCAATCGTATATCCTGTATGTCAGATCGGAGGCTTGTTGGATCTCAACGACGACGCTCTCGGGTCCAAGCGTGTGTATCAATCCTGCAGGGACGAAAAAGAGATCCCCGGCGCGCATGTCCAGATAGACCAAATGTTCAGAAATTTCTGAAGGCTCTGAACAGTTTTTCAAGACCGTACCGTTCGGTACCACGGCAATCTTGCCAGGTTCAACGAAGTACCAACACTCTGTTTTACCCCAAGGTTCGTTCTCAACTGCTCGCGCAATTGTATCGTCCGGATGCACCTGTATCGAGAGCCACTGTGCGGGCGAAACGAGTTTGATCAACACTGGAAAACGTGGAAAATCCATGTCGAAGTCCTTCATCAACTTCTTCAAACTCGTTTTTTCTTGATCCACCGCACTCGTCACGAACGGTTCCAAATCGGACAGGAGCCACACTTCACCTATGAACGGCGAGGTTTCTATGTTGAACAGCCTGTTCAATTTTGGATTACCCCAGACCATGGACCTGAAGCGAGGTTCAAACTTCACTATCACCGGAATAACCCCCAACTCTCACCTGCTCGTCTTCAAGGACCAGCAAAACTTTCTGAAGAGACTTGTCGTTGTAATATCTCTTGTCGAAGATGCATATTTCCACACCGGGATGCAAAACTCTCCTTGCGATAACTTTGGCGAACATGTACTTCTCCCTCATACGCCTTTGGATCTCTTCGAGCTCTCTTTCCGCCAGTTCTATGTTGTTTCTCAGATTTATCATGCTCTGGCCGACTTTTCTGAAAAGTTCTATCTTGTCCGGGGGAAGTTTGCCCTGGTTTCTGTCCATGATTTCTTTGAGTGTTTTATAAACGGCGACGAGTTTGCTCAAATTTTCTCTATCGAGCTCAAGCTGAGCCTTCAGCACTTTCATTCTTTCTCTTTCTTCCGGCTCCACCCCAACCTCTACATGTGTACTCACACCAAGTTCAGAACCGATCTCTTCAGCCTCAACGTAAAATCCTGCCGAGATCGTTCCACCCACGATGACGCCCTTGCTGCCCTTGGCAATAACCTTTTCCCCGGCCTTTATTTGCGAGTTCGTGATCGGACCGTCGACAATGACGGCCTTTCCAGCCTCCACTACCGCGTTCTCCACAAATTTCGCCCGGACCTCTTCCTTCGCCTTGACGATGCCTTTTTCCCTGCCCTTTATGCCTAAGGCCGAGACACTACCTTCGAAAGAAACCACAGTGGCCGCCTCTACGACACCGCCAACGACGACGTCACCTTTCGCCTTCACAGTGAAGCCGGGTTTCACATCGCCTTTTATCCGCACTTCACCAGGAAAATCGATGTTCCCGGTGGAATAATCTACATCGCCTTGAACGTTCAAAACCTCGTTGACGTCTATAGTACCATCCGTCGCTGCGATAAGGATGCCGTCCACCGCAGCAACGACCTTCTTTCCATCTTCGATGAGTCTCACGTTCCTGCCAAGTTTCAGCTGCGGAGGTTTTCCTACCTTGGGTTTCAGGACCCTGCCGAGCACGTTTCGGCCCTCTTCTCCCTCGGTTGGTGGGATGATCTCAGCCACAGTCTGACCAGCCTTCACGATCGTTCTCATACGTGCAGGAAGTTCCCTCAGGTCGATTTTCCCTTTATCGGCAATACTCTGTCCATCTTCGGTCTGCTCCGGTTTGATGATCACGATCTGCCCATCTTTTCCGTCTACAGGCTTTTTCCCGACGGCAACGAGCACGGGCTTGTCGAAGATTTTCGACTTCACGATGTTCTCAATCGCGTCTTCCATGATACCGTAGACGACACCGTGAGATTTGAGTTGAGAGAGCAAATCTTCTTTGCTGATCTCCTCGTTCGGTTCCGCCGACACTATCATGTGAGCCTCCATGGCATCCTGAGAAACCTTCACTTGTACCTTCATCGGCCCTATCCCTCTCTCCAACCTGCCTCAACGAGGAATCTTTCCAAGTCCCTCAGAGACCTCTCCGCTGCTCTCTGTCTGTCTCTGCTGTCCTTCAACAAACCATAGTTCGCGTACATGGGCTGGAGTTGATCCGCGATACCGTTGCAAACATAATCAAAGAGCGAACCCATCATCGTGGTTGTCGGAAGTTTGAGCAAGCTCTGTCTTTTCAGGTATCTGTAGATGTTCAGCGCCACGTAAAGACCGCTCGCCGCCGATTCCACGTATCCCTCCACACCCGTTATCTGACCGGCAAAGAAAATTTTCTCTGTTCCCTTCAATCGAAAATGGCAATCCAAGACCTTCCTCGAATTCACATAGAAGTTTCTGTGCATCACACCGTACCTGAGGATCTCGGCATTCTCCAGCCCGGGAATGAGTCTTATCACTCGTTTCTGTTCTGGCCACTTCAACCTCGTTTGAAAGCCCACTATATTGTACATCGTACCTTCGACATTTTCCTTTCGCAATTGAACGACCGCGTACGGTTGTCTATTGGTTCTCGGATCTATCAAGCCTACGGGCCTCAGAGGTCCAAAGAGCAGAGACATCTTTCCAGACCTCGCGATCTCCTCTATCGGTTTGCATCGTTCGAAGAGCATGCAACTGTCGAACCCTTCAATAGGTACAACCTCTGCGCTCAGCAGGGCCTCGTAGAATCTTTCGTACTGTTCTTCGTTCATGGGACAGTTGATGTAATCGCTCGTTCCCGCACCGTAGCGGTCAGCGAAGAAGACTTTGGAATAATCTATGCTGTCCGCAGCGATTATGGGAGCCACGGCGTCGAAAAAATACAGAGCGTTTCCGAGTTTCTCATTCAGCCAATTCGCGAGAGATTCACTCGTGGCTGGGCCCGTCGCGATCACCCATACGTTGCCATCGTCAGGTATCTCGCTGACTTCTTCCACTACGAGTTGAACTCCACTCTTTAAGACCTCTTCTGTCACCCTTGTGGAAAATCTTTCGCGGTTCACGGCCAGCGCTTTACCGGCAGGTACACGGCATTCCTTCGCGATTCTCAGCGTCAAAGAACCAAACAGTTCCATCTCTCGTTTCAACAAACCCGATGCGTTGTGGAGTTCTTCCGATTTGAGGGAATTGCTACACACGAGTTCGGCGAAGAAACCCGTTCTGTGCACCGGTGTCATCTTGGCGGGCCTCATTTCGTGCAAGATCACTTCGATACCCCTTATCGCAAGCTGATAAGCTACTTCTGAGCCAGCGAGACCTGCACCGACAACGTGAACCTTCAACAGACTCGACCTCTCACTTTCTTTTTCAAAACCAACAGATTACCCCGACACACGTTCGAAAATTCGACAGAGTCGAACACTCTGTGGATTATGTAGAGCCCGAATCCGCCTTCTCGTTCGGGATCCGGTAACCTGGGCTTCAGCAGTTTGGGATCAACGTGATCACCGTAATCTCTGATGAAAACCTTCAGTTCCTCACCATCCCAGAGAATCGAAATCTTTATTGGTTTGGTTTGATCGCCTCTGTACGTGTGCCTTATGACGTTCGTCAAGGCTTCGTTGATGGCGATCTCCAGATCCCACACGTCTTCCTCTGCGATGCCGCGCTGTGTCAGGAAACTCTTCACGACATTGCGCGCCATTCTCGTGTTCAGAGGATTGGAATTGAACATAGCAACGAGCCAATCATTCATCCTCTCTCACCCTGCCTTCCTCTCGCAAGTCCCCGAGCGTAAGCGTGGCATTCCAGTCCGATGTCGAACCTCAGCAGATATTTGTCCTCAAGTTCTCTCTGCAGTTGGAAAGCCTCGGTCAGTGAAGTGTTTAGCCTCGTCGCGAAGCTCCGTAAATCTTTGGAGATCAACCTCTGAGCGATTGTTTCCAAGTCAGAGTCGTCTATCTTGACGTTCAGTTCGTACTCGAACAGTCTTTCGTAAAAGAATGTTCCCTCACCCACCACGTATCTGTCAAGCAACAAAGCTTCACGAATCGCTTCTCTTGGATCTTCACAGGCACTCGACACGCACAGTTTCGCATTCAGGAGTGCTGGCAATACATTCGTCGAGAAGATGTACAGATCGTGTTCTCCGACGTTCAGTGTGCCGATCGCCACCGAACTCAGCCTTTCTCTCGCCGCGTAACGCTGAGCAAAATCCATAGCGCGGAGCAGGCCCACGTACCTTTTTCCACGCCACGCGTCAATCTGACTGGCGAGTTGTTCAACGCTGTCGGGCCAGCGCCTTTCACTCAACAGCAACTGATCAACGTAACATCGCACAGCATCGCCGAGAGACTCGTCTTTCAGCAAACCGAGTACCAGCCTTCCTGCGACGGTTTCGATGCACGTCAAAAGGATTTCTTGGCCGTGCGACCGAACCGAGACTGATGTGTTTGATTGCAGGACCAACCGAACGTAGTCGAGCATCTCGTTCCCAATTCCGATATCATCTCTGATGATCCCTTCAGCGTTGGCGAGCACGCAACGCATTCTTTTCCTCCCTCTCTTGCAAAGATCTCAAACAACCGCAGTAGTTCTGTCGGTAGAGTCCGAGTTCTCTGCTCAGTTGAACGCTTCTGAGAAAGCCATCTTTTTTCTTGAAATCGCTCGGCATGTAGGAGATTTTAAACTGCTTTTCCAGCTCCGCTCCGATGGAGTTTATCAGTTTCGCATCCTTTTTTGGGCTCGTGGTCAACGTCGTGGCAAAAACGCCGTAGCCCATATCGCTCGCGAACTGGGCGGTCACGATCAACCGGTGCCTTATGCATTCTTCACAACGTTTTGATCTTTCCCCAAGGTTCAAAAAATCTGCGACAGACTTGTGCCATTCCTCTTTACCTTTTTCCAACGCGATGAGTTTCAGATTGCATAGCTGAGATAGCTTCACTACAGCCTGTAAGCGTCTGTCGAACTCCTCTTCGGGTTCGATGTTGGGATTGTAGAAGAACAACACTGGTTCAATCTTCGCCATCCTCAATCGTTCCACGGCCACCGTAGCATCCGGAGCACAGCAAACGTGCAAAAGCATCAGAATCTCCTCTCGCTGTCGAGCAGAATTGTCACAGGACCGTCGTTGATCGATTCGATCTCCATATGCGCTCCGAAGATACCCTTCTCAACTTTTCTCACTTGCCCTCGCATCTTTTCAACGAACAGTTCGTAAAACTTTTCACCCATCTCTGGTGGAGCAGCTTCGTCAAAAGAAGGACGCCTTCCTCGTCTGCAATCTCCATAGAGGGTGAACTGAGATATCACCAACAGCTCACCGTTCACCTGCAGAAGGCTCAAATTCATCTTGCCATTCTCATCCTCGAATACCCTCAAATTTGCGATTTTTTCGCACATCCAATCCACGTCTTTCTCCGTATCGTTCTTACCCACGCCCAGATAGACCAGCAAACCTTTCTCGATGCGACCCACCAGTTCACCATCAACAGTGACGCTCGCTCTGTGAACCCTCTGTACAACTGCCCTCAAGAGCTCTTCCCCCTCTCGACACGCACAACGACGGGATTATTTTCCAATATTTGTCTCGCCTCATCGAGCTGGTTCGTATCAGTCACCATCACCGTCAGTGAAGCCACAGAGTAGTTCCACCTCGTCGACACGAGTTCTGCTCTGACGACGCTTGCTCCTTTGCTCTCCAGAGCCTGAACCAGCTTACCGATCTCCGCCTTGTCTCTGAACTCCACTCTGAGCGTGGTTTGATAGCGATTTTGAGTCTGTCCGTTCCAGCGCGCGTTGAAGACTTTTTCCGGGTCCACATCCTTCACATTTTTGCAGCTCGCGGTGTGTATTGTGATACCCTTCCTGCTCACGACGCCAACGATGTCGTCCCCGGGAACTGGCCCACAGCACTTTGCCAGGTGGATCTCTATGTTCTTCAAACCGTCGATTTCGACATCTGCACCTATCCGAGCCTTGCTTTTGGAACGTTTCGAAACCTTCCGCTCACTCTCTTCTGCCAGGGGGCTGAGGAGCCTGACAAGTTCTTTGGGACCTATCGTACCTTCACCGATCCTGCTGAAGAACTCAGTTTCGTCTATACCCTGAGACTGAAGATACTTCTTCATCTCGGGTGTTTTCAGGATTTCTTCGATGGGTTTTGCGAACTGCTTGCTGATCCTCCTCAGCACGTCCTTGCCCCTCTCAACGAGCTCGCTTTGAAGTTGCTCTCTGAAGAACTTTCTTATCTTGGCTTTCGTGCGAGGGGACTTTGCGTATTTCAACCAGTCCAAGCTTGGCCTGCCCGACTTGTTCACAATGATCTCGACGATGTCTCCATTTTTGAGTTCGTAATCTATGGGAACGAGTCGGCCGTTCACTTTGGCCCCGCCGAACCTGTGACCGATCTCCGTGTGCACTGCATAAGCAAAGTCGATCGGCGTTGCACCACGGGGCAAATGTTTCACTTCTCCCTTGGGTGTGAAGACGAACACTTCATCTATCTCAAGTTCCTTCTTCAGTTCTTCCAGACCCGTGAGGTTCTTGGTGAGCTCTTTTCTCCACTCGAGCAGTTGTGTAACCCATTTCTGCATGGTCTTGACGTTGATTTGCTCTTTGTATATCCAGTGTGCTATGAGACCGTACTCGGCTTCGGCGTGCATTTCCCAGTCTCTTATCTGTACTTCTAAAGGTTCACCGTAACCGGTGATGACCGTCGTGTGCAGTGATCTGTAGCCGTTCGACTTGGGTGATGCGATGTAATCCTTGATCCTACCGGGAAGCGGTTTCCAAAGACTGTGCACTATCCCGAGAACGCTGTAACACGTCACTACGTCGTTCACGATGGCCCTGATCCCAAACAAATCGTAGATTTCGTCGAATTCTTTCCCTTTTTGGTTCAATTTCTGCCATATGCTGTAGTAGTGTTTGAACCTTCCCTCGACGTGCGCCTCGATACCACTCTGCCGCAAAGCTTCCTTCAACGTCTTCACGTACTCGTTTATCCGCTGCTCTCTTTCCTTCCTTCTCTCGGCCACGAGCATCTTGATCCTGTTGTACTCGTTCCGGTTCAACGTCTTGAAGGACAGATCCTCCAGTTCCCATTTTATTGTGTATATGCCCAGCTTGTGTGCGATAGGGGCGTAGATTTCGAGCGTTTCTTTCGCTTTGTAAATCTTTTTCTGTTCGTCCTTCACGAAATCGATGGTCCTCATGTTGTGCAATCTGTCGGCGAGTTTCACCACGATGACTCTGATGTCCTCCGCCATGGCGAAGAGCATCTTCTGGATCGTTTCCAATTTGAGGATCGAGTCCGCTGAATCCACCGGAGCGTTGATCCTGCTCACTTTCGTGACACCGTCCACTATGCGCGCAACCTGCTTTCCGAACATTTTTTCGATGTCTTCCAGTTTCACCCGTCCCTGACTGTCCTCAACTGCATCGTGGAGCAAGGCCGAAATCAACGTTTCAATGTCGACGTTCATCGAAGCGAGTATCTTGCACACTTCCAAAGGATGGCTCAGGAAAGGTTCTCCGGATTCCCTGAACATTCCCTCGTGCGCATAGCAGGCCAATCTGTACGCTTTGGCCAGTTTTTCTTTGTCTTCCTCAGTGAAGTTCCTCGTCGAGAGCTTCAATATATCGGAAACAGTTTTCATCTCATCACTCATCCTCTTCGCCTCTTTCTCCCCTCTTGCCAGCCTTCAGGTAGAACGCGAGGGCAGCTACGTCGGACGGAGTGATGCCCGGTATTCTGCACGCCTGTAACAGTGTCTTCGGTCTTTCACGTGAGAGTTTTTCTCGCGCTTCGTACGAAAGGTTGACTACCTTCGAGTAGTCAAGGTCCTGTGGAATTCTCACTTCATCGAGATTCTTCAACATCTCGGCTTCTTTCACCATTTTCTCTATGTAGTCTTCGTACTTCGCCGAGAGTTCGACCTGTTCTATCACTTCCACATCCTCTATGGGTGATGGATCGAGCACCTTGATCTTTTCGTAGTTGACGTTTTGTCGCTTCATCAAGGTGAACAGGGACGACGGTTGACGAAGAGGTTGTGTGCCGATTTGGACCAACAACTCGTTCACTTGGTTCGTCGGTGTTACAATGGTTTGCTTCAATCTTTTGACTTGTTTTTCGATCTCCTGTTTCAATCGTAGCACCTTTTCGTAGAACCACTTGGGTACGAGCCCCATGCGATAACCTTTCTCTGCCAATCTCAAGTGGGCGTTGTCGTGTCTGAGCAACAACCTGTACTCAGCGCGAGACGTCAGCAATCTGTAAGGTTCATCCACGCCCTTCGTCACCAAATCATCTATCATCACACCTATGTACGCTTCCGATCTATCCACGTATATGGGTTCTTCGCCTCTGAGCTTCTGTACGGCGTTCATGGCCGCGATCAATCCTTGACCTGCAGCCTCTTCGTAACCGCTCGTGCCGTTGATTTGCCCAGCGAAGAACAGACCCTCAACGATCTTACTCTCCAGAGTGTGGTAAAGTTGTGTGGGATCTATGTAATCGTACTCGATCGCGTACGCAGGTCTCACGATGTGCACGTTTTCAAGCCCAGGTATGGTCCTTATCATTTCGATTTGTGCCTGATACGGCAAGCTCGTGCTCAGGCCGTTCAAATAGTACTCGTCGGTGTCCCTTCCTTCGGGTTCGACAAAGATCTGGTGCGAGCTCTTTTCCGGAAACTTCACCACCTTGTCTTCTATCGATGGGCAATACCTTGGCCCCTTCCCCGAGATGAGTTTGACCTCACCATAGAGCGGAGAGAAGGCCAGGTTTTCCTGGATGATCTTCTTCGTCTTTTCGTTCGTATAAGTGAGCCAGCAGGGATAATCCTTCGGCAAGACCTTCGGCTCGCTGAAGTAGGAGAAACAGAGTGGTTCATCCGCGGTGTCCTGACGCTTCATCTTACTGAAATCGATCGTCTTGCCGAGAACCCGCGCAGGTGTGCCCGTTTTGAACCTTCCGATTCTAAAACCGAGCCTCATCAGAGCCTCCGAGAGTCCCTTGGCTGGAAAATCTCCGAGCCTACCAGCCTCGAAGGTCTGTCGACCTATGAAAATCTTCCCGTTCAGGAACGTCCCGGTGGTCAGTATGACTGCACGCGCCTCGTAAACTATGCCAAGTTTGTCCACGATCGCTTTTATTTGACCGTCTTCGACGATGAGATCGCACACCTCCGACTGCTTCAAGAAAAGGTTTTGGGTCTGTTCCAACGTTTTCTTCATCGTCAGGCTGTATCCGACCTTGTCGATCTGTGCGCGCAGTGCGCGCACGGAAGCACCTTTGCTGATATTAAGCATTCTCACGTTTATCATCGTTCTATCCGTCGTCTTCGCCATCTCTCCACCGAGCGCGTCGATTTCCCTCACTACAATGCCTTTGGCAGGGCCACCGATGGCAGGGTTGCAGGAAGCCCAGGCTACCCTGTCGAGGTTGGAAGTTATCAGAAGGGTCTTGAAGCCACACCTTGCGGTGACGAGGGCTGCCTCAACTCCGGCATGCCCCGCACCGACGACAACCACGTCGTAAGACTCTCTCAACTTTCTCACCTCTGGTCTTGTTCAACAATTGATTGTAACATGTGATGAAGAAAGCTTTCCTTCGCGAGATGGTCATGAATTTTGTGGTAAAATCTTGCTGCGACGTGAGGTGATGAACTTGCGCATCCTGCTCACCAACGACGACGGTGTCACATCCGTCGGTCTTTTGACACTCGCAGAAGTTCTTTCCGAAAGACACGACGTTTTGGTCGTGGCGCCGGAATCTGAACAGAGCGCCACGGGTCATGCGATAACCGTGAGGATGCCGATTTGGGTGAAGCGCGTGAAGGTCTTCGAACATATACCCGTGTACGCTACGACGGGAACTCCCGCGGACTGCGTGAAACTCGGAGTGGAAGTCATAGGTGAAAAGAACATAGATTTGGTGATCAGCGGCATAAACTTTGGTTACAACCTCGGCACCGACATCGTTTATTCGGGTACCGTGTCCGGTGCCATAGAGGGTGCACTCCTTGGGATACCTTCCCTCGCTCTGTCAGCTCCTGCCGTCGAAGATTTCGACTACAAAAGAGCGGCGAGGTTCACCATGGATTTCGTCGAAGAATTTGACTTTTCAATCCTCGAAAGGTTCACCGCGTTGAGCTTGAACTTCCCGGCCGGCGAGATCAGAGGCTGGAAGGCGGCCCGTCAGAGCGCAAGGAGATACGCGGACCGGTTCGAGGCAAGGGTCGATCCAATGGGAAACACCTATTACTGGATGTACGGCGATGTCGTGGAGGACGACGAAAGAGCCGATTGTGACTACGTGGTAGTGAGAGAAGGTTACGTCGCCGTCACACCGATAACAGTTTTCATGACACACGAGCGATTGCTCGAGAAGTTGAGGGAGGTAAGCGAAAATGAGAAAGATAAGGCTCCTTGGAGATCCAGTGCTCAGAAAGAAGGCCAAGGAAGTCTCTCAGATAGATGAGAACGTTTTGAGTATCATCAAAGACATGTTCGAAGTCATGTACGCTGAGGACGGCGTCGGTTTGGCCGCCCCACAGGTGGGGGTATCTCTCAGGATAATCGTGATGGACGATGGCACACCGAGGGCCATGATAAATCCTAAGATTGTCTACAAGAGCGAAGAAAAAGTTGTCGGTGAGGAGGGTTGTCTGAGCGTTCCGGAAATCTTTGAAAACGTGGAGCGCAGTAAAGAAGTGATCGTGAAGTACACAGATGAAAACGGAGTCGAACACGAAGAAAAGTTCATCGATTACAGTGCGCGGATTGTTCAACACGAGTACGATCATCTCGATGGGATACTCTTCATCGATCTGATACCTCCAGAGAGAAGGGCTGCGATCCGCGAGAAATTGCTGGACATAGTGAAGCGCTCGGTGCATCAAAGGTGAGACAAATGAGAATACTCTTCCTTGGAACACCGCACTTCGCTGCAAAACACTTAGAAACGCTGCTGAAGGAAGGTTTAGACGTCGTTGCGGTGGTCACGCAGGCCGACAAACCTTTTGGTCGTGGTTTGAGACTGACGCCGAGCCCGGTGAAGGTTCTTGCACAGCAAGCCAAGATACCAGTCTACGAGCAGCTCAAACAGGTCCCCTTTGACGTTCTCAACATAGATATCTGCATTGTCGTCGCGTACGGAAAGATTATTCCCAGGAAATACCTTGACATGTTACCGTTCTACAACGTCCATCCTTCGTTGCTTCCAAAGTATCGGGGAGCTGCGCCGATACAGCGCGCGATAGAGAACGGTGAGGAATCGACCGGGGTGACAATCTTCAAACTGACCGATCAGCTGGATGCGGGTCCAATCGTCATGCAGGAGAGTGTAGAAATAGAAGAGTTCGAAACCTTCGACGAGGTGGAAGCGAAGCTTTTGAACCTCGGCTGTCAGATGTTGGTCGAATTTTTGAAAAATCCATTCTCTCACGATCTCGTTCCGCAAGATGAGTCGCAGGCCAGCTATGCTCCGAAGATCGAGGAGAAGGATCTTCTTGTAGATTTTGCACAACCTGCAGAGCGAGTGAAGGACAAGATAAGGGCTTACGACTCAAGACCAGGAGCGAGGACCTTTTTGAACGGACAGTGTGTTAAGCTCTTCGGGGTCAGGGCGATCGAACCCTGCTCGACAAATGTACCAGGAACGGTGATTCGCATAAACCGAGACGGGGCATTCGTAGCGACCTCTACGGGTCTTGTTCTCATCTCGCACGTTCAATTTCCCGGCAAGAGGAAAATGACGTTCTTTGAAGCCTACAACGGTAGATTGATCAAGATCAATGATAGATTTCACGTTTGACTCCACGGAGAGGGATGGGTGGTCGCGGGCCTGATTGGCTCGAGGAAAGTCCGGACTCCACAGGGCAGGGTGCTGGGTAATACCCAGGAGGAGCGATCCTCGGAAAGGGCCACAGAAACTTCAAACCGCCCGAAGAGGGCAAGGGTGAAAAGGTGAGGTAAGAGCTCACCAGCATCGGGGTGACCCGATGGCTCGGTAACCCCCACCCGGAGCAAGGCCGAGCAGGGGTGGGTGGCCCGCCCATAACCCCGGGTAGGCCGCTTGAGGAGGGCGGAAACGCTCTCCCCAGATAGATGACCACCCTCGACAGAATCCGGCTTACAGTCCCTCTCCGTGATTTTAAAGGAGGAAACGTTGGTGAAACGGTTCATGGCAGTGATCTCGTACGATGGGACAAATTTCTTTGGTTTTCAATCGCAGCCCGGCGTTAGAACCGTGCAGGGCGTCATCGAAACAGCCCTGGAAAGAATATTCAAGTCCAGGACCACAGTTCTGGTCTCAGGAAGAACCGACACCGGAGTGCACGCGATCGGTCAGGCTATCGTGTTTGACAGTCCCATCGATATAGATGAGACGAGTATGAAGAATGCGCTCAACGCTAATCTGCCGGACGATGTGTACGTCAAGAAAGTCGTCGAGGTTGACAAAAATTTTCATCCACGCTTCGAGGCGAAGAGGCGCATATACCATTACTTCATATACAACGCCCCCGAGCCGAACCTGTTCTTGAGAAACTACACCTGGTGGTTCCCCTACAAACTGGACGTCGAAAAAATGCGTCAGGCTGCAAGATATCTTGAAGGAGAACACGACTTCAGAAGCTTTGTCAAAGTGGAAGCTAATGAGAGCACAGTGCGTACCATTTACAGAATCAGGATAATGCGTCTGAGAAACAGGATAATACTGATTCGCGTGGAAGGCCGTTCCTTCGCGCGTAGGATGGTCAGAAACATCGTGGGAGCTCTGGTGAAGGTGGGGACGGGACAGTGGGAGCCAGAGAAGTTGAAAGAGGTGCTCGAGGCCAAAAACAGATCGCTCGCTCCAGCTACCGCACCTGCACATGGCTTGTACTTCTACTCTGTGGAGTTCTGACGGCTTTCGAGGTTGAGAAAATCGATCTGTTCAACACAGAAGTGTACATCGTCCAGGACAGAGGAATCCTGTACTACGTTGGTGAGACGGAGCCGGCGACGGAAGATCTTCTTTTGATAGAGGAATGGATGAGAATTCCAGTCGTCTCACTGCTCTACGATGGCCCAGGCGAGATGAAAACAGCTGTCGAGAATTGCCTTTTTGAAGCGGGTACACTCGTTGGAGTTGGAGATCTTTTCTACGTAAAGGTGAGAAAACAATCGGGTTTGTGTTACATCAGACTCATATACAGGGACTGGCAGTGGGACAATTCTGATCAGCTCTGGAAAGAAGAGGAGTTTGAGAGCAAATTGAGAGAGCGTCTGAAGGAAATGTTTTCTTCTCAACTCGATCGGCCAAAAGTGGGTTATCGCGTCCTTGTTACGGATCGAATCGTCGTTGAAAAGCGCGAGAACCAACCCGTGCCGGTCAAGATCGAGGTGCCAGAGAGAATGGTGACACTCACGGTGGGCAACGAGCAAAAACTCGTCCCAGAAGGCTTCTACAACTTCTACGGCAGGATCTTTTACATCGATGAAGATACCAATCTTTCCACCACGGCGTTCTTCGAGAACGCTCAGATGGTCTACAAAACATCCAAGGGTTACGTCGTGCATAAAGATGGTGCGCTGTTCTTTCCCGATGGCAGAAAAGTGATTTTGGCAGAACCTTTCGACGTTGTGGACGATCACATAATCCCCTGGCGCGTGAACGTGAGATCGGAAGGTTCAAATTTTGCCACGACCGTCGTGGGCCGATTCGGTGATGTACTGGTTCTTTCTTGCGGAATGATCGCTCCGGTAGATCTTTCTTGGTTCATGCGCGTGAGTGGGCCAATAACCGAATGGGCACGGGCCGATCAGAGACTCTACGTGCTCGACATCGCAAGTTATGTGAGAGCCATCGATCTGAAGAATCGACGCACGCTCTGGGAAAGGTTTGTTCCAAACGGTTGGGGTATCGGGGTTTATGGAAATGAAATCTATGTTGGCTCTGGAGAAAGACTTCTTCGCTTCAACGAAAAGGGTGAACTGGTGGAAGAACTACCCTGTCAAGACCTCGGTGTCTCTTCGAAAGGTATAATTACTCTGGCGAAGACCGAGGGAAGGTTCGTCAGAGGCCAGAGCGGCAGCGTTTTGCTCGAAGGTTCTAAGGCCACAGTCTACACTGACCAAACCTTCGAGTTTGAAAATATTCGAAAGGTACGTTTCTTCGACTGGGGGATCGTGCTGGTTGAAGAGTCAGGATGCTGGGTGGTAGAAAAACGTTGAGACTCGACGAATTGATCCTGAAGAGAGGTTTCGCAAGGAGTCGTTCGCAAGCGGCCGATCTGATCAAACTCGGCAGAGTTTTCGTCAACGGCTCGCCCTGCACAAAGCCCGGTAAGTTCGTTGAAGAGAACGCGGACATCTTGATCTCTCAGGAGCGTTTCTACGTGAGCAGAGGGGGAGAAAAGCTCGAGAGCGCGTGGAAGGCTTTCAACATAGATTTCTCTGGCAAGACAGTTTGCGATATCGGTGCCTCGACGGGTGGCTTTACTCACTTTGCACTTTTGCGCGGCGCGGCGAAGGTTTTTGCCGTGGACGTCGGAGAGAACCAATTACACGAATCTTTGAGAGCTGACCCACGTGTGGTTGCGATCGAAAACTTCAACGCTCGATACCTGACAGAAGAGGTCCTCGGAGAGAAAGTCGACATCGTTCTGTGCGACGTTTCTTTCATCTCGCTCAAATTGATACTTCCAGCCATTGACAGAATTCTCAAACCAGAAGGGGAAGCGTTAGTACTTGTGAAACCACAATTCGAAGTCGGCAAGAGCGTCAAGCAGTCTGAATCTGCGCACATTGAGCTCTTGCTGGACATCGCGCGGTGTGCAGAGATGAACCATCTGCATCCCGCTGGACTTGCCGAATGTACGGTGCGAGGTGGGAAGGGTCAGATAGAATACTTTCTCCATCTGAAAAGAAAAGATACGAACAAGCTCGACGTCGAAACGGTCTCAAAGATTGTGGAAGCGTCTTGGACCCGATCGCGGGGCAGGGGTAAGGTATGAGACGATTCTGGTCAGTGTTTCTCGTTTTTCTATGTGTTTTCGCAGTTGCAGACGTGACGTCTTTCGTGCCAAGAGATTACGACTTTTTCGTGCTCCTGAAAGGTAACTCGCTGTATTACGACAAGTTGAGCAGTGTTCCACTGTTTCGATTCATGTTGAAGGACGATAGGATTGCGCTGGAAAGCCTTTTCGTTTCACTGTTGGAGAACACGTGCATCAGTGTCGGAGTGCCCATGAGTTCCGTGTACGAGGCGCTCGAGAACGATATACTATTCGCCGCAAAAGGTACCGAGTTCGCTCTCGAACAGTTCTTCTCACTGGATCTGAACTATTATCTTCAGGTGCTTCGGAACATAGGCAGCAACTCTATCATCGTGATGAAGTCTTCAAAACCCGAGCAATTGCTTCGCCTCATGGCGAAGTTGATGGACCTGAAAATGACAAAGAATGAAAAGATTTGGGTCCTTCACGACACGGACGTTGCGATTTTCGCTTCGGCGCACGAAGGTTATCTGGTAATTTCTGGTAGCCGAACGGCCCTCTTGAAGGCTATAGATGCCTACGATCTGGAACAGTTACAGATGAAAAGTGAAGAACCAGCGGTCAGGGAGTTGTTGAACCAATCTGCTTGGCTGTACGGGTTTTTTAAGAGAGACACGCTGCGCCTCAAAGGACCCTTCGTTTCGACGAACGATGTTGATACAGAGTACGTTACCATCTTGGGTGTTCCAAGCGGTGAGTCTTTGAAGATAGAGGTCCGCCAGCAGCTGAGATCGGCGACGGGCATGGAAAAGTACGTCTCTTCAGCCACGGGTATGCTCGGCATGCCGTTCATTGGGAACTTCGCATTTTCTGCCACCGCGGCGGGCCCAATGGATCTTGCAGATTCACTATCTCAGTGGTTCCAGGGCGCTCAGGACGAGGTGAAAAAGATCTACGAGATCGTCTCCTACATACTCAAATCGAGCACCGGGCGTGTCTACATGACGGGTGATCTGTTCGGGGATCAGATCCGACTGGTCACGATTTTCGAACTGTCTAAGGACCTGGACCTGTCGTTTCTGATCAAGTACGGTGCAAGGTCTTTCGGAAGTGAAATCAGACTGCCCATAATGGATGGTTTCCTGAGTTTCTTCCAGTCCGACAGACGTCTCATCATGACGAACATGAGCAAAGCACAGTACGACACAGTCGCGAACAGAAGACGAGTGAGAGATGACGTGACTTATCAATACATCTCGCGCAACTACGCAGGTCAAGATATACTCAGAGTGTTCGTCGACGTAGGTTCACTTCTGAGAGCCATGCTGGGCATCAACGCGGTTGGCAAATTCTTTTTGACCCAGCAGTTCGACGGTCAATCTTTCGTCTACAGAATGGAGGTCATGTGAGAGATGCTTTTCTTGGATAGAAACAAGATGCTTTTGAAGCGTTACAGAAAGATGGTTGAAAGAGTGAAGCAGAAAGAACAGGCTCTGCTGAAAGCGACGAACGCAGAACTGAGACAACGCGCGTTGCAACTGAAGCAAGCCGAGTTCGACGAATCTCTCATCTACGACGCCTTTGCGCTGGCGAGAATCATCTCCAAGCGCGTTTTGGGCATGTACCCGTTCGATGAACAATTGCTCGGCGCCTTCGCGCTGCACGAAGGTAAAGTGGCGGAGATGAAGACAGGTGAAGGAAAGACCCTCGTCGCAACGATGCCTTTATATTTCAACTCTCTCACGAAAAAGAACGTTCATCTGGTCACCGTGAACGATTATCTCGCTCGCCGTGACGCGCTCTGGATGGGTCCACTGTATCTGTTTCTGGGCCTGCGGGTCGGCGTGATAAACCAGCTCGGAAAATCTTACGAGGTCGTCTGGAAGAACCCTGAGTTGTTCGAGTCGGCGATCGAAGAAAACCTTTCTGTCTGGCCTGAAGACTTCGATGGCGAGTTTCTTAAGGACTCTATGAAGGATCCTCGTGCCGTTCAGGCTTTCGAGGTTCAACTGGTGGAGATCTCCAGAAGACAGGCGTACGAGTGCGACATCACGTACGGAACGAACAACGAGTTCGGCTTCGATTATCTCAGGGACAACCTCGTTTACGATCTCAGCGACAAAGTTCAGAGGGGACACTTCTACGCCATAGTCGACGAGGTCGACAGCATACTCATAGACGAAGCAAGAACGCCTCTGATCATATCTGGCCCTTCCAAAACCGGAGCATCCGTCTACAGACAGTTCGCATCGTTGGCGAAGAAGTTCGTCAAGGACGTGGATTTCACGGTGGACGAGAAGGTCAGGACCGTGGTCCTCACAGAGAAAGGCATCGAGAAGGCCGAAAAATTGATAGGTGTTGAGAATTTGTACAATCCTGCAAATGCGAACCAGTTGTACCACCTGTTGAACGCGCTTAAAGCACTGCATCTGTACAAGAGGGATGTCGATTATGTTGTGATGAACGGTGAGGTTGTCATCGTCGACGAGTTCACCGGAAGACTTTTGTTTGGGAGACGCTACAGTGGAGGTTTGCACCAGGCGATCGAGGCCAAAGAAGGCGTAGCCATAAAAGAAGAATCGATCACCTATGCGACCATAACCTTCCAGAACTACTTCAGAATGTACGAAAAATTGGCGGGCATGACTGGGACCGCCAAGACTGAAGAGGAAGAGTTCAAACAAATTTACAACATGGAAGTTGTCGTCATTCCGACGCACAAGCCCATGATAAGGACAGACCATGACGATGTGATCTACAGAACCCAAGCGGAGAAGTACGCCGCGATAATCAATGACATCGTCGAGCGTCACAAGAAGGGCCAACCCGTGCTCGTTGGGACGACGTCTATAGAGAAGAGCGAATTGCTGAGCAGCATGTTGAAGAAGCTTGGAATACCGCACCAAGTTTTGAACGCGAAGTACCACGAAAAAGAGGCGGAAATCATAGCCAAGGCCGGAGAAAAAGGTGCCGTCACGATCGCAACGAACATGGCCGGTCGTGGAACGGACATAAAGCTCGGTGAAGGCGTCGCAGAGCTCGGGGGACTGTGTGTCATAGGTACAGAAAGGCACGAGAGCCGACGCATCGACAACCAGCTGAGGGGACGCTCGGGTAGACAGGGCGATCCTGGTGAATCGAGGTTCTATCTGTCTCTCGAAGACGATCTACTGAGGATCTTCGGTGCCGAACAGCTCGAAAAGGTCATGAACGTTTTGAAGATAAAACCAGGAGAACCCATCGAACATCCTTTACTCACAAGGCTCGTCGAGATGGTACAGAAGAAGGTCGAGGGCATCAACTTCTCCATAAGAAAACACTTGATGGAAATGGATACCGTGCTGGACGCTCAGAGAAACTACGTCTACTCCCTGAGGGACTGGATTTTACAGGGAAAGAACATAGAAGAGCATCTGGACAGGTTCATGGAAGACTTTGTTGAGAGAAGAATCGAAAGTTATTGCAACGGCAGAGAATGGGACTTAGAGGGATTGAAAGCTTCTTTGCTCGTTCTACCAAGGGGTATAATCAACCTTGACGGAGCAAGGTTCGACTCCTCTGGGGAAGTGAAAGAGTATCTCTTGCAGCAGTTGAAGAAAGCGTACACTGCCAAAAAGGAAGAGATCGGAGAAGAGTACGATAGATTCTTGAGGTTTCTGATCCTGCGCGTTGTGGATGACAACTGGAGACAGTACTTGGAAGAAGTCGACCACGTCAAGGAAGCCGTCAATCTCAGAGCCTACGGTCAGAGAGATCCGATCATCGAGTTCAAGAAAGAGACCTACGCGATGTTCGACGAGATGATGTCCCGCGTGACGGACACGGTGATCGGCCTCATGTTCAGGGTCGTGAAAGTGGACGAAGAAAAAGCACAGCGAGAGGCAAAGAAAGACTTGGCAAACCTCAGGCTCGTTCATGAAGAGTTCAACATCGTTAACAGGGCCGAGCGAAGAAAGGTACAAAAAAACGAGAAAATAAAGCGTTTCAAAATAAAGAGGTGAAAGTATGATCGCTTACGAAACAAAAGTCAAGATAGACGAACTGAGAGACAAGTTCGAGGGTCTGTCCAAACTGGTGGAGCCGGAAAGTTTGAACAGAGAACTTGCGGAACTGGAAAAGGAGCTATCCAACAACGATGTCTGGAAAGATCCAAAGAGAGCTGCGGAAGTTTCCAAGAGAATACAGCACATCAAAGACCTGCTCACGGACTTCGAAAAGATCAAGAAGGGCTTCGAAGACGTCGATGTCGGTCTTGAACTGGCCGAGGAGGACAACGAGATAGCCCAGCATGTGGAACAGATCGTTGTTGAGCTGGAGAAGAACATAAAGCGTTTGGAACTGGAATTGATTTTGAACGATCCTTTGGACATCAACAACGCTTATCTTTCCGTGCACCCGGGTGCCGGGGGTACGGAGTCTCACGACTGGGCACAGATGCTTCTGAGAATGTACATGCGCTGGGCTGAAAGGAAGGGCTTTGGAGTTGAACTGCTCGACTTCCAGCCGGGCGAGGAGGCCGGAGTCAAGAGCGCCACGATCCTGATCAAAGGAGAGTACGCCTACGGTTTGTTGAAGCACGAACGTGGTGTACACAGACTGGTGAGGATATCACCCTTCGACGCATCTCGCAGGCGCCACACGTCTTTCGCATCTGTGAATGTGATACCTGAGATCGAAGACGACATAGAGATCGACATAAGGCCCGAGGACCTGAAGATAGAGACCTTCAGGGCGTCCGGCCACGGTGGTCAGTACGTGAACAAGACCGACTCGGCCGTGAGAATAACACACATTCCAACGGGTATCGTTGTGAGCTGTCAGAGTGAAAGATCTCAGCACCAGAACAAGGCTGTCGCTTTGAAGATGTTGAAGGCGAGACTGTATCAAATGGAACTCGCGAAGAGGAAAGAACAGCTCGAAGAAATTCAGGGAGAGCTCAAAGACATCGCTTGGGGAAATCAGATAAGATCTTACGTGTTGCACCCGTACAAGATGGTCAAAGATCACAGGACCGAAGTCGAAGTTGGCAACGCAGACGCCGTGCTCGATGGCGAACTCGATCCCTTCATAGAGGCCGAATTGCTGTACTTTGCGAAGAAATGACCCATAAACGATTCGCCCCTCGATTCGAGGGGCTTTTTGATACTTCACATTAGTTGGATGAGTTCCTGTTTCTACGAGCTTCTTCGTACTTTCTCCTTTCGAGGGCCATGAAGAATTTGCGATGCTCGAGGAACAGAGCAAAGATTTCCGGATCGAAGGCGTCCGCATCGGACTCCATGATTTTGATTGCGTCCTCTGGAGAATAAGCCTTCCTGTAATATCTATCGGAGGTCAACGCGTCGAAAACGTCGGCGATTTTCACGATTCTGGCCACCAATGGTATCTCGGTTTCTTTCAATCCATCCGGATAACCCTTTCCGTCCCACCGCTCGTGATGGGATCTGATCACCTCATGAGCGAATTTCAAAACGTCGTTCTCTGGATGCTTCATCAAAGATTGGACGAGAATCTGCGAACCGAAGATCGTGTGCTTCTTGACCGTTTCGAATTCTTCAGAGGTCAGTCTATCCGGTTTCTGCAGTATGGATTCGGGTATCAATATCTTTCCTATGTCGTGCAGAACCGCACCCGCCGACAAGCCGTTTATGAAGTCCACGTTCGTCAAGTCTTCCTGCTCGGCGTACAGCTTAGCGAGCAAGCTCGCCAACAGTTGGACGTTTTTCGAATGTCTCCCCGTGTATCGATCCCTCATGTCCAACATCTCAACGAAGGAATCTATCAGGACGTCGAAAGTGATCAGTTTCAATTTTTGGAGACCTGAAGTCACGGAAGCAACGAGTCTCTTAGGACTTATCGGTTTGATCAAGACCTCATCGGCACCGATTTGTAATGCTCGCACAACGTCCTCATCGTCCCCCAGGGATGTGACTACGAAAATGTAGGGATACAGATGCTTGAAGTTTGTTCTCACTTGCCTTATGAGTTCGAAACCGTCCATGTTCGGCATGAGTAGATCGACAAGCAGTATCCTGTAGCTCGCCGGATCCGAGCTGAACGCATGATAAGCTTCGAGTCCATCTTGGCAAGATCTCGCCGTGAACCCGGCGCTCAAGAGCGACTTCTCCAAGTATTTTCTGTAGTAGGCATCGTCTTCAGCGATGAGAACCGACACCATCCCCATCTTTCTTCCTCCTACGTTACGCTCAAGCTCACCACAAGAGAACTGCTCGGTGTATCGAAGATCATCCTGTAGCAAGGAGCCGTGTTCAAAAGCATCTTCGCATTTTTACCGAATACCGCCGTGGGCGGAGTTGTCACGGCATCTGGTGAAATACGGGTCAACATGTTTCCGCACGTCATGTTTGCAAGTTCCAGCAAGGCACTCAGGCCAATCTCCGAAAGCATGTCCACGTTGTAACCGGGCATTAAACAATTCAGGGCATACTTCGCGAACGCTTCGCTGAATTCAAAACCGAGAATCCCCTTCTCTTCTCCTTTCTTGTTCACAAGTCCTATGACGACACACAAAGGGCTGTTGACCAGGTGCAAAGAATCCTTCGAAAGTCTCACTCCTGAAACTTGTACGTTCATGCTCACGAGCACTTGCTTGGCAATGTTTGCAAGTTCATCGATCATTCGTTAAACCTCCTTCAGCGCGATGTTCAGCCTTGAGACGAGACCTTCCGACTCGAAGAGTATGTTGTGGGCATTCATTTTGAAATTGAAGAAAGTCAGGTCCTTTCCGAGAAAGGAACTTGGTGGTGATAGTCTCACATTGGCATCCTTCAAATGATTGTTTATCCGCGTGATGGCATTGCCAGCGACCATGTTGCCAAACTCGCCCACGGCGAGCAACAAGTCATCATCTGAAGGTTGCTCCCCACCCAGAGCTTCGTACACGATCGCGGACAACTCCTTGGGCATGGCTACGATCATTCTACCAGAGATCATGCCGGAGAAACCTACGATCGTGACCGCTCCGGAATACTTGAACGCAGGGCTCATCATCTTTTCTACTCCTTTGATGATCAGTTCCTTGTTGGTCAGATTCTTGTACACGCTGCACATGGACTTGATGAAGCTTTCCAGAACCAACTTTTCGATGCTCTTGTCCATAGATCAAGCCCCCAAGACTTTTCCGAGCGCCTCCAAGAGTTGCTCCGCTTTGAACGGTTTCTGGAGTGAATGCTTTATCCCAAGACTCTGGGCCTGAGAAATTAGAGAATCGTCCCCCATCGCGCTCAGAAGAAGGATTTTGACCCTGCTGTTCCTTTTAAGAATTTCTCTTGCCGCCTCCAGTCCATCCATCACCGGCATCGTCACATCCAAAGTGATGATATCAGGTTCAAGTTTTTGCGCCATTTCCACGGCTTCTTTGCCATTCGAAGCTTCACCAACGACAGAGAATTCACTGTTGCCAGCGAGCGCCTTCTTCACCAAGTTTCTCACCAGTGGTGAATCGTCGACGACGAGCACCTTTTTGCTCATCCTCTCCTCACCCCCACTTTGCGCAGGATTCGGCTCGCTATCTCGTAGGAAGGCAATACTTCGCAAGCTCCACCACGCCTTATCGCTTCCGCTGGCATTCCAAAAACTATGGCTGTTTCTTCCGATTCGGCTATCGTGTAGCCACCGGCTTGTTTTATCTTCACCATCGCGTTGGCACCATCGTCTCCCATACCTGTCATGAGTACACCCACCGTCTTCGGTCCGAAATGCTCGAGGACTGATTCCATCATCACGTCCGCAGAGGGCATGAACATGTGTTTGGGGATTCGAGAGAGCCAGATCTTCAAACCACCGTCAGCCCTGCGGAGCTTCAGGTGGAATCCACCCTTGCCGACGTACACCACTCCGGGTGTGACCTGCATGCCGTCGGACGCTTCCACAACCTTGAGCTGGCAATATTGATCGAGCCTTTCTGCGTACTGAGCTGTGAACGAGGGTGGCATGTGTTGGACGAGGAACACCGCGGCGTTCAAGTCCGCTGGAAGCTGTGGGAGCACATCGTAGATGGTTTTCGGTCCTCCTGTCGATATTCCTATGGCCACCGCGTAGAAATCCACCGAGACAGGAGAAGGTGTCACGATCTTCTTGGAGGTGTCGATCTTCACTTTGCTTTTCGCGGAAGCCAATCTCCGCATCACTTTCGTGCTCCTCGAGGCTTCGTATGCAGCCTTTATCTTGTATATGATCTCGTCCCGTACCGCTCCTATGTTCAAGGAGACCGTGCCACCGGGTTTGGGAACGTAGTCGAACGCGCCAAGTTCCAACGCTTCGAACGCCGTCACTGAACCTTCCTGCGTGAGGGAAGACACCACGACCACCGGTGCTATCTCTTCTTCAACTATGATCTGAAGAGCGGTCAAACCATCCATCTTTGGCATGTTGACGTCCATGGTTATCACGTCAGGTTGCAGTTTGCGTGCCTTCTCAACGGCGTCCTCGCCATCCCTGGCGGTGTCGATCACCACCAGGGATGGGTCGGACTCAATGAGACTCTTGAGCGTCTTCCTCATGAGCGCGGAATCGTCCGCGACCAAGACTCTGATCTTCGGCAAAAAGATCACCTCATTTCAAACGTCTCAACTTCTTCGACTGCTGATCTTCTTTGCCACTCGCTTTCTCAGCCACGTTCGTCACCGTTTGCTTTTCTCTCTCGCTCAGCACCTTGGACATCTGCAACAACAAAACCACCTGTTCACCAATGCGCGCGATCTTCGAGATGAACCTGGCAGACTCGCTTTCAGTCAACGTGTCTGGTAGATCACTTATCGCACTGACCGGGATGCGCCGCACGCCCACCACTGAATCCACGATGAAGGCTATCTTCTTGCCATCGCTTTCAGTGACAACGACACGTTCCATCTGCTTGTTCTTCTCAACGGTGAGCAATCCGAATTTCTTTCTTAGATCCACCACGGGTACGATCTCCCCACGCAAATTCATGAGCCCCTCGAGGTATTCCGGAGCCCTGGGTACTTTTGCGACCGACGTCAATCTGTTTATTTCTCTGATTTCTTCGATTTGAACACCGTAATCCTCACCACCCACGTTGAAAATGACGTACTGCTTCTCTTCCTCGCTCGCCAGCCTTTCGACTGTTTCTTCTTGTTCTTGTTGCCGAGTACCCACAACTCTGTTCGCCAAGAGTTGCTCGTGATCAATCACCAGAATCATTTCATCGTCGTTCTGAATGACTCCGACGAGCTCCTTCGTCTTCTCACGTTCCAGCGTGGGTGGTGGAAGAACCTTCGATTCGTCAATCCTCAGCACTTCCCTTATCCTGTCCACCACGACCCCAACGAGTGAACCTCCCGCTCTGAGTACTATCACCTTCGTGAACTCGTCCGTCTTTGTCGCAGAAAGGTCCAGCAGTCTTCTCATGTCAACGATCGGTAAGACACTCTTCCTCAGTTCTATCAGGCCCATCATGTATTCAGGTGCGCTTGGGATTGGTGTTGGCTCGACGTACCTGATGATCTCCTGCACCCCGGTGATCTTGAATGCGTAGATTCCCCCAGAGAGTTCGAAGGACACCAACTGTGTGTAGTTCTCCGTTTTCGTAACTGTCGTTTCCGTGCTTTTCTCTTGTAATCCACTGGAACTTCGTCCTTCGAACTTCTTCGTACCCTCCTCGAACAGTTCATCGATGTCGAAAAGCAAGCACATTCCAGCGTTAGTTCGCAACACCCTCTTCACGAATTTGCTCTCGGCCATGGCATCCTGTTGTTCACTCTCCGTCGACCTGATGACCTGAGCCGTTCTGTCGACCAGCACACCGAGCGTCTTACCGTCCCGTGTCAGTACAACAACCTTCGACAACGAAGGATCATGTTCTGGCAATCCAAGGAGTTTCCTGAGATTGATTATGGGCAGCACCTCACCTCGGAGGTTCATCACACCTTCGATGTGCGCAGGAGCCAGTGGGATCCGTGTGATCTTACTCGCTTTGACGATCTCCCTGACGTTCGCCACTGAGACGGCGTACGTCTCTTCTCCGAGGATGAAAGTGACGTACTGTTCCAAAGTGGAGGTGCTCATACTTTACACCCCCGCTTCCGACTGAAGCTCATCTGCTATAGCGGCGATCTCCTCAATTGCTTTCGCCAGTTCCTCGATACCTTTGGCTTGCTCACTCGCACCTTTGGACGCTTCTTCGATCGCAGACGCGGACTCTTGAGCAGCTGCGTTGATCTGCTCGATCGCTTTGTTCGTTTCTTCTATTGCCGATGCGATCTGGTCTATTTCCTTGTTGACATTCTCGAATGCGCCCAAGAGCTTCTCAAGCGCTTGTCTCGTTTGCTCTATGATTTTTGTGGTTTCCTTGGCTCTGTTCACTTCACCCATGGACGTTCTCACAGATTCGTTTATGTCCGCAGAGACTGTGGCAACGAGGTACTGCATGTTGCTCACCAGATCCTTGATCTGTTCAGCGTTGGAACCAGATTCGTTGGCGAGGTTTCTTATGTCGTTCGCCACCACGGCGAACCCCTTACCATACTCGCCAGCGCGTGCGGCTTCGATGAATCCGTTCACCGCGAGCATGTTCGTCTGTATGGTCACCCTGTCGATCGTGTCAACGGTTTTGGTTATCCTTCGAGCCCTGCTCTCGAGCTCTGAGACGTTCTTGGCAGCGTCACCATAACGCTGGGCCGCCTCTCCTATGTTGGATATCAGCTTCTCGATGTTGACCCTGTTGTCCGCAAATTTTTGGATGAACTCGCGCAAGAGCTTCACGTCTGAGCTTACCAAGCTCTGGAGGTCACTGACTCTCTTCATGAGGTCCGAAGCGATCTCTCTGCCTTTCTCCGTGGCCTCCGACAGCAACTGTGCACCTTTGCTGAGCTGTTCTATACCAGAACTGATCTGCTGCGCAGCAGAAGATAGTACTTCGATGTTCGAAGACAGTTCTTCGGCTGCCGCCGCGACCGTCTCGGAAGATTTGCTGGTATCGGTGGACGTCTTCAGTTCCTCTGCGAGCTCGACCAATTCCTGTGTTGCGGTCTTGATCTCCGCGAACGCTTTCACCTGTTGTTCAACGGCCTTGGAGGATTCCACCGCGGCAGAGCTTATCTGTTCTGAACCGCTCGCCACCTGTTCTGCGGCCGCCAGCAGTTCCTTCGCAACTCGGGCCACTTCGTCCATGTCCTTTTGGATTTTGAGGAAGTGGTTGATGAGTTCGTCAAAGCTCTTGGCGATCTCTTTGAGTTCCTCGGTTATTTGGATACCGAGCTCGGATTGTTGCTTAGATTCATCTGAGATTCTCTGTATGTCGGCCACGGTTTGTTTCACCGCGTTGGCGATTTCGTCGACCACGTTCGTTATTTCCTTTGCAGCTCTCTCGGACACCTCCGCCAATCCTCTGACTTCGTCAGCGACGACGGCGAAACCACTACCGTGTTCGCCGGCCCTCGCAGCCTCTATCGCTGCGTTCAAAGCGAGCAAGTTCGTTTGATCCGCGATCATCACGACTGTCTTGACGATTTGACCGATCTTGTTGGATTCCTCTTCAAGTTTCTCGATGAGTTTGGCAGATTCTTTGTTCTTCTCTACGGTGTGCTCGACTGCTTCGATCAAGCCTCGCACGTTCTCCATCATGATCGAGGTGGCCTCACGGGCGTTGTTCGCATCCGCCATCATCTGCTTGATGACTTCCTGTATGTTCGTGGCACTCGCGGAAATCTGTGCCACCGCAGCCCTCGTTTCGTCCGCTGCACTCGAAGATTCCTCGGCTCCCGCAGCGATCTGTTCGACGGCTCTGGAGAGTTCTTCTGCAGCTGCCGATGCCTGTTCGACCCCGGAGAGGAGTTGTTCCGATGCGCCCGCTATCCTTTCGGCGAGCGCTTGACGTTTGGCTAAGGTTCTTGCTCTGGCACGCTCTTGCGCACGTTTCTTAGCTTCTTCCCTTCTGGCCTTGAGTTCCTCTTCGTCTTCGCGCAATCTTATTCCAGTTCCCTTTGGTTTTTCCTCGGCCTTCTTTTCCTCACTCTCTGGCACTTCCAGTCTTTTCCTTTCCATCCGTTCACCCCTCCTTCAAGTGATGAGACCTTCCGGATTGAGTATCAGAACCACAGAACCATCCCCCATCACGGTCGCACCGCTGATCAAATTCGAAGCGCGCGCCTGCTCTGGAACGCTCTTCACGAGATAGTCACTCTCTTCGAGGAACACATCGACTATGACACCGAACGTTGAGTTTGCTCCTTGCACGACCAAGATGGGTACGAGGTCGAACAAGAATTGCTTTTGAGACAGCTCAACGTGGTCCTGTGTGAGCAACTCTTCGGCGAACACGACGGGGATCGCATCACCACGTATGTTTGCGAAGAAGGAATCTCTGTAGGAGTACAAACGGTTGAGGGGCACCTTCAAAATCTCCTTGACGGTGTCTGTTGGGATGATGTATTTTTCTTCGCCGATCTTGACGAGCAAACCCTTGATCGCCATGAGCGAGAGGGGAATCATCATCGACACGGTTGAACCTTTGCCAAGCTCAGTCCTGATTGCCACTCTGCCTCCGATGCTCTCGATGTTGGTTTTCACAACGTCCATTCCGACACCACGGCCCGACAGATCTGTCACTCTTTCGGCTGTGGAAAATCCCGGCAGAAAGATCAGCTGCAGGACCTGTTCGTCGCTCATCCTCAAAGCTTCCTCTTGATCGACGATGCCCCTGTCTATGGCCTTCATCCTCACTCTTGAAACATCTATACCCCTGCCGTCGTCTTCCACCTCGACGAAAGCGAAGTTACCCTTGTAGAAAGCTCTGAGGACCACCTTGCCCTCTTCGTTCTTGCCAAGCCTTTTTCTCTCTTCGGGTGGCTCTATCCCATGATCGACCGCGTTCCTGACCAAGTGAGTCAAAGGATCGCTGAGCAGTTCCAGAACAGACCTGTCGAGCTCGACGTCTTCACCTTCTGTGACGAGCGACACTCTCTTGTTGAGCGATTTTGCCAGATCCCTGACGGTTCGCTTGTAGCGTTGAAACAGCTCTCCAACAGGCGTCATTCTCAAAGACAGCACCGCGGTTTGAAAGTCATAAGACAGCCTTTCAAACCTCATACTCAGGGCCTTGAGATCGGACTGAAGTTCAGGGAGTCTCGATGTGATGGCGGCGAGGAAGTATTTCAACGAGTTCTTCAACGTGATCAGTTCTCCAACGAGATTCACCATCAGATCCAGTTTGGATTTGTTCACCCTCACCGTTTGCGCTACGACTTTCTCGGGGGTGGTTTGTGAACTGATCGGTTGAGATACTTGATCGGCCGCAACCTTCTTGCCACTCAACCAGCTCAGAAACTCGTCGGCCAGAGCCTTGAGCCTTTGAAAGTCGTCTGACTCACCGGCCTCGATCATCTTGTCGACGAGCTCGATCTTCTCTGGATGGCCTATCATTAAGAGACCAGCTTTCAAAGGCTCGGCGATCCTTCTGAGTTCCGTTCTATCGCCTGCGCGTGTTTCGATCAAGAACTCCGCATACTGGACCAGTTGAGAGGCAATGTTGAAGAAAGCTTCCTTGGTTGCGAGATCTTCGACACTTTCTTCCTCTCCTTGTTCTACATTTGTCGCTGAGATCTCCTTCGGCGCGAACAGTGCCTCGATTTCCTTGTCTTCCACAATCGAACCTGTCCTCAAAGCGCTGGCAAGTTTTTTCAGCACATCGATCCCTTCAAAGACGGACTGTAGATCCATCTGAGCATTCTCTTTGATCGTCCTTTGAATCTGATCTTCCAAAGCGTGGGATATCCTTTCGATGCTCTTGACGGGTTCGGTCAATGTCGAATCACCACAAATGGAGAGCAGCAACCGCGCTCCACCCTTTATGCTGTGCATGTATCTCATGAGATCCCTCAACAGACCAACATCTTGAGATTTCTCCAGTTCGACCATCGTGATCTCAGCACCATGGAGGTTCTCCTCCAGCTCGTCCAAAAAGTCGGAGAACGCTTCCCTGCTGAATTCTTCAGTCACGATACTCGGTTGATCGGACTGAGGCTGTTGTGGTTCCTTTTGTTTTTCCTCGAAGTAACTGTTTGCGCGATCGACGATTTCTTTCTCACCGAGATCTTCGAGCATTAGTTCCAATTCACCGCCACTGTACGTTGAAACGGTTGCCGCGATTTTGTCGAAGACGATCTTACAGAAATCAGCGGCATCGAGCAACAGATCTATGAGCTCGGGCTTTATGGCTGCCCCTTCGTCCCTGATCCGTTTCAAGATGGATTCAACCGCGTGCGTGACATCGACTATCAAGCTGAGGTTCGCAAAACCCGCGAGCCCCTTCAGCGAGTGGAACACTCTGAACACGTCGTTGACGGATTCTTTGGTCTTGGTCTGCTCGAGCATTATGAGCTTGTCCTCTAACCCCTTCAAAAGTTCTGAAGATTCCTCGAGAACCCCCTTGAGTATCTCGACGTCGTCCTCTTTGAACTTCATACCCTGTCACCGTCCCGCACGACCATGCGAATGCTCGCCACGAGGATCGAAGGTTTCACAGGCTTGATGAGATAGAAGTTCGCCCCGGCTTTCAGTGCCTCCATTTGCTCTTCGGGCCTGTCTATGGTCGTCACCACCACCACTGGAATGTGCGCCAGTTCCGGCGTGGATCTGATTTTCTTCAGCATCGTGAGACCGTCCATGTTGGGCATGTTTATGTCCGTGACGATGCATTTTATGTCTGGATGTCTGTACAACTTTTCGATCGCATCGGCCCCGTCGATGGCTTCCACGACCTCGTAGCGCGAGGCACGAAGAACATAGGCATGAAAATCGCGCGTCATCTTCGAGTCATCCACGATCAAGATCCTCGCCATGCTTCAACACCTCACAGAGGCTTTCGATAGACCAAGCCATTTCCCATTCTTCTGAGTTCAAAGAGCGTGGTGATCCTGCTCAACGATTCTGAATGTCCCAAGAAGATGTAGCCACCGGGCTTCATCATCAGAAAGAAAGTCTCCACGACTCTGCGCCTGGAGTCGTCGGAGAAGTATATCAGCACGTTCCTACAGAAGATGAAGTCGAAGTCTCTTCCCAAACTCAACAGCTGGTCACGATCGAGCAGGTTCATCTTGTAGAACGTGACGTACTTTTTGACCTCGTCCGATACCGCGTAGCCTTGCTCCGCCTGCTTGAAGTACTTCTTCAAATACAGCTTGGGCACGTCCTTCACCGATCTTTGATCGTAAATTGCCCTCTGCGCTTTCTCGAGTGCGTCGTCGTCTATATCAACGGCCACGATTTTGAACGTGCAATCGCTGTCGAGCATTTCAGAACATATGATCGACAGAGTGTAAGGCTCCTCACCGGATGAACATCCCGCCGACAGCACCTTTACGAATTTGGTTTTCGTCCGTTCAACATACTCAGGTAGACAATACTCCGCGAAGATCTGAAGCTGTGGAAACTCCCTGAAGAAGTAAGTTTCGTTGACAGCCACGTCGTTTATCAGCTTGGCGAACTCTTCGCCTCCGCGATCGAAGTATCTGAGAAGTTTGACATACTCTTCGACGCTCTTGATGGATCGTTCCGCCAAGCGTTTCTCAACTCTTTTCTTCAAAAGGTAGATCTTCTCGTCAGGTATGTAGATTCCAGTCTTTGTGTGGATAAGATCCCTGATTTCTTTGAATTCAGCAAAACCAAAGCTCACCGACACGGCGATCATTCCCTTTCCACGTTTTCGAACCTCTCGATCACCAACTCCGCCGCTGCCCTGAGATCTTCATCCACTGCTGACGCGCAGATGTGCTTGAGATCATCGAGGTAATCCACCCACGAGAACTGGTCGATCAGCTCGACGGCGGCGAGCTGGATCATGGGATCGTTGCTGTACAGATAGTTGACGATCTCTCTTTTCACGTGGTCTGGATTCAACCTCGCCATGAGAAGGAGCACTTCGTACTTGTTCGGGGAAGGTATGTCCGAAGCGAAGATGCGCCTGAGGAATTCGAACATTCTGTCCTTCTGTTCCGCGCTGAGTTCTGTTGTATCCAAGATCGCCGCGAACAGATCCAAAAACTCTTTGAGCGCTATGTCCCACTTCTTTTCGGCCAAGTCGATCAGTGAGCTCAAGTTCTTCAATGTTCTTGGGAAACTCGCAAGAAACCTGAGATAAGCCATCAAGGTGATGTCGTCGATCCTCTCGAGCTCAGGGAAAAGCTGAACGACTCTCTCAGCAATTCTTTCATCCGCCATCTTCGATAGTGCTCTGATGCACGTTGCCAATAGAAATTCGTTGTCACCCTCGGCGAGCAACTTGAGTATGCAATCCGTGTACTTTTTGCTTTGCAGTTCACCCAGATATTCAACGGCGGCTATCACGTTGTTCAATTCGACATCTTCCAGACCGACGGCTATGAGATCCTCAACGGAAGGATCGCCCACCACGTAATGCAGACTGTCCAGCGCGAGCTTACGCACATCTTTGTCTGGATCGTGCAACAGTTTCGTCAGTTCTTCCTTCGACAGATCCCACATCTCCGCCATCAGCAGCACAGCAGCGTTTCTGACGTATGCTTCGCTGTCTTTGAAGAGTTTCGCGACCTTCACAGGTACTTGCGGGAACTTGAATTGCTTGAGTTTGTCGAAGGCAGCCTCCCTGATGAGCACATCGTCGCTCTTGAGAGCCTCGATCAGTACATCCACATCCTCAGGCGAAGAGACCTTTTCGATCTCGGTGAGTTTTCTGAGTTTCTCATCGTTCTGCATACAGCCTTCCCCCTCACAAGACCTCGATACCCCACAACTGTTCCATCCTCCGCGGGTCGGGTGTTGGCACCCTCATCTGGGCAAACTGTCCGTGGATGGTCACATCCTGAGCCTCACCGCTGTTGATGTCTTCGGCTGTCACGGTCAAGGTCCCATCGTGTGTGATGGAAAAACTGACGGCGATGTTCGCCTCACCCTTTTTCCAGAGCCTTCCAGAGGAGAATTTGAAGTCTCCCAGTTCCACCAACTCTTCATCGTGTTTCTGCAGAACCTTTATCACGACGTGATCCTGATCGTCCTCGGTGTTGGTAAAGATCCTTGTCGACGTGGTTGGATAGATAGTTCCGCGCTCGATGATGGGAACGAACTGGCCATTGTCATCCAAGATGCCAAGCGAATGTGGAAGTACGTCCTTCAACTCGATGCTGTTCAACCTTCCTTCCAGCATCGCGGCCATCTTTGCTGCACCGACGGCAACCACCTCGTCTGGGTTTATCCCTCCGAGTTTCTGCGAGTTTGGAAACATTCTTGAAACCAGTTCTCTGAATGCGGGCATCCTGGAGATCCCACCAGAGAAAATGACGATGTTCACGTCTTCGCTTCGAACGTTGGCTTGTGTCAAAACGTCGTCTATCAGTTGTTGCGCCCTGAGCAACAGGGAGCGGGTCAAGTTCTCGAATCTCTCCCTCGACAGCACGACGTTCACATGAACAGGCCCATACTCCGGTGAGAGAGCTATGTAAGGTATGACGATGCTGGTTTCGAGAACGCTTGAAAGATCTATCTTCGCCTGTTCAGCGTGCGTGTATATCTGCTGTAACGCTATGGGATCTTTGGACAAATCGATCGACTTTTCGTTCCGCATGGTCTCCAAAATCCACCTGGTCAGCACTTCGTCGAAGTCGAAGCCTCCAAGATTCGTGCTACCACCAGTGGCGAGCACTTCGTAAAGACCTTTCTGCTGACGCATCAAGGTTATGTCAAAGGTACCTCCGCCAAAATCGAGCACGAGTATCATCTTTTCGTGCTGATCTTCTGGTTCGTAAGCCAGAGCAGCGGCGGTGGGTTCGTTCAACAGTTTCACCACTTCCAAGCCTGCGAGTTTCGCCGCCAATACCACCGCTTGTCGTTGGTTGTCGTCGAAATAAGCTGGTACGGTAACGACGGCTTTTTCGACTTCTTTTCCGAGATACTCCGAGGCGAACTTCTTGCACTTTCTGAACACGAACGAAGCGATCTCCGAGGGCGTGAACGTTTGATCGAAGATCGTGTACGTTCGACTCGTTCCCATCACACGCTTCACGCGAAGGATGGTTCTATCAGGTTTAATGAGCGCCTGAGATTTTGCCAACTCGCCCACGACCACTTGTTTTTCGTTCTTGAAGTAAACGACCGTTGGTGTTATGCGAGAACCACGCTCATTGACGATGATCTGGGTTCTCAATGAACTGTCCACGTAAGCCACCAACGTGTTCGTTGTACCGAAATCTATACCAACGATCATCTCATCGCTCCTCCTTCAGCGCTTTCAAGTTCTCCTTTATTTGCTCGTTGGATGGGTCGATGGAGAGTGCCTCCTTTAGAAACTCGATCGCTTTGTCCACGAAGCCATGTTCTGCGAGTATAGCCGCGGCGTTGTTGAGAGCTTTGACCTTGTGAGGTCCGCTCATGTTTATCACCATCATGTACAAATGAAAGGCCATGAGCCACTCGCCGTTCTCTTCAAGCTCAACGGCGCTTCTGAAAAGTTGTTCTTCGGATGGCTCCGAAAGAAACAGATCCAAACCTCTACCCAGCCTCTTCGACATCTCAAGTCAGCCTCCGCAGGATCTCTTGGCTGATCTTCGTCAGGTCCTCACTCGCCCTACTCTTGGGTGCATAGCGATGAACGGGCAAGCCGTGACTCGATGCTTCGACAACTTTGATGTCGTTTCTCAGCGTTGGAAACAGAAGCTTTTCACCGAAGGTGGTCCTGAGCTCGTTCAACACGTCGTTGCATACACGCGCCCTTGCTGAGATCGAAATTGGTATCAAACCGAGCAATTTGAGGTAGGGCGAGAGCGTTGTGTTGACTTTGTAGTAGAAGTTGATCATCTGTGCCAGACCAACGAGGGAGAAAAAGTCGAACCTCACGGGTATCAAAAGGTAGTCAGAAGCGACGAGTGCATTCAAGACTGTTAACCCTAAAGAAGGTGGGGTGTCTATGAAAATGAAATCGAAGTCTCTGTCAAGCTCCATGAGGAAGTCTTTCAAGACACTTTCCTTGTTTGTGAGCGATGCGAGTTCTTCCTCCAGAAGCACTGTCTTGGAGTTGGAAGGCAGTATGGACAATCCTTGCTGGCGAAGAATAACCTGACTGTCCACACTCTGTTTTTTCAGATACTCACTGATTGCTTCGAAGACGCCTTTCTTTATTTTGATCGGTTCAAAACCGGCGTGGGTCGTAGCATGGGCTTGAGCGTCGAGATCGATGAGCAAGCTTCTGTAGCCCATATCCACGAACAGAGCAGCGATGTTGTAACATAGTGTGGTTTTCCCAGTTCCTCCCTTGAGATTGGCAAAACTAAGAGTCTTTGCCATGGAGGCATCAATTCCTCCAAACAAGACGGATAAGTAAGAGAGTCAACCAGATTCTATAATACGAAACAAACAAAAAAAGACAATTGAGTTACCAAAACGTTAACTAAATAATCTTAACATCATCCTACTGAACTTCCCCCAAAGAGTGGGCCCATTCCGATCATTACTACTGAGCCACACACTAAATAGAAAAACAACCAAAGTCCAGAATACTTAAGCGAGTCAAACAAAAAGCCCGGCGTGCGCCGGGCTCGTTGGTGGCCAGGGGCGGAATCGAACCGCCGACACCTGGATTTTCAGTCCAGTGCTCTACCAACTGAGCTACCTGGCCACTCCTTTGGTGGGTGCGGCAGGACTCGAACCTACGACCTTCTGCTCGTAAGGCAGACGCTCTTCCTCTGAGCTACGCACCCACCGTTCCTTCATAAATATACCACACGAATTTGCCTTTGAGAAGACCCCTCATTCACGGACGATTCTCGTACCTGTTTCACCAGAGAGAGCTTCTTTGAGCTTCTTCATGTCCGTTATCAGACAGGTTCTGCTGGTGGCCGTGACAAAATCGATCGCCGCTTCTATCTTCGGTCCCATGCTTCCTGCAGGGAAATGGCCTTCCTTCAAGTATTTCAAGGCTTCTTCAACAGTGAGTTTGTCCACGAAAGTTTGATTCGGCTTGCCATAGTTGAGCGCGACTTTTTCAACCCCCGTCAGAATGATCAACTCGTCTGCGTTGATCTCTATCGCCAAGAGTGCACTCGCTCTATCTTTGTCTATCACCGCTTCGACACCTTTCAAAACGCCGTTCTCTCTCACGACGGGTATTCCGCCTCCACCAGCCGCGACAACGATGACACCGTTCTTCAGAAGCATCCGCACGACTTCTTTTTCCACTATGTCCAGAGGCTTAGGTGAAGGTACGACCCTTCTCCAACCACGGCCCGCGTCTTCCTTCATGATCCAACCTTTCTCCATCATGAGTTTCCTGGCCTCTTCTTCCGTGTAGAACGGTCCAACGGGTTTGGAAGGTTTCTTGAACGCCTCGTCGTTCTTGTCGACAACTATCTGCGTGATCAATGCCGCAACTTCTCTGTTCAAGCCTCTCTCTGCGAGTCGGTTCCTCAAGGCCTGGACGATCATGTAACCCAGACTTCCTTGAGTCTGCGCGTCGTTCACGTCGATGGGAAAAGGAGGAATGACTTCTTTTGCCATCTCCTGCTGGATGAGTATGTTCCCCACCTGCGGACCGTTCCCGTGCGTGATCACGATGTCGTATTCATCGAGCATGTCGACGAGATAGCCCATCGCCTCTTTGATAGCGCTGAGCATGTTCTCTGCTGTGGGTCTTTCTCCGGGTCTGTTCACCGCGTTCCCACCGATGGCAACCACGGCGAGTTTCTTCATCTTCATTCCCTCCCAGAACAAACGGAGGGACTCAAAGTCCCTCCCGTTAAGAATCGATTGTCGAGTGTTTCACATCTTGATGTACGGCAAAAGAGCCATGTGTCTTGCACGCTTTATGGCGACTTTGATCATCCTCTGATGTTTCGCGCAGTTGCCGGTCACACGTTTGGGTATGATTTTGCCTTTTTCGTTCAGATAATCGCTCAGGAGTCTGATGTCTTTGTAATCCACGTACTCGATCTTCATTTCGCAGAGCCTACATTTCTTGATTCTCTTCCTTCTCCTTCTCCTCTGCTGGTCCACACGGACACCTCCTCAGAACGGTGGCTTATCTTCGTCTTCACTGTCCAGTTCTTCTTCAGGACCGAAGATATCTTCGGGATTGACGATCGGTTCTTCGAACTTCTCGATCTCTTCGACGGTTTCTTCCATTGCTGCTTTCTTCTCCATGAACCTGATGTCCCTCGCCCAGATCTCAGGTGTGGTCATGTTCGCCCCGTCGCGGGACTGCCACTTGTTTATCCTCAGCTCTCCCTCGACCAAGACCAGTTGGCCTTTCTTCAGATACAACCTCACGAAGTCCGCGAGTTTGTTGAACGCCACTATCCTTATGAAATCCGTCGTTCTCTGGCCGTCTGAGGACCTCGGGGGCCTGTCGACGGCGAGGGTGAAGGACGCGACCGCAGAGCCTGTGGTCGTCATGCGCGTATCTGGATCTCTCGTGAGCCGACCCACCAAGATCACGCGGTTGTAATACGGCACGACGGATTACTCCCTCTGCTCGACGTTGCTCGTTTGTGCCACTTTCTTTTCTTTCTTCTCGAGGTCTTCTCTTCTGAAGGTCTGCCAGCGAATTATCTGTGGTGTGACGCGGTAAAATTCCTCGAGTCTGTTCACGTTCGCTGGATCAGCCGTGAACAAGATCACAGTGTAGTCTCCTTCACTCTGGTGGGCGATGGGATAAGCGAGCCTCCTCAAGCCCCATCTGCTGACCTCTCTGATCTGACCACTCACACGTTCTGTGATGATGCTTTTGACCTTCTCCACGAAAGCCTCACGTTCTTCCTCGCTCAGTCGTGGATCGATGATGAACATCGTCTCGTAGATCCTCATTCACCGACCTCCTCCCTCGGCCTTTTTGGTCTTGCCTGCTGGCAAGACGGGAGCATCCTCTATTTAAATGCGAGCTCCTCACGGCAGGACATTATACACGAAGAAATGTTAAATTGGTGTGAATATCCAAGCGGTGGCTCAGTGGTTTTCGAGTTGTCGTATCATCAGTTGGATCGTTTCGATCACTTGCTCTTTGTTCTTGCTCTGCGGTGGCAGTCTATTCAGAAAATCCTCGGCGTAACAGTAGAACGCGTTCGTCATGTCCGGATGGTTCATCGCAAACAGTCTCACGGGAGGATCTTTCTTGAACACGAGCACACCGATCTGGTCTTTCACTGCTGTGTGCACGCTGGCACTCATGCTCCTTGGAGAGATGCACAACTGATAGTTCTCGTACTTTTTCAACAGAGAAAGTAAATGTTTCAGATGATCCACGTATTCTTCAACCGTGTAGAACAGGATACCGCCAGATTCGGGCAGTTCCACGACGCCTTTGGCGGCTTTCACTTGTTCGACGTCGGGCAGTGCGACGATGTGAATGTGTGAATGTTGCTTCAGATTCCTTTCGAACGAAGCGGTTCGTTTTCTCCAGTGTGAGAGGATCTGCTCGGAGTCTTTCAACGAATTTCGTTCCAAGATCCTCCCCAAGACCTCACCTGGCATGGTGACCAGTGGCAGACCATCGCTGATCACAAGACACGTTGCGGATTGATCTTCGAAGTCTTCCAAGAGTGAAAACATCTCCTGTGAACCAACTTGCGGTATGCGCATGAGTGGTCGGCACGTGTTCAAAAATTGCTGGTACTCTTGTCCGAACAATTCAACCACGTGTGGTTCCGTCGTTAGGAGGTTCACAGTTTGTGGGTAAGTCTTCAAACGCCGCGCAGGTGAGGGCCACCACCAACTTCGGCACGACGAAGAGAGTCCTCCTAAAATAGCGGTATGCGCATGAGTGGTCGGCACGTGTTCAAAAATTGCTGGTACTCTTGTTCGAACAATTCAACCACGTGTGGTTCCGTCGTTAGGAGGTTCACAGTTTGTGGGAAGTCTTCAAACGCCGCGCAGGTGAGGGCCACCAACTTCGGCACGACGAAGAGAGTCCTCCTAAAATAGTGTTACTCTGTACTTGGGGTTGTAGTAAGGTGTCACAGAACCCGTCATGTAGAGGGGTAGCCAGAACTCTATCGCACGGAGCATTTCTGAAATATCCCTGCTCAACGTGTGAACCATGTTGATCTTCCAGCCTCTCTTGGTGAGCTCGATCATCGTCGCGCCGAGTCGCAAGGCGTACTCTCTGTCGACGAGGAACCAATCGACGCTCTCATCGCTGTACAAGAGTATTGTGCCTGGTTCTTTCGAATTCATCGCGTGGAGGAGGAACTTCATCGCTGCACGTTGCTTTCCTTCTTTACCAAAGAAAACCTCGAAGTTAGCCGTTTGTCCTTCCAGAGTCATCGTAGGAAACTGCACCTGAGCCTGGGGGATCCTGAACAACCCTACCTTGCTCAGAAAACCACCTATCACTCGAGTATCGGGTATGGGTGCATCCATCAGCCATCTCTTCACGAGTTCTTTGAGTTCCTCCTTTTCGAGTGCCTCCGGAACACAGCCTGTGATCTCACATATGGCAAGCTTTTGGTGCTCCATCTTGGCGTGTTCCACCAAATAAGAAGCGATCATTTCGATGTAACCGCTGTCTTTCGCGGGAATTCTCGAACCCGACCTCCAACGGCTGATCAGGGAAGGGTCCACCGACAAGGCTTTGGCGAGCGCACTGTTCGAAACGCTCAACACGCTCATCAAAAGGCTGAGTTTCTTACCGAAGTCCATGTGATTCCCCCCTCTTGAAGAATTTATACCATGGCAAGCGATTTTTGTCATAGCTTAAGAAGAATCACAGACCACGAAGGTGGCTTCATCCTGTCTTTTCTCTACGACTGGCTCATGTCTCTTGTTTGTTGAAAAAAAGACAACGAATCATCCACTTAATGAAAAATCTTTTACGTTCGAAGGGATGATAATCGAGTTGAAGAAAACCTGGAGGTGGTCTCTACGAAAGTTGGGTTAGCGTACAACGTACAGCGTGGTGTGAGGCCCGATGTGGAGGATTGGGAAGCGGAGTACGATTCGATGGAAGTCGTGATGGACATCAAGCAGTCCATTGAGAGTGGTGGCCACGAAGTCGTTCTGATGGAAGCCGTGCCTGAGAAGTTCATCCCAACGCTGCTGAACGAGAGGGTAGACATCGTCTACAACTTCGCTGAGGGCACTTTCGGAAGGGCAAGAGAAGCTCAAGTGCCTGCTATCCTGAGTTTCTATGGCATTCCCTACACTGGCTCGGACGCCACCACGTTGGCCGTGTGTCTCGACAAAGCCTTGACCAAGCAGGTACTTCTGACCAAAGACATACGAACACCGAGGTTCCAGGTGATACGCTCTTTGAATGACAAGCTCAGGAAGAACATGAGATTTCCATTGATACTGAAGTTGAACGCGGAAGGTTCTTCAAAGGGTATTTCCGAGACGGGCCTGGTTCATGACATGGTCGAGTACAGGAAAGAAATCGAGAGATTGTTCTCCATTTACAACGAGCCAGTTCTCGTGGAGGAGTACATAAGAGGTAAAGAGTTCACGATAGGGGTTCTACAAGAAGGAAACAAATACAGGGTTCTGCCCATCATGGAGATACACTTCAAACATGGAAAAGAATTCTACAGTTACAAGGTCAAGAAGAATTCCGACTACTACGTCGACTACACCTGTCCAGCGAAGATAGACCCTGTGCTTGAGAGAAAGCTCACCAGCATGGCAATAAAGGTTTGCAAGAGTCTGGACATAAAGGACGTGGCGAGGATAGATTTGAGAGTTTCGCAGGAGGACGGGAATCCATATTTCTTGGAGATCAATCCCCTTCCCGGTATGGTGAGAGGCTTTTCCGACCTGCCCAGGATCGCGGAAGCTGCTGGTTTCACTTATGAAGAGCTCGTATTGCACATATTGGAGAACGCGATGCAACGTTATGGACTCATCCAACCCATCCATGTGTGACGGGGGTGAAACATTGGAGTTGAACGGCGTGAAGAGGATAGCTGTCGTCGGAGCGAGTGAAGACAGAAGAAAATACGGAAACAAGATCGTTCGAGATCTTCTTTCAAAAGGTTTTGAAGTTTATCCTGTCAATCCAAGATCCGAAGCCATAGAGGGCGTCAGGTGCTACAGAGACATCGAAGAACTTCCCAGGGATGTGGATCTCATAGTCTTTGTGGTCCCACCAGATGTGGGCATTCAGGTGGCGGACAAGGCGATCAAACTTGGTTTCAACCGTCTCTGGTTCCAACCGGGTGCGGGTTCAAAGCAGATAGAAGATCTGGTCAAGAACAACGGTGTCGAGTACTCCATAGGCCGTTGCATAATGGTGGAGACGAGTTTTTGAAGTTTGCCGAACATTCGCGAGTGTGCTTACAGATCCGAGCACACTCCCATCGAGTTTGGTGTTATCTTTCACGAAATCAAACTCGCGAGCTCATCTTTTTCTTGCCACATCATAATGAGAATTTCTCCCTCAAGAAAAGTGAAGCGTCTGGACAGTAGGTTTTTGTAAGTTGTTCAAGCAGCGAGACGACAGGAAAACACGGATAAACTGAGTAGGATAACCTCAAGCCCCGAAACGGGGCTTTTTGTGCTGTTCATCGCCCCATCTGGCATGAGTGTCAAAAAAACGAAGTTGCTTGATTCTTTGGATGTGAATTCGCTATAATGTAAGCAGTACAAACCTTTCGTGAGGAGGTAAAGAGTATGAAAGTCCGTATGCTGGTGGTTCTGTTTGCACTGTTTGCAGTGACTTTCGTCCTTGCAGAGAAATACCCAAGCAAACCCATCACGTACGTCATCTGCTTCGCCCCCGGTGGAGAATCTGACATCACAGCGCGATTGCAGCAGCCGTACCTGGAGAAGATCTTGGGAGTACCCATCGTGATAACGTACAAGGAAGGTGGAGGAGGCGCCGTCGGTTGGACAGAGCTCGTGACCCGTGCCAAACCTGATGGCTATACCATCTACGGAACGAACTTGCCGCACACCATCCTTCAACCGCTTCAGGGTGGCGTTGGTTACAAGACCGAGCAGATAAACAACATCTACTTCTTCCAGTCCACCCCGTGTGTACTCGCGGTGAGAATCGACAGCCCAATTAACACATTCGAAGACTTCGTTGAGTACGCGAAAAAGAAAGGTATGGTCACTCTGGGAGGCAGTGGACAGCCTTCTGCGAACAGTTTTGCAACCGTGAGGCTCGCAAAACTCACAGGTTTGAACATCACCTATGTTCCTTTCTCAGGTTCAGGTACAGCCGTTCCAGCGCTGCTCGGTGGACACGTCGATGGTCTGATGACCTACACGACGATGGCGATACAGTACAAGGACAAGATGAAGGTTATCGCCGTGGCGACCGAAGAGAGGATCCCACTGTTCCCAGATGTCCCAACCTTTAGAGAACTCGGAATAGACTTGGTTGAGAAAGCGTACAGGGGAGTTGCTGTGCCTCCTGGAACACCAGAGGATGTGAAACGAGTACTCGAGGCCGCCTTCAGGGAAGTCAACAACAATCCTGAGTTCGTTGCGAAGATGCTTGAAATGGGCTTCGTCATCGAGAACTACGATGAAGCTGCCTCTGCGAAGCTCGTGTCAGAGTTGATACCGTACTACAAGCAGCTGTGGGAAGAGACTCAGGGAAAGTGATCGTTCCCTCCCGCACCCCACGAGGGTGCGGGTTTTTTGTTTGAAAGGGGGAAGAATCTACATGTCGAGTCTTCAATACCTCGCCTACGGTTTTGCCCATCTGTTCGTCGTGAAAACTCTTTTGTTGATGTTGGGAGGCGTCTGCGTTGGCCTTGTGATCGGTGCGCTTCCAGGTCTGAGCGCGACGATGGGTGTGGCTTTGTTTCTCCCTATAACTTACTGGCTCTCGGCTTCGGACAGTCTGGTCTTTCTGGGTTCACTCTACATGGCCGCGATATACGGTGGTTCGTTCTCGGCGATACTGCTCAGAACACCGGGTACTCCATCCAACATAGGCACTACCTTCGATGGTTATCCCATGTCTAAGCAAGGTAGAGGGTGGGAAGCAATCCTTACCGCGACCTTTTCATCACTCTATGGTGGTCTGTTCGGTCTGTTCATGTTTTTGATCTTCGCGCCCATGCTCGCGCGTGTTGCTCTCAAGTTCGGACCTCCCGAGTACTTCTGGCTCGGAATATTTGGTCTGACAGTGATCTCTTCACTGTCGCGTGGCAACACCCTCAAGGGCTTCATCGGTGGTTTGATAGGTGTGCTGCTCAGCACGATAGGTGTTGCACCCGTTGGGGGCAACGTGCGTTTCACCTTCAACATACCCGAGTTGATCGGTGGTGTGGGTTTGATCCCGGCGCTGGTCGGTTTGTTCTGTATACCCCAGGTCATCGAGATGATACTGAACAGATCAAAACAACAGTTGTATCAGGAGGCTAAGGTGCAGAAAGGTTTGCTCTGGAAAACGTTCGTCAACGTGATGAAGAGACAGATCGATCTGCTCAGAGCCTCAGTCATCGGTTTCATCATAGGTGTGTTGCCGGGCGCGGGCGGAAACATAGCGAACCTCGTTGCGTACAGTGAAGCTGTGAGAGCTTCGAAGCATCCAGAAAAGTTTGGAACTGGTATTCCTGAAGGTGTGATAGCCACGGAGGCTTCGAACAACGCCGTGGTGGGTGGAGGCTTTGTACCATTGATGACGCTCGGAGTTCCTGGCACACCCGTGGATGCGATCCTGTACGGAGCTTTGTTAATGCAAGGTTTAAGGCCAGGCGCCGAGTTGTTCACAACAAGGGCTGATGTGGTTTACACCTTCGTCGCAGGTGTCATCCTTGCGACTTTCGTCATGGTGCCGGTTGGTCTGGCCTTCGGAAGGGGAATGGCAAAGCTCATAACCAAAATCCCTCTCAGCTTGCTCGCACCGACGATCATCTTCTTGACCATGATTGGATCTTATTGCGTGAGTAACAACATCTCTGATGTGTACATGATGCTCATGCTTGGTCTTCTCGGGTTTCTGCTGAGAAAACTTGGTTTCGAAGCGGGTCCCATAACTTTGGGCTTGATATTGGGTCCCATAATCGAATCAGGCTTGGTTCAAGGTTTGTTGATAGGAAAAAAGTATCCACAGCCTTGGTTGATCTTCATCACCAGGCCGTTGTGCTGGGTGTTCATCCTGCTCTCCGTGTTTTTCTTGCTGTGGCCTGTGATCATGAAAAAACGCATGGTTATTCCGGGTGGTGATCAAAAATGATTGCTGAGATATTGACCCCAATTGTTATCTTGATCCTCAGTGTCGTTCTTTTCGGTCAAACAACGCAGTACAACTATTTATCCGCCGTGTTTCCTCGATTTGTCCTTGGACTCTTGGTGATCTTGAGTGTGATCCTACTGATCAGAGCGCTCGTGCTTTTCAAAAAGCGGGGTCCGAGCGCCGCAAGGTCCATTTCCTTGAAAGATTTCTTCTATATCTTTCTCGTTGCGATTCTGAGCTTTCTCTGGGTGTACATGATGGATTGGGTTTTGGGCTTTCTGTTGGGAAGTATCGTGTTCGGTATCGTCATATTCGCGATACTGGCCGGAAGGAGTTTGAAAGTAAAGCATTTTGTTCTTTACTCGCTCGGTTACTGTGCGATCGTTTTCATTTTTTGGTACGCTCTCGGCAGACTCCTGCATGTACCTCTCCCGAGAGGACTATTCTTTTAATGGAGGTGTAGAAAATGGACTACAAGAAGAACGTCGAAGAACTGTTGAAGAAAGCTCAGAAACCGTCCGAGGAGGCATTGAAGTTGCACCCCTTTTACAGAGGAAAGATACAGACCGCACCGAAAGTACCAGTGAGATCGTACGACGATTTCGCGATCTGGTACACACCAGGTGTTGCGAAGGTCTGTCAGGAGATAGTGAAAGATCCTTCGAAAGTTTACGAATACACAAACAAAGAGAACACGATCGCAATAGTCACCGATGGTACGAGGATACTCGGCCTGGGGGACATAGGTCCAGAGGCAGGCTTGCCTGTGATGGAGGGTAAGGCCTTGCTCTTCAAATACTTGGGTGGAGTGGATGCTATACCTCTCTGCGTGGGGACCAAAGAGATCGAAGAGATCGTTCAGTTCTGCAAATGGCTCTCACCCAGCATTTCTGGTATAAACTTGGAGGACGTAGAAAAGCCGAAATGCTTTGCTCTACTCGAAAGACTCCAAGAAGAACTCTCCATCCCCGTGTTTCACGACGATCAGCAAGGAACCGCGACTATCACGTTGGCAGGATTGATCAACGCGTTGAGGATAGTTGGTAAGAAGATAAACGAGGTGAAGATCACCCTCATAGGAGCTGGCAGTGCCAACTACGCCTTCGCAAGGCTTTTAGAGAAGATGGGTGTGGATCTCGGCAACGTGCTGGTCGTCGATTCGAAGGGAATAATAACGAAAGATCGTGCAGAGCAACTCGATCCCATCACAAAACGCATGTGGATCAAGACCAACGCAGACAACGTCAGTGGAGGCATAGAAGAATCGTTGATCGGCGCGGACGTGTGCATCGCTTATTCGAAGAGTGGACCGGGTGTGATCAAACCCGAATGGATCAAGAAGATGAACAAAGATGCCATCGTCTTCGCTGGAGCGAACCCCGTGCCAGAAATATGGCCTTGGGAAGCGAAAGAAGCTGGAGCAAGGATCGTTGCGACCGGCAGGAGCGATTTTCCAAATCAGGTGAACAATTCTCTTGGTTTCCCAGCGATCTTCAGAGGCGTGCTCGATGTTCGCGCAACGAAAGTGACCGACGAGATGTGCATCGCGGCTGCTCAGGCTATAGCGGACTTCGCATACAGGAAAGGAATCCATGAAGAGTACATAGTGCCCACGATGGAGGAGAGCGAGGTCTACGTCGAAGAGGCCTTCGCCGTGGCGAAGAAAGCGATTGAACAAAATGTTGCGAGAAATCCGCTTTCCGACGAAGAGCTCTTGAAGAAGATCAAAGAAAGAATCAACATGGGCAGAGAGATGGAGAAAGTCTTGGTTCAGTCTCGCTTGATAAAACTTCCGTGAGGTGAAGACGATGGACGCCATAGCGTTTTCAAAGAAGGACAACGTGGCGACCGCGATAAAAGACCTTTCCAAGGGGCAGCGAGTCACTGTGGCTCTGGGAGAAGAAAAGCTCACAGTGGAGTTGCTCGAAGATGTGCCGTTCGGGCACAAATTTGCCCTGGTCGATATTCCTCAGGGTGTCCAAGTGGTGAAGTACGGTGAACCGATCGGAGTTGCCACGATGGATATCAAGAAAGGCCAATACGTCCACGTTCACAACGTTACGGGCCAGCGCGGTGTGAGGGGGCGTCGATCGTGAAACTGAAAGGATTTCTCAGGCCAGACGGCAAGATAGGTTTTCGCAACCATTTCTTGGTCGTTCCAACGGTGATCTGCGCGACGAGGACAGCGGAAGAGATCGCGAGCAATTTTCCAAACGTTGTGTATCTGCACAACCAGCACGGTTGTAACCACATGAAGGACGACGAGAAGAAAGTTGTGAACGTGTTGAAGGGGATGGCGTGCAATCCGAACGTCGCTGGTGTGTTGTTCGTCGGACTGGGCTGTGAAACGGTTCCCACCATGAAGATCTTCGAATCGGTGCGTGCGACGGGGAAACCTGCCGAATGTCTGATCATACAGGAAGAGGGTGGCACGCTCAGAACGATTGAAAAAGGCGTTCGAATCTTACAGAGGATGATGGAACAGTGTGAGATTAAAGAAATTGAAGTGGATCTTTCCAGCGTCACTGTCGCAATCGAATGTGGTGGCTCGGACACGACCTCTGGAATCGCTTCCAATCCCGTTGTCGGGTACGTGGCGGACAAACTCATCGATTTGGGTGCGACCGTGGTCTTCTCAGAAACCACAGAAATCATCGGTGCGGAGCACCTTTTGGCCAGGCGCGCCGTGAACGAAGAGGTGGCGAAAAAGCTGCTTGAACTTGTGGACAGGTGTGAGCGAAGCGCTCTCGCAGGTGGTGAAGACATCCGCGGTGTCAATCCGACGCCTGGAAACATTCGTGGAGGCTTGACCACTCTGGAGGAAAAATCGCTTGGAGCCATCTACAAAGCTGGGACGAAACCCATAAAGAAAGTCCTCGAGTACGCTGAACCCATACCAACGGGTGGACTCTATTTCATGGATAGTCCAGGGCATGACGTTGAGTCGGTCAGCGGTATGGTCGCCGGCGGGGCACAGGTTGTGATCTTCACAACGGGCCGAGGTACACCCACAGGTTGTCCCATAGCACCCGTGATCAAAGTCACGGCGAACGCGAAGACCTACAGCAGGATGAGCGACAACATAGACGTCGACGTGAGCGACGTGCTCGAAGGAAAGACGACCATCCAGCAGGCCGGAGAAAGACTGTTCCACAAGTTGATCGAAGTTCTGAACGGCAAATTGACCAAAAGTGAGATGCTGAGACACCACGAGTTCGGCATCTACCTCACACAACCCACCCTGTGAGGTGAGCTATCATGAAAGTCTCTCTGAAATACGGTGAAAAACAGCTACAAATCGACGTTCCGGATCACACAGAGATTCTTTCGCCCAAAACAGAGTTTCCGGGCGTCGATGATCCGTTCGGCGAAGTCCGCAGGGCTTTGGACAATCCCATAGCGAGTCCTACGTTGACGCAAATCGTTGAAAACATGAAACCAAGGAAGATCGCCATATTGGTGAGCGACCTGACGCGTCCGAGTCCTTCGCACATCATCGTTCCTCCGATTCTGGACGAACTGAGTAGGGCGGGCGTGAAACGTGAACAGATAAAGATCGTCTTCGCACTTGGTTTTCACAGGAAGATGAGCGAAGAGGAGATGAAAAAAGCCGTCGGTGAAGAAGCGTTCGAACATTACGACTGTATCAACCACGACATCAATGAGTGCGTGTACATCGGTGAGACGAGTCGGGGAACTCCCGTGGACGTCTTCAGACTAGTCGCTGAGTCGGACTTGATCATCGCCACGGGTAATCTTGAACTACACTGGTTCGTCGGCTACAGTG